>CAZMSA010000012.1:0-33707 GCA_964568825.1 uncultured Rhizobiaceae bacterium | reverse complement strand
CACTTATCAGGCGCTGGCCGTGACACACGCACTTTTCAAACACGCTCTTAGGGCGAATGCTGGTTGACCCCATGATCGCGCTTGCCGCAGATCGATCAATTTGCAGGAGTCGCGCAACTGTCTTGATCATAATATCGTCAACCATGCCGAGGATGACGGAAAGTTTCCCGAGCATAACCAACTCTTTCTCATTCAGCGCAATTTGGTAAGCTGGTTTCATGGCTGATTCTGAAAAAAAGAAAGTGGACGACCCTACCAAAGACCCCGACTTCATGCGGGTGGTGAAGCACTTTTTGAAAACGCCGCACAAGCCGCATGAGACAATGAAGGATCAGGAAAGGCGCGCTCCGCCGAGACGGAAACGCGCCCCCCTGTCAGACAAGGACGGTAAGAATCGCAGCGATGCCAAATAGGCAGGCTGCGAGATCGACCTTGATCTGGACGACGAGTCGGCAGGATCGATACTTTCGCATCGGTTGACCTCCGGCTCACCGCGCGGTGATGCCAAGAAGGTTATCACCGTCCGGCCCATCAAACGGATTGACCGCCGTTTATGGGATTATCGGCCCACCATCCGCGTCAGCTGCCGTTTCAGGTGGTTCCCGCGTGGTGACCAAGGTCATCCGCTTGTGAGGCGGGCCAAGGCGCGGGGCTGCGGTTGCCCAACTCTGGGGTAACTGCCGCACCAGTGCCAGTCTGGACCGCAGTGATTCGGATGGTGGGCCAAAACTCATGTAGAGTCGAGTCTTTCGCGGCGCCATTGTTGAAAGCGCTGTGCCTTTTGCTTAGGCGTGCTCGCCTTCTGTTTATCTAGAGATGTGAAAAATGACGGGACCGATAGCAATAATTAGCGCGATAATAGCAACAGCCAGCGCGATGGTAGCGATTGCATTCGCCTGGCGGGCAATTTTGTTCGCGTCCCGCGAGAGCGCGTTTGCGTCCTTGGCCACTCGCACGAGTGCATCGGCCGCGCGCGCTTGCTCTGATGCTGCATCAGCTGCACGGGAAGCGTGCTCAGAAGTGGACTTGGCTATCTCTCTTTGTTCTTCAGCGGATTTTGCCCCACCCTCAAGAAGCCTGTCGCGCTCACCTTTAGTCAATCCCATGCCTGTTGTTCCTTCGACGCAATCTGAGAAGGTGATTCGCCTTTTGCCTAGGCGTAACGGGCTTCGTCAATCCGCCGATAGGTGAGGCGCTTGCCCTCAATGCCTTTGAGCGCGACCAACATGCGGTCAACATCGTTGTACCCAGCCTTGATGCGATAGTTGTAGCGGAAATCAAATTCGCCAAGGTAGCGTTTCAAGTGTTGCTGGCTGACATGCTGGAACACGCCCGTTACGCCGCGCTTGAGGATGGAGAAATACCCCTCGACCGTGTTCGTGTGCCAGAAAGCACCGCGCACATATTCGTCGATTGAATGGTTCACCGAACCATGGCCACCAAATTCCTTGCCGAGCGGCTTTTAGACCTTCGCTTCGTCGGTCATCAGGTAGGACTTGCGGTCAATCTGGGTGCGCAGGATCGGGCCAAGGGTTTTGCCATTGACTGACGGCAGATGGAACGAGCGAACCATGCCGTCACGCTCGACAAGGGTAACGACAGGCTCTTTCTCAGGGATGGGAGCGCCACGTTTGGCATTCTTGGCCTTGCCGCCAACATAGGTTTCATCGACCTCGACAACCTTGTTCTGGCCACCCAAGCCGCCCTTTGGTTTGCCTTCGCGCATACCCTCACGGATGCGGTGGGCCATGAACCAAGCTGACTTGTACGTGATGCCCAACATGCGGTGCAGTTGATGGGCCGAAATGCCCTTCTTGCTGGAACACATGAGATGCGTTGCCATCAGCCACTTGTGCAGCGGGATATGCGAACGCTCATAGAGGGTGCCGACGCGCACGGTGAATTTCTTGCGGCAATCGTTGCAGTGATGCCAGCCGGTGTTCTTGTACTTGCCCGCTAACTCGCGAACGGTATCCAGTTGGCCGCAGTAGGGACAGAATACGCCATCGGCCCAGCGTTGGGCTTCCAAGAAACGGCGGGCTTTTGCTTCGTTATGGAAAATCGGGTTTGAAATGTCGCACATCGGTCTAACTCCTTGAAACCCAATATAGAGTCAGACGCTTGTGCAGTCAAGTACATAATCCCCGCTAAAGCCGCAAGGCGACGTGGATCATTGCAACCTCTTGCGCACGTCCGCCAGGAGACTATCGGCGCCGCGCGCCAGGAGGACGGTATCGACGCCGCAGGCAACGAAGCTGAAGCCGTCATTGAGGAGTTCGGCGGCAAAGGCTGTGTCCTGCACCAGTGTGCCGACCGGAACGCTGCTGGCGATCAGGCGTTTCGCTGCCGGGCGGATGACATCCCACACGGCAGGATCCATTGGCTTGCCGACCTTGCCGAGATCGGCTCCGATGTCGGCCGGTCCGAAAAAGATGCCGCTGACGCCGTCAACCGCGGCGATCTCGGTAGCCTGCTCGACGGCCCGGACGGTCTCAAGCTGCAGCAGCACGGCGGTCTCGTCTTCCACCCGCTGCGCGTAGTCGCTTACGCGCCCGAACTTCGTGGCCCTCGTCGCGCCGGAGACGCCGCGGATGCCGCGTGGGGGATACCGCGTTGCGGCGACCGCTGCCCGCGCCTCGTCAGGACTCTGGATCATGGGGAACAGCAACCCCGGCACGCCCAGGTCGAGCAGCCGCTTCACCATCACCGGGTCATTCCATTCCGGCCTGACAATCGCCGTCGTCGAGGTGGCCGCGAACGCCTGTAACTGACCGAGCACCGAGAAGTAGTCGTTCGGTGAATGCTCCATATCGATCAGCGCCCAGTCGAACCCTGCCGTTGCCACGACCTCGGCCGCGAATGGACTTGAAAGCGAGATCCAAAGTCCAAGCTGCCGCTCGCCCTCCTTGAGGGCATGCACGAATGGATTGTCTGCCAGCTTCATCAGATGACTGCCTTTTCGAGGATGGGTTGGTTGCGTTCGATCCGGTCATAGTGAAACGGCGTGAGGTCGAGCGTACGGTACGCACCATAGGTCAGCCACTCGCTGACGCCCCGGCCCATGGCTGGTGACTGCTGCAGGCCGTGGCCCGAAAATCCATTGATGAAAATGAAGTTCGAGACCCGTGAATGCGGGCCGGTGATCGCGTTTTGATCGAATACGTTATAGGCATAGTGCCCGGCCCATTCGCTGGTCACCTTCACGGCCTCGAACTGCGGTATCCGCGTCGCCACCGCCGGCCAGGCATGCGACAGCCAGAAATCGTGATCCATATGAAAGTCGTCGAAATCGACGGCCGGATCAATGTCGGCATGACCACCGGCCAGATAGGTACTGCCGCCGTTCTCGCGCACGTGCACGCCGGAGGGATCGATGGTCAGCGGCAAGTCGCAATCAAGCGGTTTCTCCGCCTTGAAGATGTAGGAGAAGCGTTTCCGGGGTTCGACGGGAATATCGATGCCGGCCATCCGGGCGGTAGCTGCCGCGCGCGGGCCGGATGCATTGACCACGTGACCGCAAGCGATGACTTCGCCGGATTTGAGCGTCACGGACTGAACCCGGTTGCCCGCCGCGTTGACCGACATGGCCACGACCTCATTGGTGATGTATTCGACGCCGGCCTCCCGCGCCTGACGGCGGAACCAGTCGAACACCGTCGCCCCATCCCAGTAGCCCTCATCGACCACGTTGATCGAGCCAAGCTTAATGTCGTCGACATTGTAGAAGGGATACCTTTGCTTGATTTTCGCCGCCGTCAGCAGTTCCGTCGCGGCTCCCGCGGCAAGCTGGATCTTCTGGTTTTCACGCAGCACCTCGGCAGCGCTCTCGTTGCCGGCGAGATACATGTAGCCGAACGAGCGGATGGCGAGTTCCGGCACCCGTTCATCGCCGCCCATGTAAGTGCGCAGGTTCTTCACGAAGTCGGCGCCGAATTGGGAAATCCGGATATTGAGTTCGGTAGAGTACTGCTGGCGAATGCAGGAATTGGTATGAGCGGTCGAGCACTTCTCGTAAGTCGGGTCACGTTCGACAACGAGGACGGTCCCCTTGAAGTCGGCGTTTTTCGCCAGCCACCACACCGTCGACGAGCCCATGATGGCGCCGCCAACGATGACGACGTCATAGGACGACCGCGCCGGAGATGCCGCAAGTTGCAGAGTTGCCATCAGAAAACCTCGCCTAGTCGGGCCCGGCGCACGATGTCGGCAATCTCGTCGTCACCCATCCCGTAATGTCTTGCGGCATAATCCGGCGTTACATAGCCCAGCGCCAGATCCCGGTGCATGTCGGCCGGCTCCCTCTCGCTGGGGTTGCCGTAACCGGCGCCGCCGGGGAATGCCATCATCACCTTGTGGCCGTGCGGGACATGCTGGCGGCCCTTGCCGCGCATCGGCGTTCCATCGTCGAGGCCGATCGTCGTCGGCCACCCGGGTTGGCCGCCGCGCCGGCCACGCGCCGGGTGACGAACCCGGTCGAACATCGCGGAAATGTCGAACTCGTGGCCCTCGCGCGCGCCGACTTCCATGTACTGGCCGAGGCCGCCGCGCCGCTTGCCGGCCCCGCCGCTGTCGGGCCGCAATTCCTTGCGCCAGATGATCACCGGGCCGACCTGCTCGGTGGCTTCGACCGGCATGGTCATGACGCCTGAGGGGAACGCGGTGGCGCTCATGCCGTCAAGATCAGGCCGGGCGCCGGCACCACCGGAGTTGAAGGTCAACACCTCGGCGCGCACCGCATCGGGCGGTGCGGGCGCATCGGTACGCGGGCGCAGGCTGATCTGGAAATTGCACAGGCTGCCGGCGCCTTCAGCCGGCACCAGTCCCGGCAATAGCTTGTCGAGTGCGTCATAGACCGTGTCGGGCACCATGTGGCCGATCACGTGGCGCAGCGCCACCGGCGCCGGGTGCAGCGCATTGACGATGGAATTGACCGGGGCGGCAATCTCGAACGGCGCCAGCGAGGCGGCGTTGTTGGGGATTTCCGGTGCGATGGCGCACTTAAGCGCGTAGCAGGTATAGGCCTTGGTGTAGACCAGCGGCACGTTGATGCCCTTCTTGTCCACCCCGCTGGTGCCATTCCAGTCGCAAAACATGCGGTCCTTCTCGACGCTCAGCTTCACCTTCAGGTCGATCGGCGTGTCGTAGCCATCGATGCGCATGTGGCCCTCGGCCGTGCCGGGTTTCAGCGCGTTGATGCGCTCCAGCGTGGCCTCGCGGGAATGGGTGAGGATGAAGTCCGAAACGCCATCGAGATCGCTGAGCCCGAACTCGTCCATCATGCCGGTGAGGCGGCGGTGGCCGACCTCGTTGCAGGTGGCTAGTGCATAGATATCGCCGACGAGTTGGTCGGGTTCGCGCACGTTACCTCGAATGATGTGCACCAGCGAGCGGTCCACTTCGCCGCGCTCGGCAAACTTCATGATCGGGATATAAAGCCCTTCCTCATACACCGAGCTGGCATCGGCGCCGAAGCCGCGCCCGCCGATGTCGGTGACGTGAGCCGTGCAGGCGAAGAAGCCGACGAAACGGCCCTTGTAGAATGATGGGGTGACGACGGTGATGTCGTGCAGGTGGCCGGTGCCTTCCCACGGGTCGTTGGTGATGTAGACGTCTCCCTCGAACATGTTTTGGCGGCCTATGCGGCGGATGAAATGGCCCACCGACTCGGCCATGGCGTTGACATGGCCGGGTGTGCCGGTAACGGCCTGGGCCAGCATCTCACCCCTATGGTTGTAGATGCCGGCGGACAGATCGCCCGCCTCGCGCACCGAGGTGGAGAACGCTGTGCGCACCAGCACCTGGGCCTGCTCCTCGACCACGGAGATCAGGCGGTTCCACATCACCTGGTAGGCAACTCGCGATACTTCAGATACCGGTGTACTTCCGGACCGGCTGGCGGCGGCAACCGCGGGGTTTGCCCTGGCGGTGATATCGAGCGAGCCGTCGGGCTGGGCGAGCAGGCAGCGGCTTGCCGGCAACACCACCGTGGTCTCATCCTCGGTGACCAGCGCCGGGCCGACGACCGTCGAGCCGATTGCAAGGTCCGAGCGCTCGACGACGCCGGCCTCGACCTCGAGGCCAAGGGCCGGATCGAACAGCGCCCGGTTACCGCTGGCGACGGCCGCCTTGCCCGGCTTCGACGGTTTCAGGCGATTGATCTTGGGCGGCCTGGTGAAAGCTTTGACCGACCACACGGTGATTTCCGCTTCCATGCCGTCCACCGAGCGGCCGAAAAGGCGGACATAGTCCTGCTCGAACAATTTCAGGTAAGTCTCAGCATCCGGATTTGCCGCCTGTTCCGCCGTAAGCGGTACCGGGATTTCCCAGCCCTGGCCCTTGTAGCGCATGTAGACCTTGTGCTCGGTGAGGATTTCGGCGTCCGCATCGCAGGAGCGCACGAAGCCACGCGCTTCGTCCTCCATGTCCCGGAACAGCGTCTTGACGGTTCCTGCGTCGAACTTGCCGATCTTCATGAACACCGAGCGGTTGGCCTCGAAGCTGAACGGTGCGCGCAGGAAGCCGATCGCCGAGCCCACGCCGGCGCCCACCGGCACCAGGCAGCGGTCGATGCCGAGCTTCTCGCACAGCCGCGCAGCATGCAGGGGCGCGGCGCCGCCATAGGCGATCATGGTGTACTCGGACAAATCCTCGCCGTTTTCCACCGCATGGACGCGGGCGGCATTGGCCATGTTTTCATCGACCACCTCGCTCAAGCCCCAGGCCGCCTCGGTCACGTCCATGTCGAGACGTTCGCCGATATGATCCTTGAGCGCGGCCGAGGAGCGGTCCGGATAGAGCCTGATCGAGCCGCCGGCAAAGTTGTCCGGATCGAGCCTGCCCAGCACCAGGTCGGCATCGGTGACCGCCGGGCGTTCGCCGCCGCGGCCATAGCAGGCAGGCCCCGGTTCGGAGCCGGCGCTTTCGGGTCCGACACGGATCTGGTTCAGCACATCCACATGCGCCAGAGAACCGCCGCCTGCGCCGATTTCCACCATGTCGATGACAGGGATCGAGATCGGCATGCCCGAGCCCTTCTTGAAACGGTAGGTCCGCGCCACCTCGAACACCCGGGCGGTCTTGGGCGTGAAATTGCGGATCAGGCAGATCTTGGCGGTGGTGCCGCCCATGTCGAACGATAGCACCTTCTCCAGCCCATGCCGCGCGGCGATATCGGCAGCGAAGATTGCCCCGCCGGCGGGACCCGACTCCACCAGCCGCACCGGAAACTCGGCGGCACTTTCCAGCGACATGATCCCGCCACCCGAATGCATCATGAATACCGGGCATTGGGCCGCTTCCGCCGCCAGCCGGTCGCGCAGCCGCATCAGGTAGCTCTTCATGATCGGCTTGATGTAGGCGTTGGCGATGGTGGTGCTGAAGCGCTCGTACTCGCGCATCTGCGGCGATACTTCCGAACTGATCGACACCATGACGCCGGGCAGCTTCTCGGCCAGCACGTCGCGGATCAGCCGTTCGTGGGCGTCGTTGACATACGAATGTAAGAGGCCAACGGCGATGCTGTCGTAGCCGGCCTGCTTCAGGTCCTCGGCCAGCGCCTCAACCTGCGAGCGGTCAAGCGGGATCAGCACCTTGCCGGTGGCCTCCATGCGCTCGTTCACCACGTAACGGCGGTTACGCGGCAGCAAAGGGTCGGGCAGCTTGAGGTTGAGGTCATACTGCTCGAAGCGGCTTTCGGTACGCATCTCGATGACATCGCGAAACCCACTGGTGGTGATGAAGGCGGTCTTGGCGCCGCGTCGCTCGATCAGCGCATTGGTGGCGAGTGTAGTGCCGTGAATCACCTGGCCGATATCGTTCGGCGCGATGCCGGCCTTGGCGCATACCCGGTTCAGACCCTCGATGATGGCGTCTTCGGGCGCGGCATAGGTGGTGAGCACCTTGGTCGAGAACAGGTCGCCACCCCTTTCCAGCACCACGTCGGTGAAGGTGCCGCCGATATCGACGCCCAGGCGTGCGCGCGACGAAGCCATTGGATTCTCCTGTGCATTGTCCGGAGCAAGTTAGCGTGGCAGAAGGAATTGATCGAATTATTTTGTTTGATGGAGATGGTCATCATTTTTGATCCCGAGCGGCGATGTGCGCGATCAACATCAATCCAGTTACTCCACCTAAAGGGTGATTCCGGATAGGCGCGCCCTCGGCCGCTAGGACACGTCCTGGCCGCGCCGATCTAAGCAAGTAGATCCTCGCCCCTTACGTCAACGGGGCGTCGGCGCCAGAGCGTGAAGTGGAGAACGTCTCTGCGATTGGCCCTATTCGGGAATGCTCTGACTGTGGCGCTGTGGGCTGGCTAGAACCGCCGGTGGCTACTGGCGGAGGAAAAGGATCGCATTGCGGTCATTGCGGTGAACAAAAGCGCCATAAGATTTATTCATCTGGCGATCTGACCGTATGGCACTGCTCAGGATGTTCAGCGGTCGCATTTTCAAACTGAGACACTACCAACCGGTCGGCATCGTTGACGTCCTCGTAGCCCGCCAGCCTGCCGTAGACCGATTGCCGGAACTGACCATCGAGCCGGTGCGTCGTGCTCTTTCCCCGGCGGTTGTCGCATAGTGCTGCTGACGTCAGATCCGACAGCCCGAGCGCGTCATCCAGCTCGCGCATCACTAGCAGGCCACCATCCGAACTGAGCTGCGTGCCGCGAAATTCCAGGCGCACCCGACGGTCGAAATCAACCCGACCACCCCGCTCGGAACCCGCACCCTCTGGGTGACCCATAAAACGCGCCCCTATAAGCCAGCAACATCATGATTTATATAGACAATACTACAGTCAGGACAGCAAAATCAGCCGATTACTTGGGGAATGCGGGATCAAGCAGGTCGAGGCTTTCGTGATGGCTGCGGAGCTTGGCGGTTTTCGCCGGGCAGGCGAGATGCTCAACACCACGTAACCCAGCATTTCGGCGCGTATCGCCGCGCTGGAAGGGCTTGGCATAGCCTGTCTTCCCCGCGTGATGGTGGCCGATCTTATAGCAGCGGGCGAACTGCGCGACCTGCAGCATCCCTGGCTGCCGGACGACCTGATCTTGCAGGCCAGGTTCGATCGTCAGCGCGCCCCTCACTACGTCAGACAGGCCGCGGAAATCGCCGCAATAGTTGCCTTGGGCGTAACCATGAGTTTCTGATGGCGGCGCATCAACAAGCTTCAATTTAAAGGTCGGAAAGGCGCAAGCCCTCCATGTCGAGATCCGGCCTACGGCCACTCATGATGTCGGCGACAGCCTTGCTCGTCGCGCAGCCTTCAGTCCAGCCTGCCGCGCCGTGGCCGACGTTGAGGTAGAGGTTCTCAATCGGCGTCTCGCCGAGGATCGGAGGGCCTCCGGCGCTCACCGGCCTCAGACAAGCCCAGTAATTCGGGCGGCTGTAGTCGCCGCCATCGGGGAACAGGTCCCGCGATACCGACAGCACGCCGTGGAAGTCGTTTTCACGATAGGATTTGTCATAGCCGATGAATTCCGCCTTGCCACCGACCCGCAGGCGATCACCGAGGTTGGCAAAGGCCACGAGATTGTCTTCCTCGATCACCCCGACAGCCGGTGCGCCGTTGTGCCCATCGATCGGAATCGAGGCGGTGTAGCCCTTGACCGGCCAGATTGGTAGATCGAGCCCGATGGGCCGGGCCAATACCGGCGCGTAAGGCCCGAGGGCGAGCAGATAGCAATCGCCCGTGAACTTCTCCTTGTCGCTGTGGACGGCCTTCACCCTGCCGGCTTCGACCTCGATCGCCTTGATGGTGTTCATATAGGCAAAGCGGACGCCAAGCTCGTTGCAATGTTCGGCCAGTCGCCGGGTGAAGACATAGGCATCGCCGGCACCCTCGTCGGGTGAAAAGAAACCGCCGCCGATCTTGTGTTTCACCGGCTGCAGCACCGGTTCGATCTCGACGCAACGATCGGGGCCTGCCTCCTCCAGCTTCAGCCCGTGCTCGCGCAGCAGCGTCCAATCCTTCTTGCGCTCCTCGAACGAGCGCGCGGTGCGGAAGAGGTAGAGGATGCCATTGTCATTGCCGTCGTAGTCGATGCCGGTTTCCGCGCTGAGCGCACGCAGCTCCACCAGGCCGGCATGCATGCAACGCAACACGCGCAAGGTGTTGGCGCGATAGGCGGCATGGCTGCAATTGCCGAGGAAGCGCAAGCCCCAGCGCCAGAATTGCGGATCGGTGCTGAAATGGAACTTGAGAGCCGGATCCTTCTGGAACAGCGAGGTTGCCAGCGAAAACAAGGCACCGGGCGCTGCCCATGACTGAGAATGACCGGGCGCCAGCAAGGCGCCGTTCTGGAAGCTGGTCTCTTCACCGGCTCCCGCGTTGCGTTCGACAACGACAACTTCGTGACCGGCCCTGACGAGGTAATAGGCAGAGGTCACCCCAATGACCCCGCCACCCATGACTACGATTCTCATTAGCGTGAAGAGCCCCTTCTTCGGCTCTCATCCTTTGTCCCGCAGCAATCTTCTTCATCATCGCATCCCGACCGTGCGGCAGCAAGGCCGGTGCGTCAGCATTGCGCAGTATTGCGGTGTGTGCTTTGCTTGCCATGCACGAAGCGCTGGTCACGCCGGGCCGCCTTGCGCTCAAAGGCCTCGAACGACCGTCTCCCGCGCTTGCAGTCCCGTCCGCGTGAGCGACCGTAACATGCAGGTATTCCGCTTTCCCGATCTTGGTGAAGGCCTGCACGAGGCGCAGGTGATCGAGTGGCATGTGGCAGCAGGCGACGAGGTTGCCGCCGACGATCCCTTGATCTCGGTCGAGACCGACAAGGCGGTGACGGAAGTGCCAGCTCCCTGGAAAGGGCGCATCTCAAAGCTCTGCGCCGGGGTTGGCGACACGCTCAAGGTCGGCGACGAGGTCGTCCTCTACGAAGGGGACGGCCCCGCAGGTCGGATCTTGCAGTCAACCTCCGTTGCACCGGCCGGGAAGGCGGCGATGCCGGTCACACCAATGGCAGCGGTGGGCCACCGGCGGGCTCGCGCCATGCCCGCCGTTCACATGCTGGCCGAGGCGCTGGACCTCGATCTTGCCGAAATCGCCGGGACCGGGCCCGACGGGATGGTGATGGTGCGCGATATCGCTGCCGCCTTGCGGCCCCGCCTTGCGACGCAAGCAGCGCTGGGCGGTTCGGTCTCGTCACAGCAGGCAGAGGCGGCCGATGCCGGCTGGCAAACGCTCGTCGGGCCTCGTTACACCATGGCGCGCAAGATGGAGCTGTCGCGCCAGCAGGTCGCCGCGACGACCGTTCACGAGGAGGCCGATGTCAGCGGCTGGTCTGCCGGCGATGACGTCACCGTGCGGCTGGTGGAGGCGATGCTGCGCGGCATCGCTACGGAGCCGGCGCTCAACGGGTGGTTCGATGCACGGCTCGGACGCAAGCTGGTGCCCGAGGTTCATCTCGGCATTGCAGTCGATACCTCGGACGGCCTCCTCGTTCCGGTATTGCGCGATGCGCAAGCACGCGATGATGCCGGCATCCGCAAGGAGCTCGACCGCCTGATCACCGGCGCGCGCGAGCGCACGCATTCGGCCCAGGAGCTGAGCGGGGCAACCATCACGCTCACCAATTACGGCATGATCGGCGGGCTGCACTCGACGCCCGTCGTGGTGCCCCCGCAGGTCGCCATCCTTGGCGCGGGACGCATCAGTGACCGTCTGGTGCCGGCCAAGAAGGGTCCGCGCAACGCACGCATCTTGCCGCTGTCGCTCACCTTCGACCATCGCTGCGTCACCGGCGGCGAGGCGGCCCGCTTCATCAGGGCCGTGATCACCGCGCTGCAAAGGAAGTCATGAAAAGCCGCACTGCGCCCAGGCGCGGCTTCGGCGACAGGAGGAAAGGACATGCCCAGATACCGCATACGCGACGCCGACACCTATGGCCACGCCGTCGGCATTCTCTTGCTCGATTATCGCGGCCCCTTCATTCCGGGCGACGTGGGCAATGCCACGACTTACGGCTATCCCGTCCTCTTCAAGCTGGTCAAGGGCCTCACCCTCGATCGCGTCCTTACCGGCGATCCCAAGGCGGAGGCCGACATCGTGGAGGCGGCGGAGGAACTGGAGCGCTTCGGCGTCCGGGGCATATCGAGCGATTGCGGCTTCCTGGTGCAATACCAGCGCGCAGTGTCGAGCGCGGTGAAGGTTCCGGTGTTCATGTCGAGCCTCCTGCAGATCCCGTTCCTGTCCATGATGTTCGATCCCGACCGGCCCGTCGGCTGCCTCACCGCGACGCGGCGCTCGCTCGGCAACCGCGTGCTGGAACTTGCAGGCATCAGAAGCGACATCAACGTCGTCGTGCACGGCATGGAGGATTATGAGCATTTCAAGTGGTCGATCCTCGAAGAAGGCGGTGAGCTCGATTCCGAGCTGATCGAAAAGGAAGTTGTCACCGAGGCTGAAAAGATGCTCGAGGAGCATCCCGACATGGGTGCCCTGGTGCTCGAATGCTCGCTGATGCCGCCCTATGCAAATGCCGTGCAGAAGGCGATCGGCCTGCCGGTCTTCGATTTCGTCACCATGATCAACTATTTCCACGAGGGCACGCATCGCCGGCCTTATCAGGGTTACTATTGAGCCCGGCCGGAGATGCCCATGACCGACAATGAGGACAAACTCGTTGCGACCTTCGAGGTTCGCCGCAGGCAGTATCTCGACGAGAACGGCGCCGCCATTAGAACCCTGCCGGCCTTTGCCGGCGACGGTGATTTCATGCGCAGGCTCTACCGCGGCATGAGCTTTGCCAGGGCGCTTGATGCCAAGTTCGTCAGCCTTCAACGCACCGGCCGGTCGGGCACCTATGCGACAGCGCTCGGCCAGGAGGCGATCCCCATCGGAGTGGCCTCAGCGATGCGCGACAGCGATGTGCTGATCCCCTCGTACCGTGAGGAATCGGCGCAGATCTGGCGCGGCGTGAAGGTGGACGACATCCTGCAGTATTTCGGCGGCAGCGAGCGCGGGCAGGCATGGACCGCGGCAACGGCGGCGCGCGACCTGCCGATCTGCATAACGGTCGGCAACCATGCGCTGCACGCCGCCGGCGTTGCTGCAGCACTCAAGCTGCGCGGCGAGGAGGCCGCGGCCGTGTGTGTGTTCGGTGACGGCGCCACCTCGAAGGGCGATGTCTACGGGGCCATCAATGTGGCGGGCGCCTGGGGCCTTCCGGTGGTGTTCGTCATTTCCAACAATCAGTGGGCGATCTCGACCCCGCGCAGCCGCCAGACTGCTGCCGCGACGCTGGCGCAGAAGGGCATCGCCGGCGGACTTGCCGTCATGCAGGTCGACGGTAACGACATCGTGGCGGTGCACGACGTGATGGTCGAGGCGTTGGCGCGGGCACGCGCAGGCGACGGGGCGAGTCTGGTGGAATGCGTCACCTACCGGCTCAACGATCACAACACCGCCGATGATGCTACGCGCTATCGTGACCCCAAGGAGGTGGAGGAACGCCGGGCCTACTGCCCGTTGCGCCGGCTCGGCCTCTACATGCGGGCGAACGACCTGTGGAGCGACGACCGGGAGACGGCCATGGCCGAGGAGATCAGGGCCGAGATCGAGGCTGCGGTGGAGCGTTTTCTGCAGACCGACGCCGAGGGGCCGGAGGCGATGTTCGATTATCTCTTTGCCGAGCTGCCCGCGGCCTATGCCGATCAGCGCGCGGAGGCGATCAGGCTCGGCCATGGTTGAACTCACACTCGTTCAGGCGGTCAACCAGGCGCTTTCGCGGGCGATGACCGAGGACCCTTCCGTCGTCGTTTTCGGCCAGGACGTCGGCATCCATGGTGGCGTCTTCCGGGCGACGGAGGGGCTCTACCAGCGTTTCGGCGGCAAGCGCGTGATCGATACCCCGCTCGACGAGACAACCATCGGCGGCCTCGCCGTGGGCATGGCCACGCAGGGCCTTAAGCCCGTGTGCGAGATCCAGTTCATCGGCTTCATCTATCCGGTGCTCGACAATCTGGCCAACCATGCCGCCCGTATGCGCACCCGCACCCGCGGTCGGCTCTCCTGTCCGCTGGTGCTGCGCGTCACGTGCGGCGGACTGGTGCATGCGCCGGAGCACCATTCGGATTCACTCGAAGCCCTCCTCACCCACATTCCGGGCCTCAGGGTCGTCATCCCGTCTTCGCCACGGCAAGCCTACGACCTGCTGCTCTCGGCCATACGCGATCCCGATCCGGTGGCCTTCCTCGAGCCGACCCGCCTCTATCGGGCGTTTCGCGAGGACGTTCCCGACGATGGCGCAGGCCAAAGGCTCGACACCCTGCGGATCAGCGATGAGGGCAGCGACATTACCATCATCGCGTGGGGCGCCATGCATGCCGATACGAGAAAGGCGAGAACCGAACTGGCAGCGCGGGGAATCTCGGCGGAGATCATCGATGCGGCGACCCTCAAGCCGTTCGATGCCGATACCCTGATCCGCTCGGTGGAAAAGACCGGACGCTGCGTGATCGTCCACGAGGCGGCCCGCACTTCCGGGTTCGGTGCCGAGATCGCCGCAATCTTGGCCGAGCGGGCGATGCCGTTGCTCATCGCTCCGGTAGAGCGGGTGACGGGCTATGATACAATCATCCCCATGCCGCGTCTCGAAGCGGCCTATTTCCCCGACCAGGCACGCATCATCGAGGCCTGCGAGCGGGCCATGCGTTATTGTTAAATCCGGCAGGGGTGCCCCATGAACCTAGAGCGTGGTCAGATCGAGGAGGCGTTGAGGCCGCTGAACGAGGCGAAGTCGATGCCGGCGGGCTTCTATACCTCGCCCGAGATCTTTGCGCTCGAACGCCAGCACATCTTCCTGAAGCACTGGTTCTTCCTATGCCGCGAGGAGCAGTTGCCAAACAACGGCGACTATCGCGCTTTCGACACGCCGGGCGGGCCGGTAGTCGCGGTGCGCGGCAGCGACGGGGTCTTGCGGTGCTTCGCCAATTACTGCCGCCACCGTGGCTCCATACTACTGGAAGGCGAGGGCAACTGCGGCAGGCGCATCGTCTGCCCTTATCACGGCTGGAGCTACTTCTCCGATGGGCGTCTTTATGGCTGCCCCGACATGGCCGACGCCGAGGGCTTCGATCGTACCGAAAACGGCATGGTGGCGCTAAGGACCGAAAGCTGGGCCGGCTTCGTGTTCGCGAACTTTTCCGCCGACCCGATCCCCCTGCTGGAGCATCTGGGCGACTTGCCGCAGCGTTTCGCCACCCATCGTCTCGAGCGCATGCGCTGTACCTGGTGGATCACGCTCGAGCCGCGGTGCAACTGGAAGCTCATCCTCGAGAACGCCATGGAGACCTATCACACCGGGATCGTGCACAGGGCGACGGTCGGCGCCCAGCAGTCGCGCACCATCCAGACGAAAGGCAACTGGCTGTGCATCCAGGTGATCAGCGGGCGCAGTATCGCGACACTGCCAGGCACCACTCCGCCCTTTCCGCCGATCGAGGGCCTTGATGAGGATGCCCGCATGGGCACCTATTTCACCGTGATCAACCCGGCGTGCCAGTTCGCCGTCGCGCAGGATTGCCTGTGGTGGCTCAACGTCACGCCGGTTGCCGAAGACCGTTCCGTGCTGGAGATCGGCGGCTGCTTTCCCGAAGATGTCGTGGCCGGCGCCGGATTTGAGGCCAAGGCCAGACCCTATTACGAACGTTGGGAGGCCGTTGGGCGCGAGGACGCGGACATCCTGGAAAAACAGCAGAAGGCCCTCGCATCGGCCCTCTACAGGCCTGGCCCCCTTTCGTGGCGTGACGACATGGTGCAGGCCGTAGGCCGCTGGGTGCTAGAACGACTGCCAATTTCCGATCAGGGGTGACAATCGCGGACGTTGACACGCGTCGGACACTGTGAGCACCATTCTTTCGTGAAGGAAACCTGGCGGAACCGTCAAGCACGCCGGGATCCGGAATGGAGGAAAATGTCCGGAAGGCTTAAAGTCATGGCCCTAGCCATGAGCTGTAGCTCGACAAACTCCGGATAGCATCTGAGAAGGAATCGAGTCATGAAAATCGGCTTGTCATGGGGGGTGTCCGCCATTGCGGCCGCTGCCCTGATTTGCGCAGTCAACCTGAACGCCAGCGCTGAGACCAAGGGACCGGTCACCGACAGTCTCGGCGTGGTGATGATCCCCAAGGGCGCACCGATCGTCATCGGCGGTTACTGGGTGATCTCAGGCGCCGACACTGCGCTCGGCGTGGATTCGAAGCGCGGCGCTGAAATCGCCTTTGACGAAATCGGCAACAAGATTGCCGGTCATCCGATCCGGTTCGTCGTTGAGGATTCCCAGTGCAACGCCGAAGGCGGTCAAACGGCCGCCACCAAGCTGGCATCGGTGCCCAACATCGTTGCCGTGCTTGGCCCGGCGTGCTCGAGTGCTGCCACGCCGGCCGCGCCGATCCTGTGGAAGGCTGGCCTGACCGACATCGGCACCGCCACCACAGCGCCATCGCTCACGGCACCCGACCGCAAGCCCGGCTATGACGGGTACATGCGCACGATCTACAGCGACAACGATCAGGGCCACGGCGACGCCGAATACTTTTACAAGGGACTGGGGTGCCGGACACTGGCGACCATCCACGACGGCAGCCCCTACGCCTCGCAGCTGGTGAAAGTGGCCGCCAACCACTTCAAGGAGCTGGGCGGAAAGGTGGTGGCTGAGGAGGCAGTGGCGCCGACCGACGTCGACATGCACCCCGTGCTCACCTCGATCGCGACCAAGAAGCCCTGCGTCATCTATCTCCCGATCTTCGTTGCGGCTGCTGCGCAAATCGTCAATCAGGCGGGCGACGTTCCTGATCTCAAGGGCGTCAACCTCATCGGCGGCAGCGCCCTCATGGCGCCCGGCTTCCTTGAGGCCGCGGGCAATGCGGCAAAGGGCTTCCGCATCACCAACGTCGACATTTCCCCCGCCGTGATGGGCAAGAACTATCCGGACTTCGTTGAGGCCTATACTAAGAAGTACGGCGAAGGCCCGATCAACGCCTTCCATGCCCAGGCTCACGACGCGGCCGCCATTCTGGCCATAGCCATCGACAAAGTGGCAAAGACCGATTCAGCAGGTAATACCTATGTCGGCAAGAAAGCGCTGCACGATGCCTTGTTTGCCACCCATAATTATGATGGCATCTCCGGCAAGATCAATTGCAACAAATACGGTCAATGCGGCGGCTTCAACTTTGCGGTCTATCAGTTCACCAATGGTGATCCGTCGACCTTCAAGATCGGCGTCAACCCGGCAAAGATCTACCCCAAATAATAGCACGAGGCCTCGAGACGATCTTTGACGGCCGGCTGTCCCTTGCGGATGGCCGGCCAAGTCGGAGACCGTCCATAACCCTTCCTGCGGGTACATGCCATGTCCTCAGATAGCGACGCAGCCGGAATGGTGCGGATAGCGGGCCTGCGCGGCCGTCTGCACAGGTTCACCTATGTCGATGCGGTCCTGTGGATCTTGCGCATCGCCGTCGTGACGGTAGTGGTCGCCGGCACGATCGGTACTCTGATCAAGGGCACCTATTCGGCAAGCGACTGGTTTGATTTTCTGACCTTCGGTCTCACCATCGGCAGCATTTACGCCTTGATCGCCCTCGGCTACACCCTCGTCTACGGCATCTTGCGCCTGATCAATTTCGCCCATGGCGACATCACGATGACGGGGGCCTTTTCGGCCTTCTTTCTGGCGCGCAGTTTCGATCGCTCAGGCTTCCTCAACGCGCATCCTGTAATCTCGATGCTGTGCATCGTCGCCTTGTCCATGGCGGTGTGTACCGCGGTCGCGCTGATCGTCGAGCGTATCTGCTACCGCCCCTTCCGCCACGTCTCCTCGCTCGCCCCCCTGATCTGTGCCATCGGCGCCTCCTTTGCCATTCAGCACACCTTCCGCGGCATGTTCGGCAATACCGTGCGCGCCTATCCCAACCCGGTGTGGATGAAAGGAGCGATGCATTTCGGTCCCTTCTCGTTGCAGGTCGCCCAGATCATCGTCTTCGGCACCGCGCTTGCGGCGATGCTGTTTCTTTATCTCATCGTCCAGAAGACCAAGATGGGGATCGCCATGCGTGCCGTGTCGGAGGATCGTGACGCAGCGGCACTCATGGGAATCGACTCCAACAAGGTGATCATCTTCACCTTTGTGCTCGGCGCCTGCATGGCCGGCATCGGCGGGGTCCTGTACTGTTTCGTCTACAAGCAAATCTACTTCTACACCGGCTTTCTCCCCGGCATCAAAGCGTTCAGCGCAGCCGTTCTGGGCGGCATCGGCAACATACCGGGTGCCATGGCCGGTGGGCTTTTTCTTGGTGTCATCGAATCGATCGGACCGCCGCTTTTCCTTGATGGCATCGGCATTCCAGCGCCCTATCAGCTCAGGGACCTGATAGCCTTCACCATGCTGGTCATGGTGCTGGTGTTCAGGCCGCAGGGCCTGTTCGGCGAAGCGCTCACCAAGAAGCGCGCCTGATGTTGGCGCAACGGCAAGGGTGAGGGGAGCATGGCATTCGACGTCGTCATATCGAGCCGCATCGAGAAGGAGCGCATTGCTCCACGCCGCAATACCGTGATCATCGGCCTACAACTCGGGCTCGCCGGCATCTTCCTCGCAGTGGTCGGCATTCTCGGCATGTTCAACAAGCGCCAGATTATTGTCGATGAACTGACTCTCGGTTATGCCACTTTGGGATTCCTACTACTCTCCGGCGGAATTCTGGTGGCCTGGCGGCGGCTTTTCGCCACAATCATTGGCACTCTCATGGCCGGATTGGTGGCGGGAGTCATCGCCGCTGCCGTCATGGCACTCGTCCCCATCGCCATGAGCCTCATCAGGCTGCGGCAGGTGTTCGTCTCGCTCGATCCTCCGCTCTACCACATGCTCACGTTCAACATGCCGCTACATACGGCGGTGGGGTTGCACATCTGTCTGGGCGCCGGGCTCGGGCTGCTGGGGGCGGCGATCACGGTGTTGCCGCCGCGCCTCCGCCGGCCTCTGGCGGGAGGTTTGATCGCCGCAGGCCTGGCAGGCCTGTTTCAGGACCTGTTCAGCCCGATCCTCGCCAACAGCACCATAACCGCCCCGCTGCACGATCTGCTCTATACCTGGTACGGGCTGATGCTGCAGGGCGCGATCATCATCTTCATCGTGATCGCCGCCGTCATTGCCCTTTGGGATGCCTTCGGCGATCGGCTGAAGCGCGGGTATGGCAGCCTCGCGCCGTCAACCCAGCGCCATATTCGCTGGGGCCTGATCGCCGTTGCTATCGTGATCGGCGCGTTGTTTCCGATCTATGCGGGCAACTTCATCGGCCAGGTCATGTTGACCGTCGGGCTCTTCATCCTGATGGGAATGGGTCTCAATCTGGAGGTCGGCATTGCCGGGCTGCTCGATCTGGGGTTCGTCGCGTTTTATGCAACCGGTGCCTACACCACCGCCCTCCTGACGGCAGACAGCTCGTTTGCGCTCGCGCATCTGTCCTTCTGGCAGGCAATGCCGATCGCGGTCCTGTGTTCCATCGCGCTCGGTGTGGTCTTCGGGATACCCGTCCTGAAAGTCAGGGGGGATTACCTGGCCGTGGCCACGCTGGGGCTGGGCGAGATCGTCCGCGTCGTGGTGTTATCGGATGCGGCTTCGCCATTGCTTGGCGGCGCCCACGGGATTTTGCAGATCCCGCGCCCGGCGTTCGGTAGCTACCATCTCAACGACCCGGTCTCGCTGTTCTATCTGACCCTTGCCTGCTCTCTGGTCGCGGCCTACGCCGCCTGGCGATTGCAAGAATCGAGGCTTGGCCGAGCCTGGATGGCCATTCGCGACGACGAGGACGTCGCCCAGGCGCTCGGCATCAACCTCATACAGGTCAAGCTCCTCGCTTACGGCCTCGGGGCAGCCTTCGCCGGCCTGGCGGGCTCGATCTTTGCCACCATGCTGGGGTCCATCTTTCCTCACAGTTTCCAACTCATCATATCGATCAACATTCTCGCCCTTATCATTGTCGGCGGCATGGGAAGTCTACCGGGCGTTGCCCTGGGGGCGGCGGTGCTGATTGGCCTGCCGGAACTGCTGCGCGAATTCGGCGAGTACCGCTATCTCTTTTACGGGCTCGCCATCATTGCGGTGATGCGGCTCAAGCCGGAGGGTCTGTGGCCGTCTGCCGCCAAGCGCCGGGAGATGCGCATCGATGCCGAGACCATCGAGGTGCAGCAGGCTGCCGCCCATAACAGGAAGGCCGCCTGAAATCATGGCCATCCTGCTCGAGACGCTCAAGATGACCAAGCGTTTCGGCGGCCTCGTCGCCGTGGACAAGCTCGATCTCGAGGTGGAGGAAGGCAGCATCCACAGCATCATCGGCCCCAACGGTGCCGGCAAGACGACAGTCTTCAACTGCATCATGGAATTCTATACGCCCGAAGCCGGCAAGGTCCTCTTCGCGGGTGAGCGCATCGACGGCCTCACCCCCGACCGCGTGGCCGAGGCGGGCATCAACCGCACCTACCAGAACATCCGTCTTTTCCGCAACCTCACGGCGATCGAGAATATCCTGGTCGGCATGCACCTGCATCTGAAATCCACATGGCTCGGCGCCTTGTTGAATACACGCGGCGCCAGGGACGATGAGGACCGCGCCCACCACGAGGCGATCCGCATCCTCGATTTCGTCGGCATGAAGGGTCGCGGCGACGTGGTGGCCCGCAATCTCGCCTACGGGGAGCAGCGCCGTCTGGAGATAGGCCGGGCGCTCGCCACGCGCCCGCGGCTGTTGATGCTGGACGAGCCCATGGCCGGCATGAACCCCCGCGAGAGCAACCAGATGATGGATTTCGTGCGTCGGGTGCGCGATGAGCGCGATGTCACCATCCTGCTGATCGAGCACTCGATGAAGGTGATCATGGGCATCTCTGACCGCATCAGCGTCCTCGATCATGGCGTCAAGATCGCCGAAGGGACGCCGGCCGAAGTGCAGAACGACCCGCGGGTGATCGAGGCCTATCTCGGCACCCGGCAGGAGGAGGCGCTCAAGTAGATGGCAATCCTCGATGTCAACGACCTGCATGTCTACTACGGCAAGATCCACGCCTTGCGCGGGGTCACGCTGGCGCTCGAAAAGGACGCTATCGTCACGCTCATCGGTGCCAACGGGGCGGGAAAGACGACGACCCTCAAAGCCATATCCGGCATCCTTGGGGCAACGGACGGCGATGTCGTCTACGACGGCCAGTCGCTTCGTGATCTGGCGGCGCACCAGATCGTGGGCAAGGGCATCGTGCACGTCCCGGAAGGGCGCCATATCTTCAGCCGGCTGACGGTGGCGGACAACCTGCGGATCGGGGCCTTCCTGATCGACAACAAGAAATGGATCGTCGACACCGAGGAGCGGGTGCTGCAGATGTTTCCGGTGATCCGCCAGCGCCTCAAGCAGATTGCGGGCACCCTGAGCGGCGGCGAGCAGCAAATGCTCGCCATCGCCCGCGGTCTCATGTCGAACCCGCGCGTGCTGCTGCTTGATGAGCCCAGCATGGGCCTCGCCCCCATGCTGGTGCAGCAGATATTCGATACCGTCGTCGAAATCCGCAAGAGTGGCGTTGCGGTGCTGCTGGTGGAGCAGAACGCCTTCCTCGCGCTAAAGATCGCCGACTATGGTTATGTGATCGAGACCGGCGAGATCACGCTTCAGGGCACCGGCGCCGATCTGCTCGAGAACCCGCACGTGAAAGAGGCCTATCTCGGCTAGGGCATGATGCCGAAAAGTGGATGCCACTTTTCGGATAACATCATGCTCAAGACATAAGAAGCGATCAGGTTCATGACTTTGGATCGACTCGATCCATAGTCATCCTGATCGAGGACCGGACTAAAGGTCCTTGCACACACGCATGGCATCGAACATGGCGGCGTGGATGTTGCGCCCGGCCCAGGCATCGCCGATACGGTAGAGATGAAAGCGCCCCTGACTGTTGTTCTCAAGGGTCTGCGGTGCCGCCGCTGCCAGCGCCTTGAGGTCGAGCTCTCCCAGATTGCGCGAAAGGGGCTTCAGTTCGTCGTAAAGTTCCGTATTGGGTCGGGTGCCGTAGTCGCCGACGACCTGGTCCACCACCCTTTCCTGGCGCCGGCCGGAATAGGTGTTCTCGATGACGGCGGTCAGCCGATTGCCGCTGCGGGCGAGGTCCACCAGCCGGGTATCGGGGGTAACGACCGTGCCGGCCTTGTAGAGCTCGGACATGTGGGCGCCGAGATTGGTATCGCCCATTTCGAGGCCGAGCGACTTGTCAGGTGTGACGATCTCAACCTCGGCGCCTTTGGCGGCCAGAAACTGGGCGCATGAAAGGGGCGAATGGCTGCCCGACTCGTCGTGGATGAGGACCCGCGCGCCCGGCTCCACCGCGCCCGACAGCACGTCCCAGATGGTGATGGCGTGCTCGCGCCCGGCAAAGTAGCCGACCTCCGGCACACCGCCAGTGGCGATGATGACCACATCGGGGTCGTCCGCCAAGACGTCGGCGGCTTCGGCGAGGCGGTTAAGATGGATTGTGACACCAAGGCGGGTGATCTCGTCCGCCAGCCAACGTGCAATCCCGGAGAGGTCGCGTCGCCAGGTCGCCTTGCCCGCCAGCACGATCTGTCCGCCAAGCTCGTTTGCGGCCTCGAACAGCGTGACGGAATGACCGCGCGCGGCCGCGACGCGCGCAGCCTCCAGCCCGGCCGGGCCGCCTCCGACGACGACCACGCGCTTATGAGTACTGTCGCTGCGCGGCAACACCTGCGGGATGGTCAGCTCGCGCCCCGTCGCCACGTTATGGAGGCACAGCGCGGCCTTGCCGGCGAGCACCCGGTCGACGCAATAGCCCGCCCCCACGCAAGGGCGAATTTCGGCCTCCCTCCCCTGCTTGAGCTTGTTGACGTGATGGGGGTCGGCGAGGAAGGCGCGGGTCATGCCGACCATGTCGAGATAGCCTTCCTTGACGGCATGAACGGCGGTTGCCGCATCGGTGATGCGCGTCGCATGCAGGATGGGAATCGCGACCTCGGCCTTGATGGCGCCGGCGAGCTTGAGATAGGCCGCAGAAGGCACCCACATGGTTGGCCAGATCCTGGCGCTCGCCTGGTAGTCGACGGCGGTGCCCCCGACGACGGAGATGAAGTCGATGAGGCCTGAGCGGGCATGCTGGCGGGCGATCTCGATGCAGTCATCCTGACTGAGGCCGCCCTTGAGCATCTCATCACCCGGCATGCGGATGCCGATGAGAAACTTGTCGCCGGCAGCCGCGCGGCAGGCTTCGAGAATCTCGAAGCCGAAGCGCATGCGGTTGGCAAGCGAGCCGCCGTAGGCATCGCTGCGACGGTTCATCGCCGGCGACCAGAACTGCTCGATCAGGGTCCCGGCCTGGGTGGAAATCTCCACCCCGTCGAGACCACCCTCGCGTGCGCGTCTGGTTGCGGCGGCATTGTCCGCGATGATGCGGCGGAAGTCGTGGCTTTCCATCTCGGCCGGGAACGAGCGGTGCACCAACTCGCGCAGACCCGAAGGAGCGAAGGCGGGCAGCCAGTTCGCATCGTCCCACCGCTCGCGCCGCCCCCCATGGGTGAGCTGGACGGTGCAGGCCGCGCCATGGCGATGGATGGCGTCGGCCATCTGCCGGTATTGTGGGATGACGTCATCGACGCCGCCGTTGATCTGGCCGTAGTGAAAGGAGTTCTCGACCGATACCGCGGTGGCCCCGCCGAACTGCACGAGCCCCACCCCGCCCCTGGCCTTTTCGGCCTCATAGGCCACATAGCGCTCGGTGACATTGCCATGCACCGCATATCCCGGCGCATGGCTGGTGGAGAGGAACCGGTTGCGGATGGTGAGATGGCGGATGGTGAGGGGCTGAAAGAGGGGATCAAGCAGTGTCATGACACTACGGTTCCGCCGCATTCCAGTGCGTCCAGCAGCGTCGTGACGGCGACTTCGATCTCGCTGCAGACCAGGGCGCCTTCATCGGCAAGCTTGCCGCCCACATCCACCGGCAGGCTGGTGTTGGTACCCGCCGGTATCTGGTTGAGACGGCCCCCGATCAATATCGGCAGAGGCCGGCCTTCGGCGGCAAGAGCGCGCTTGAGCGCGCGGAAGTAGTCGAGGGCGACACCATTGTAGGTGGAAAGCAGGATCGCCTCCGCATTGGCGGCGACGGCAGAGGCAGCGAGGTCGTCGGGATCGACCGAGACCCCGCCGTCCATGAGTTCGGCGCCGAGCTGCCCGATGACCGATTCCAGCGCCAGCTTGCCATGCTCGTGGACGTCCGTGGTTGCCACCATGAGCCGAGGCCGGCGCGCCGCGAAGGCCGTGCGCTGGGCCGGCGGCACGCGCGCCAGCCTTGTGGCCGCGACATGCGCGATCTCCTCGGCAAGGGAGGCGGCGACCAGCAGTCGACGTCCGCGTGGCGCGGTCTTGTCGGGGGAACCGGCGCCGAATTCCTTCTCGAGGCGTCGCGCTCCAAGGCGTCTCATGGCAAGGAGCATTTCCAGCGGATTGTCCGTGTCGATGCCCATTTCCGTCAGCCCGGCGAGGGCGCGGTCAGCGAATGTGCGGCCGCCTGCGATGATGTCGGCTGCCATGGCCTGGGCCGGTTCCGGATCGACGAGCGTTTGGCCACCGGCGCTGCGTTCGATCAGGCGGGCCGCGAACAGTTGTGCGTCGATAACCTCGTCGATGTCGGGGATGCGGCTGTTTTCCGTGACCGGCACCGGGTTGATCGCATGACCGCTGGGTCTGATGCGCTGGCCCGCGATATCGACGGCAAGATAGGCGGCAAGCGAGGCGTAGTTCTCCGCCGCTCCGCCGGCATAGGATACCGTGTTGCCGTAGACCATGGTGCCGGGCGTCTCGTTGACCTCCGACAGCGCCAGGTGAAAGGCCATTCGCTTCACGGGGTCGGAAAAATGATGCCCCCAGCAATGCGAGATCGGTGCCCCAATGAGGTCGGAAATGATATGCTTTTCGATGAGTATGAGGCCGAGAACCGACGTCAGATCGGTGAACAGCGCGGCAAAGCCGTCATCCAGGTTCGAGTGCACCAGAACCTCGCGCTCCTGCGCCGCGATGAGGGCCAGCGCCTCGACGGTGGCCGCAGTGCAGGAGACGTCGTCGTCCCAATAGGGAAGGCGGAAAGTGAAATACTGACCCAGATTGCCGATGGCGGTCGAACCCGCCAGAAGCGCCGCCTCGGTGTTCTCGACCGCGGCGGGAAAGCCCATGATGAAGTCCCCGAAATGCGGCGCCACCGGCCCCATTGCGGTAAGCCTGGAGAAATCCTCCGGCCGCTCGAGTATGAGCCCGGTGCCGGGCGGAATGGCCGAACGGCGGTCGCGGGGCAGGCCCATCACCCAATCGAGGCATATGCCGTAGCGATCGACCCGCTTGCCCTTGGCGGCGAGGCTTTCATGGATCTCCGCCCATGCCCTACAAGATTTCTCGATGTCCCTGAAACCGATCTGGGCATGCTGCATCAGCCGGCCTTCAGCGACTGCCTGCCGCTTGTAGGCCGCCTCGCTGGCAGCGCCGGCTTCGCTGAGAAACGGGCCGGGGACGACCTGGACGGCCTTGGCGCGCAAACGGCCACGCTCCAGCAGTTCGACGGCATCCGGCAGTCGGTCTTCGGGAAATATGGTGCGGCGCCCTGTCATGATGGCATTCAATGTACGAACTGGCCGTAGACGCTTTAACGTGTCGGTCACAATCGTCCACCCGGCAACGCTACGTCTCGATCACACGCCCAGCATACCTCAAAATATCGGATCCAGCATCCACTCGATGCTGGTTTTGTGACCCGAGGTTTAGCGACCCCTAAGCCGCCAATGTTTCACTTGGGCCAAATGCGGCCCGGTTGAACGGTCAAGTGCCGAGGCGGTGGCAATTGTCCACCGTCAGCGTAGGCCACAAAGGCAGTGTCGGCGTTACGGCCACCGCCTCGATAATGGTGACGCCGCAACAAGCAGTCAACCCAGCCCGCGCCCACCCAGCACGTCGGGGCAAACCCTCACCAAGTTGGCGACTTTTTCGACAGCATCGGCCACGAGCAGCCGTCCTGACTGGTGACTCATTATGTTCGTTTCACCCTCGCTAGCTGCCCGTTTCAAAGCCGCTCTGAATTCGGCAACGGCCAGATTCGATCATTCGAATGGCTCGAAGAAAGACCCATTGCCTGTCGTGTGCAGTGGGACAATGCGAAGCAATCCAGGCGATCTACCCGCCTATCGCGCGCACCCCAACGACGTCGAGTGCCAACCTGCCGCCTACCAGCCACCTTCAGCCCGACGGCTGTAACGATCGTCAGCGCTGCCAAGGTCGAATACCAGGAGCTTTCGCACGGTGAACGTTTCCAGGAACCATTGCGACAGCTCGCGGCCGACGCCGCTGAGCCCGGTGCCACCGAACGGGGCAAGCTGGTCCCAGTAGTTTGACGTCTCGTTGATGTTGACGGAGCCGTGTGGCAGGGCTTCGCCAACGCGCCAGGCGGTCGCCAGATCGCGTGTCCATAGCGAGGCGATCAGGCCAAGGCCGGATTGATGTGCGATCTTCACCGCTTCCTCGGCCGACTTGATCTTGATGATCGGCGCCACCGGACCAAAGGTCTCTTCCTGGGCGATCAGCATGTCGGGAGTCACATCAGTGAGGATCGTTGCCGGGTAGTAGAGATCTTTTTCTGGCCCGATCTGTTCGATCTTGGCGCCCTTGGCACGCGCATCCTCTACATGTTCGCGTACCCGCTTCAACGTTCCCTCGTTGCACAAGGGACCCATCTGGGTTTCTTCATCGGCAGGATCTCCGATCTTGAGCGCCCGGGTCGCGGCGCGGAACTTTTCCAGGAACTCGTCGTAGACGGCCTCATGCACCAGAAGCCGCTCAGCGGAAGTGCAGACCTGGCCCGAGTAATAAAAGCAGCCATTCATCGCGGCATCGACGGCCCGGTCAATGTCGGCGTCGGCCAGGATGATGAACGGCCCATCTCCGCCCAGTTCCAGAAGATGCGGGCGAAGGGCGCACTTGGTTGCGATTTCCTTGCCGGTCTTTGTCGACCCGGTGAAGAAGATGCCGTTGACGCCTTTGTGTTCGACCAGCGATGCGCCGACGTCCCCAAGGCCCTGGACAACGTTGATGACGCCATCGGGAAGTCCCGCTTGCTTGAAGACGTCTGCCAGCATGGCACAACTGACGGCGGCAAATTCCGACGGCTTCCAGATGACAGTATTGCCGGCCGCCACAATGTGGGCGAGCGCAATAGACGAGATATCAGTGGGGAAGTTGTAGGGGGTAATCGCCGCGACCACCCCGAGGGGGCGATGGTTCATCACAAGGCGCTTGTTGGTTGTGCGCTCTTGTGTCGAGGGGAAGGACAGGCCGCGATGGCGCAGGATCTCCTCGGCCGCCTTGCCCCAGGAGGGAACCGAGTATTCAAACACCTCTTCACGGGAATCGGTGATCGTCTTGCCGATCTCGGCGGTGATCATCTCCGCAATGGGCTGGGCAAGCTCCAGGAACTTCTGGTGGATGCGGCGCATGACTTGCGCCCTTTCGATCACCGAAAGCGCTGCCCATGCCGGCTGCGCCCGGCGTGCACTGGCGACCGCGGCATCCACGTCGCGCGCGTTGCAACGCCCGACCTGATGCAGGACCTCACCTGTATGAGGGTTGCGAACCTCGAAATGTTGAGCCGAGCCGTTGACCCACTTCCCGTCGATGAGTGCACCTTTGGTGACGGCCGGGTTGATCTTTGTCTGAATGTTCATGATGGACCTCCTGGTTTTTTGCCCGCTCGGTGATGGAAGCAACGCTCCCTTCGAAAATCCGGCGGGAGCGATTTGTCGCCCGCCGGTGATTGTCTCAATGCGGTCTCGTCTTCATCGTCCCCCCGGCGCGTCGGTGCTGCGCAACAGCCTGATCGACAAGAGGATGACGCCCAGCGAAGCCACGACGATGATCGTGGCAATAGCGTTGATCTCCGGCGTGAAGCCGCGCCTGAGCGTCGAATAGATGTACATGGGCAAGGTGTTCTCGCGGCCGGTGAGGAAGAATGTCACCGGTATCTCGTCGAACGACAACGTGAAGGCGAGGAGCGCGCTTCCGATGAGGGCCGAGCGGATATTGGGCAGCGTGATCAGCAGAAAAGTTTGCCACGGCCGCCCGCCGAGATCGCTCGATGCCTCCTCCCAGCGGCGGTTGAAGCGCTGCAGCCGCGCATACACCTGGGTCAGCACAATGGCGATCAGCGCCGTGCCATGGCCCATGATGACCGTATCAAGGCTGAGGTCGAACCCGAGCAGGTGGAACATCTGCAGCATCGAGATGCCGGTGATGATGCCTGGCAGCGTCAGCGGCAGGAGCACGACGCGGCGGAAGATCTCCTTGCCGGGAAAGTCGGTCCGGTCGAGGGCAAAGGCGGCAGGTACGCCGATCAGCGTCGTCAGGACGGTGGCGAAGGTAGCCACGTAGAAGGAATTGCGAATTGCCCTCAGCATTTCCTCGTTGGCGAACAGCTTGCGGTACCAGTCGAGCGTGAAGCCGTTGAGGGGCAGGGTCATTACCGAGTTGTCGTTGAAACTGAAGACGATCAGCACGATCACCGGAAGGTAAAGGAAGCTCAGGACGAGGACCGCAACGGCCCCAAGCGCGAAGGTTGAGGCATCGCCGCGCCGTCTGCGTCGCATGGCCACGCCGGCGACCTCTCGTCTCGTGAAGATGCCTTCGCTCGCCATGGCTCAACCCATATCGATGCGGCCGGCGCGCTCGAAGCGGTCGGAGATGGAAATAATGGTGATGACGATCAGCAGAATGACCATCGATATGGCGGCACCCAGCGGCCAGTTGAAGGCGATGCCGAACTGCGACTGCACGACGTTGGCGACCAGCATGCCGGTCGGCCCACCAACCAGGAACGGCGCGATGAAGTCGCCGAACGACAGGCAGAACGTGAAGGTGAACCCGGCGAGCAGCCCCGGAACAGACAGCGGCAGCGTCACTTTCAGGAAGGTGCGCAAAGGGTCGACGCCGAGGTCCCAGGAGGCCTCGATGAGGCTGCGGGGGATCTTTTCCAATGCCGTGTAGAGCGGCATGAACATGAAGGGCACGAAGATATAAGTGAGGGTCAGCACCATCGAAAACTGGTTGTAGAGTAGCAGCGGCGTGGGCTCTGAGATTATGCCGGTCCACACCAGGAACGAGTTGAGCACGCCTTCGCTGCCCAGAATCGTCTTCCAGATATAGGCGCGCAGAAGGTAGGACACCCACAACGGGATGATGACCATCATGTAGAGGAAGAGGCGAATGCGCTGAGAGCGGACCTTGAAGGCGATGAAATAGGCCAGTGGATAGGCGAGCACCATCGCCGACAGCGACACCGTGAGGGCGATCTTCAAGGTGCGCTGCAAAACCTGACGGTACTGCGGATCCCTGAACAGGGTGGCATAGTTGGCGAGATTGAGGTCCGGGACGAAGGTGAAGCCCTGCTTGCGGAAGAAGCTGTAGGCCAGCATGATCGCATAAGGGATGATCATGAACATCAATGTCCACGCCAGCGGCAGCGCCAGGACGGCGAGCGAGTTGAGCCGGCGGCGGGCTGTCAGTTTCACCTTGCCACTCCGTCATCGAACACAACGACGTTCGCCGGGTCGACCTCGATGGCGACCGTTTCGCCAACGGCCGGCGGAGCGGTCGCATCGAGCGCAGCGCCCAAAGGTAGATCGACGGCAAACGGCGTATTGCCAGCAATCGCCAGCTTGAGCCGCAGCGAGCTGCCCTGAAACAGGGTCTCGACCACCTTGCCCGTCAGGCAACCGGCCTTGGCGCCCTTGAGGCGGGCGAGCCGGAGCTTCTCCGGCCGGATCGCAAGCAGAACCGGCGCCGAAGCCTTGAAATCCTTGGGACTCAGACGGGCCCGAAGTCGGGCATCGCCCACCGCCGTCACAAGGTGACCGTCTTCCCGCCCCACGACCGTTGCCGGGACGATATTGGCGGTGCCGATGAAGTCGGCGACATAAGGGCTCACCGGATGCTCATAGATTTCCGTCGGCGTGCCGCTTTGCACGATATGGCCTGCGTCCACCACCATCACGCGGTCGGACATGACCAGCGCCTCCTTCTGGTCGTGGGTGACCAGAATAAAGGTGATGCGCAGCCTTTGATGCAAGTGGCGAAGCTCGATCTGCATCGCCTCGCGCAGCTTCACATCGAGTGCTGATAGAGGCTCATCCAGCAGCAGCACTTTCGGGTGGCGGATGATCGCGCGCGCGAGCGCGACGCGCTGGCGCTGGCCGCCTGAAAGCTCCATCGGACGGCTGTCTGTCTTGTCGAGGAGATCGACGCTCTGCAAGGCATCGTGTACGCGCGAAGCAACCTCCTTGCGCGGGACGCCAGATATGCGCAGGCCGTAGCCCACATTCTGCTTGACCGTCATGTGCGGAAACAGCGCGTAGTCCTGGAAAACCGTATTGACCTCGCGCCGGTAGGGCGGCTCGTCGGTCACGTCGCGCCCGCTCAGCATGATGCGCCCGCTGTCGGAGGCCTCGAATCCGGCGATCAGACGCAGCATAGTGGTCTTGCCGCAGCCTGAAGGCCCGAGCAGGGTGATGAACTCACCCTCTTCCAGCTCAAACGACACGTCATCGACGGCGATGATGTTACCGGCGAAGGTCTTCGTCAGATGCTCGACTTCAAGAATGGCCACTCTTGTTGCTCCCCCTGCCCGGCTGCCGCCGCCGGTCTAAAGCCCCGGCGACGGCAATTGTGCCGGCAGTCAGTTCGCCGCTTTCACGGCGTTCCAGGTGTTAGTGTAGACGTCCAGGCGGGCTGGGGCCGCCCACATCACCAGATCGTTGACGTAACCGATGTCGTCTTCATGCTTGGCGTGGAATTCCTCCGGCGTCATGCACGTCTTGGCCGCAACGGGATTGGCAGCGGAATATCCCGTCACCGATGAGACGCCGCATTGGCCGCGTGGAGACTCCATGAAATTGATGTACTTGTAGGCGCAGTCGGTGTTGGGCGATCCCTTCACGATCATCCAGTTGTCGACCCAGCCGTCGGCCTTCTCCTTGGGCAGGAACTCCTTGACCGGAATCCCCTTCTTCTTCAGCTCGTTGACCTGGAAGCCGCCCCAGGTATTCGAGATCCACACCTCGCCGGAGGCATAGAGGTTCACCAGTTCACCCGCGGTGCTCCAGTACTTGCGCAGAAGCGGTTTTTCCGCAATCAGCTTCTGCTTGACCGCTTCGAGTTGGGCGTCCGTCAGATTGTAGACGTCGTTGTAGCCGAGCATGCGCGCGGTGCCGTAGATGGCGCTCTTGTCGTCCCACAAGGCGATCTTGCCCTTGTACTTCGGGTCCCAAAGTGCGGCATAGGAATCCGGCGGCTGGCTGATCTTGTCGGTGCGGTACATCAGGGGAATGGAGCCCCAGGTGAGCGGCACACCGTATACCTTGCCGTCGTGATTGATGCCCGAGGCATTGCGGAAGAGCGGGAATATCCCGTCCCAGCCCTTGATTTTCGAGATATCAATCGGTTCGACCAGACCGGCCTGGACCACCACGCCCGTGGTGTCTGCCGACACCGAGACGATGTCGTAGACGCCGTGGCTTGCCGACAGCTTGGGGGCGAAGTCATCGTTGGATCCGACGAAGGTCGAGGTCACCTTGCAGCCGCTCTCCTTCTCAAAGACCTTGACAAAGCTGGTATCGGTATAACCTTCCCAGCCGAGAAAATTGAGTTCGCCCGCAAAAGCCGGCACCGCGGTGGATATGGCCACGATCGCAGACAGCGAAGCCAAAAGTGTTGTAGTTCTTGACGCCATTGGTTCTCTCCCTTTCTTGGCATTAGACTCAATTAAGTGCCGCACCGGTTGTCTTCCGCACGATCGTGCCGATGTCGACGCCGAGCGCGCGTGCGGCCGCGCGCTTGCTTCCGTGCATTTCTATAGCCCTGTCGATGATCCTCCTCTCGAAGCGGCGAACGGCCTCCCTCAGATCGATATCGATCTCCGCGCCGGTGTGAGCGGACATTGGGTCGCCCGCGAGCGCCCGAGGTCCCTCAATCGGCTGCAGCAATTCCGCCAACAGGCTATCCAGATCGGCGTTTTCGTCATGGAAGATGGACAGTTGCTGCACCACGTTCAAAAGCTCGCGGACATTGCCGGGCCAGGAGTAGGCGATAAGCCTGTCCGTCACCCATTTGGGGATGGCGAACCTGTGAGCCCGGCGCAGGTTGAGCGTGTCGACGAAGCGCTCGATCAGGTGCGCCGTCAGTTCAGGCATGGCGCGCAGTGGCGGAACCGCCAAGTGTACGACCGCCAACCGGTAGTAGAGATCGGCGCGGAACGCGCCTTCGCGCACCATCTGGCGCAGATCGCGGTTTGTTGCGGCGATCACGCGTACTTTCGAGGTGCGATGCTTGCCGCCGCCGATGCGTCGCATGACGCCGTCCTCGAGGAATCCGAGCAGTTTTGCCTGCACGCTCAAGGGCACCTCGCCGATTTCGTCGAGGAACAGGGTTCCACCCTCGGCTTGTTCGATCAGGCCTGCCCGGCCCGATGACAAGGCGCCGGTAAAAGCCCCTTTCTCGTAGCCGAACATTTCCGCTTCGAACAGGCTTTCGGGGATGGCGGCACAGTTGACGACCTGAAATGGATCTGCGGAATCAGCTACGAAAGTGTGGAAATAGCGGGCGATTTCGGTCTTGCCTGAGCCGGATTCGCCCGCGATGAGGATGCGCGCGCCTTGCAGCATCGCCCGTTCGCCGCGTGCCAGGATCCTTTCGAGTTGCGGTGCGATTAGGCGCTGCGTGCCGAAATCCGGCCGCGCCTTGTTGTCGGCGAGCGTGCGAAAGGCGGGCTGCACAGCGTTGCCGGAAGCCTTGCGGCGGCGATAGTCGAATGTCTCCAGATCGCGCAGCATAACGATCATCGGCCGATTGCCGACGCCTGCGCCGCGTGGCGCGTTGCGACCGGTGCAGCGAACTGCGGCAAACAGCGTCTTGCCACGGGCGTTGCAAACGGTCAGGTCCGCATTTGCCCCGCGCGAAACCGCATGCGCGAGCGCGCCGAGCTCGGGGGGCAAGTCCTCTATATCTCCAAGCGCCTTTCCCTTGATGGAAGCAAGATCGAGCTCGATAAGGCCGCAGGCCTCGCTATTGGCATTCACAACCTCGCCAGAGGTCCCGATCAGGAGGATGCCGTCATCGATCGCGTCCAAGTAGGCGGCGATATCGTCGTGTGAGATTGCCGCTGTAGCAGGTCCGCGCCGACCCGGCGTATCGCCCTTGCCCGTCATTGCCGTATCGCCCTGGCCTCGGTGTCCGCCCGTTCGCTCGCGTCCTCGCCGGCTCTTGCCAGCGGTCGGATGATCGCCACATGCATCCGTTTGCCATCAGGATCGGTCCCGCCGCTGAAGCGCCAATGGGTCGCCGTCCCTGTCTTGATGTCGAGGATCAGATCAACGGGCTCGCCGGCCGTGCGCGATGCGGTCAATGCGCGTTGCAGAACGGCGCCCGGATCCTCCCCGGCGTCTGCCGCCGAGCGCAAATAGAGCCGCGCGTTCGTCCCCACCAGCGTTTCGACGTCGGTATTGAGGAGCTTGGCGGCGGCCGGATTTGCCGCTGTTATGAGCAAGAAGTCATCGAAGGCGACGAGCGCGTCGGGGATGGCGCCCATCATCCATTCGACCGCCTGCAGCTTTCCCTTCAGGTCGT
>CAZMSA010000011.1:0-33998 GCA_964568825.1 uncultured Rhizobiaceae bacterium | reverse complement strand
AGGGGTTGGAGGTGATCATGCCGGTTTCGGTCATGCCGTAGCGCTCGAGGATGCGCTTGGCCGTCCTTTGCTCGAAGGCCTGGTGGGTCTCGGCCAGTAGCGGCGCCGAGCCGGAAACGAACAGGCGCATGCTGGAGGTCTTTTGCGGTGTCAGACCTTCAAGCCCCAGCAGGCGGGTATAAAAGGTCGGCACGCCCATGAGCATGGTCGCCTCGGGTAGCAGGTCCAGCACCCGGGTGGCATCGAAGCGATCCAGCCAGACGAGGCTGCCGCCGGCCAGGATGATGGTGTTGCAGGCAACGAACAGGCCGTGCACGTGGAAGATCGGCAGCGCGTGGATCAGCCGGTCTGCCGCGGTGATGCGCCAGGCCGTGCACAGCGTGCGGGCGTTGCTCTCGAGATTGCCGTGAGTGAGCATGGCACCCTTGGAGCGTCCGGTGGTGCCGGAGGTATAGAGCAGCGCCGCCAGATCGTCGCTTGCACGCTGAGCGGTTGCGTGGGCGGCCGGCATGGTGGCGGCCAGCCGCGCCAGATCGCCGTCGCCCTTGGTGCCGAGCGAGGTGAAGCGGGCGCCGTGGCGGGTGGCGATGGTGGCCAGGCTGGCGGTATCCTCGGGGCGGCCGACGACCACGGCGGGTTTGGCATCGCCGATGAAATAGTCGAGTTCGGCCGCCGTATAGGCGGTGTTGAGCGGCTGGTAGACGCCCCCCGCCTTCAGCACACCGAGATACAAAAGCAGGTTGTCGAGGGATTTTTCGACCTGCACCGTCACCCTGTCGCCCGGCGCAACACCGAGTTCGGCAAGGGCGCCGGCATAGCGCGCGGCGCCCTCGGCCAGCCCTTTGTAGGTGACATTGAGACCGGGGGCCGGCAGATTGATGGCCAACTTGTCGCCGGCGACCGCAAACGCTACCTCGAAAGCGCTGTAGATATTGCCTGCTGCAACCATCTGCCCCCTCCGCACCCTGCACCGCCGTGCGAAATGCACGTCCGCCAGCGGCCTAGCAGGAAAATCGGGGGATTGACAACCCGCATGGCGAGCGCGGCGCCACGGCCATTGCGGGGCGGCCGCGCCATGCGCTAGGGCCTGTGGACAGTTACGGTTGCGGCGCCGGTTTGACAGGATTGGCCCATATTTGCGGGCCTGAGGAGGAAGGGCATGCTGGCATATTCAACGACGAAGGCGCGTGAAGATGGGCCAATCCTGTCAAACCGGCGCCGCAACCGTAACTGTCCACAGGCCCTAGGGGGATCGCTGTCATGAGGTCTAGCTTCCTGCAGGGTCTGTTTCAATCCATCGCCAAACGGGGCCGGCGCATGCTGCAGCGCCAGCCCGCTTTCGGCATCGACGGCGTCGACATGCCCGCCCTGTCACAGGCCATCCTGAGCGGGCGCGGCGAGGCCTCGGGAACGGCGCTGGCGAGTACACTGCTGGAAGACTGGAAGCGGCTCGACCAGTCGGGGCGCCTCTCCTTCTTCCAGCATCTGGCCAGCAACTTCGGCCCCGACCATGAACGCATTGCCGCAAGCCTTGCCGCCTACCAGGCCGAACCGGACGATGCCCAGGCGATGGCCCTGCACGAGGCGGCCGAACCGCGCCGCCAGGAGTTGTTCCGCCGCCTCAACCGGGCACCGCGCGGCACCCTGCAGCTCGTCGCCATGCGCGCTGAACTGCTGGGCCTGTTGCGCGAGCACCGCGAACTGGCAAGCGTCGACCGCGACTTCGAACACCTGCTCGCCTCGTGGTTCAATCGTGGCTTCCTGGTGCTTGACCGCATCGACTGGAACACGCCGGCGTCCATCCTTGAGCGCATCATCCAGTACGAGGCGGTGCACGCGATCCGCTCGTGGGAAGACCTGCGCCGCCGCATCGAACCTGCCGACCGGCGGTGCTATGCCTTTTTCCATCCCGCGCTGGTCGACGATCCGCTGATCTTCGTCGAGGTGGCGCTGACCCAGGGCATTCCGGCGGCCATCGCGCCGATCCTGGCCGCCGAACGCTCGCCGCTCGCTGCCGAGCACGCCGACACCGCGGTCTTTTATTCCATCTCCAACTGCCAGGCGGGCCTGCGCGGCATCTCCTTCGGCAACTTCCTCATCAAGCAGGTGGTGGAGGACCTGAAGCGCGACTTGCCGTACCTCAAGACCTTTGTCACCCTGTCGCCCGCGCCCACCTTGCGCAAATGGCTCTCCGGCCACGCGAACGAGGATCAAGGCGAGGTGGTGTTGTCCGACGCCGAGCGCTCCGCCCTCGCCCGCCTCGATGCACCGGACTGGCACCTCGGCGAGGACGCCGACGCGCTGAAGCCGGTATTGATGCCGCTGGTCGCCTGGTACTTCCTGCATGCCCGGCGCGGTGACGGCACGCCCGTCGATCCGGTGGCGCGCTTCCATCTCGGCAACGGCGCCCGGCTGGAACAGATCGACTGGCTGGGCGATGTTTCCGAGCGCGGTCTCGGCGAAGCCGCCGGGTTCATGGTCAATTACCTCTACGACCTGCGGCATATCGAGGAAAACCACGAGCTTTACGCCAACCAGCGCCAGGTGGTGGCCTCGAGCGCCGTCAATCGTCTGGGGCGGAGGGCGAACGCTTGAGCATGGTGGCCGCCGCCGCATAACCGCCACCGGCGCCGTCGATGAAGTGGAAATGATCGTCGCGCACGTAGGACGGCACCAGGCAGGTCATGATGGCGGCATCCTGGCGATGCAGCCCGAAGCGGCAGATGCCAGCGCGGCGGCCGGCTTCCAGCAGCGCTTCGATCTGATCGGCCTCGGCCGGCGTGCAGTCGACGGTCAGCTTCAAGCCGTCCTCGAACTTGCGGTAGTCGGAATTGGTCACCACCCGGGCGCGATAGTGAGCGGGGTCGAAACGGCCGGCTCGCGCCAGGAAAGCGCCGGTCCCTCGGGCGGAATGGGCCGGCCCCCGTCCTGCGGCTGCCGCAGCTTGGCCAGCACTTCGGCGGCAAGCTGCCGAAAGGCAGCGGTATCGCCGCCCGCCGGCTCGACCAGCACCGAGGCGACGACGCCACGCCGCCCCGTCACCGCTGAAGGCAAAGGGGAAACTGCGCTGGTCGAGCACATTGAGCACGCCCGCGATGACGCCGGCCCCCACCATGTTGACGGCTTTGTAGCGGCCCACTGCTATGGCTGAGGTCGAATCGACCACATAGGCGACACCCACCAGCCAGCCGTCGGGAAGGCGATGAAAATTCGCTCCGTCGAGACCTTCGGAAAAGCGTGCGAGCGGCCGCATGGCGGTGAAAAATTCAAGGCCGGTCGTTGTCCCGGGTGGCGGCATGGCGGCGCTCAAGGGGTGGCGTTCAGGCCTGCTCCTCCAGCCGGTCGGTGGCGGGCGGCGGGGTCCGCGACAAGGCGGTGATCCCGGCGCGCAGTTCGGGTGTCATGTCGATCTCGACCGACTTCAGCGAGGCGGCAAGTTGCTCGACGTTGCGGGCGCCGATGATCGGGCAGGTGATGGCCGGATTTGCGGCCACCCAGGCGACCGCCAGGCTCACCGGGTGGTGGCCGCGCTCTTTGGCGAAGTCGGCAAAGCGGTTGGCGGTCTCGTAGACCCATTGCTGGCGGTAGCGGGCATTGTAGGCGGCATTGGTGGCGAGGCGGCCGGCCTCGGTCTTTTCGCCCCAGCGATACTTGCCGCTCAACAGGCCCCCGCCCACCGGGCCATAGGAGATGACGCCCAGCCCCTCGGCGGCGGCCAGCGGCAGGATCTCCACTTCGGCTTGGCGCTTGACCAGATTGTACATGGGCTGGATGACATCGAAACGCGACCAGCCGCGGCGCGCCGAGATGCCGAGGCCGGTGGCGATCTGCCAGGCGGCGTAGTTGCTGACGCCCAGGTAGATCACCTTGCCGGCGCGCACCACGTCTTCCAGCCCGCGCAAGGTCTCCTCCATCGGCGTTGTCGCATCCCACTGGTGCATGAACAAGACGTCCAGCCGGTCGGTCCCGAGCCGTTTCAGGCTCGCCTCGACTGCCAGCGAAATATGTCGGCGGCTGGCACCCTTGTCGTTGACGTCGTCGCTCAGGGCATTGAAGCATTTCGAGGTGATGACCAGTTGGTCACGCTCAGCCCCCATGAGCCCGCCGAGGATCTCCTCGGCGCGACCCTTGGAATAGATATCGGCGCAGTCGAAGAAATTGATGCCGGCATCGCGGCAGGCGGCGTACATGCGGGCCGATTCGTCGGCATCGGCATCGTCGCCGAACGACATGGTGCCGAAGCACAGAGGCGAGACCGAGATGCCGGTGCGCCCCAAAAGCCTGAAATCCATCATCGTCTCCTCTTAGGGATGCTGTTCAAAAGAACGTGCGGATGGCCCCGGTCACCCGGTAGGCCGCATCGACCAGATAGATGATCTGCCACTTGTCGAAGGTGGTGCAAGGGTGGGAAACGCCAAAGCCCACCATGTCGCCGAAGCGCAAGGGACTTTGGGGCGGGAGCGCCAGGTGGGCGTGCTGGTCGTTCATCTCGACCATCTCGTGATCGCCCGGCAGTGGCTGTGGCGAGCCTTCGGTCCCGGGTCGATGCCACAATTCGGGAACCGGCAGGCCGGCATCGTGGCCGGCGTCGCGCTTGCCGAGGGTGAGGATGGCGCGGCCGGGCTCGGGACGCGATTGCACGTGCGCCCATACCTGAAGCGCCGGGGCCAACCCGCCCGGCAGCGCCCGTGCCGTTGCCGAGCGCTCCATCACCTCGGCGAAGGCTGTGCGGTACATGCATGAATCGTGGGTGAGATAGCAGCCGCTGCGGGTGACGATGAGGGCATTGGTGATGCCTGCCCGCGGCAGCCGCTCGACCACCAGGTCGTAATAGGCCGATCCGCCGGCGGTGAGGATCACCGGACCGGGGGCGAACAGGCTTTCGTCCCGGCAGGCGGTGGCGATGGCGCACAGGTGATCGAGGAATTGTTCCACCCGGGCGGTGCGATCTTCGGCGGTTGCGCCCTTGGCCAGCCCCTCGAAGCCTTCCACGCCGCGCAGCGCGACCCACGGGGCCTCGGCGGCGATGGCGCGGGCCACCGCCAACGCCTGGGCCACGTCGCGGCAGCCGCCACGCCCGCCCGCCATGCCCGCCTCCAGCAACAGGTTGACGGGACGCGGCAAACGGCTGCGGCGGGCCTCGGCGACAACCGCCGTCACCCCTTCCACCGTATCGGCCAGGGCGTAGAATTCGAAATCGGGATCGGCGGCAAGCTCGGCAATGATGGCGCGGGTGGCGGCGCGGCCGACGATCTGGTTGGCCATGAGTACGCGATCGATGCCGAAGCGGCGGCACACCATCATTTGCTGCATGGTGGCGACGGTGATAGCCCAGGCCCCGTCGGCGATCTGGCGGTGGAACAGTTGCGGGCTCATGGTGGTCTTGCCGTGCGGGGCAATGAGGACGCCGCTGGCCTTGAGGAATTCCGCCATCCAGCGGCTGTTGGCAGCCATGACGTCGGTGCGGATGACGGCGGCGGGCAGCGGCAGGTCGCCGGCGAGGAGGCTCCACCCACGGCCGGCGATGTCGCCGAAGCGCAATCGCCCGGCACCGGCGGGCACGCCCTTGGTCAAGGCGTCGATCAGCTCATCGTCGACGGCGGCAATGGGTTCGAGCATGACTTGGCCTCAGGTTTCGTCGGATGGGGTCGAGAATTTCGCCGGACAGTCACGGGTCTGTCGCATTACCGTCGCATGCCTCCGGGAAGGTCGCAATTGCCTGCGGGGACTTGCGTAACATGGACCCTGGCGGCATCGCCCCGACTGCCCTGCCATGCCGGGCCCCGGTTGACCCCCATGCCCCTGGGGGCGGGCACCCGGCATGGCACCTTCGGGCGGAAGCGGCCAATCGGCGCATGAGTGCCAAGACCCTTGTGTTTTGCCGGTAGCATCCTCATATAAAGACACACGTTGCATGATCGCCGCCCGGCTTTGGTTTTCACCCCGGCGCAGCGCGCCAGGCTAGCCCTGACATTGTGAACGTTCTTGTCCTGACCGGGGCTCGATCCCGGCCAGGTGTTTCAATGCAAAGGGATAGACATTGGCCATGACAACACACAAGCGAGCGGCATGCTGTCGCGCGGCGGGTGGTGGCGATGCTGGAGCCTTTGTGAGCTTCCATCGCGCCTGAGAGTAGCCGGCGCCTTATCGGATGAACAACATGCCGCAACGATCGCGACCCGCCGTGCCTGAAACCTCGCCCCGCGACTGGCTCAAGGCACTGGCGCGCTATCGCGAGCCGAATGCGGGCCGCAGCCTCCTCGAGGTCGCCATCACGGCGGCGCCCTTCGTTGCCCTGTGGGTGGCGGCGTGGTGGGCCTTGTCCGTCAGCTACTGGCTGACACTGGCGATCGGCATCGTGGCGTCGGGTTTCCTGGTGCGCTTCTTCATGATCCAGCACGACTGCGGCCATGGCGCCTTCTTCCGCCATAAGGGCATCAACGACTGGATGGGCCGGGTGATCGGCGTCTTGACGCTCACGCCCTACGACATGTGGCGGGCCAGCCATTCGGTGCACCATGCCACCTCGGGCAACCTCGACAAGCGCGGCGTCGGCGACATCGACACCCTGACGGTCAGGGAGTATCTCGCGTTGCCGGTATGGCGGCGCATCCTCTATCGCCTTTACCGCAACCCCATGGTCATGTTCGGCATCGGCCCGGCCTACCTGTTCCTGGTGCGAAACCGCGTGCCGGTGGGAGCGACTTCGGGTGGCTGGCGCAACTGGGTGAGCGCCATGGGGACCAATGTCGCCATCGCCGCCGCGGCGGCCATGATGATCTACGCCATCGGCATCGGACCGTTCCTGATGGTGCATCTGCCGATCATCCTCATGGCGTCATCCATCGGCGTGTGGCTGTTCTACGTACAGCACCAGTTCGAAGATACCTTCTGGGCCGAAGACAAGGCCTGGGACCTGCCCGATGCGGCGCTTTATGGCAGTTCGCATTACGACCTGGGGAAGGTCCTCGGCTGGCTTACCGCCAACATCGGCGTGCATCACGTACATCACCTGTGCAGCCGCATTCCCTTTTACCGCCTGCCGCAGGTGCTGCGCGATTACCCCGAACTGGCGCGCGTCCACCGCATGACGCTGATCGAGAGCTTTCGTTGCGTGAAGCTCAGGCTGTGGGACGAGAACCAGCACAAGCTGATTTCCTTCGCCCAGGCGCGCAAGCTGCAGGTGGCCTGACGCCGGCCATCAAGGCTTGGGGTAGACGACAAGCTGGGTCTGGGTGACGAGGGCGGCCAGCTGGCCCTTGTCGGTGGTGATGCGAGTCTGCCACACCATGGTCGTACGGCCACGATGAACCGGCGTCGTTTCACCGACGATGCAGGTTCCAACCGGGGCGGCCCCGAGAAAATTGGTCTTGCTCTCGATGGTGGTCGTCCAGGCGCCCGCAGGCAGGTTGATGACCGTCGCCGCCGCGCCGATTGTATCGGCAAAAGCCATCAGCACACCGCCATGCGCAACTGCCGGCCGGGTGCACAAGTTCGTCGCGCACCAGCAGTTCCGCCACGACCCGCTCGGTGCGGGCGGCGGTGAACACGATCCCGAGCAGCTTGGCCAATGGCGGCATCTCATGATTGAGCCGCGCCAGGTCGTCTACGGATCGCGATCCTTCTATTTCGCAGCTGCTGTTGCAAGGAAACGCCCCATGCGCTCCAGCGCCTCGCTCAATTCCGGGGTGCTGGCGGCGTAGGAGAGGCGCAAATAGCCCTTGCCGTTGTCGCCGAAACTGTCGCCGGGAATGAGCGCCACGTTCGCCTCCTCCAGAAGGCGGGCGGCCAGGTCCTTGCTCGCCATGCCGGTGCCGGAAACATTGGGAAAGGCATAGAACGCCCCGCCCGGCCGGCGGCAGGTGACGCCGGGCAAGGCGTTGAGGCCATCCACCACCAGATCCCGGCGCTGGGCGAATTTCCTTCTGAATCCCTCGATCTCGTCCATGGGGCCGGCAATCGCCGCCAGCCCCGCCATCTGCGCCGCCACGTTGACGCAGGAATGATCGACGGTGATCAGCTTTCGCACATGCTCGACCAGCGCCTTCGGCCAGATGCCGAAACCGAGACGCCAGCCGGTCATGGCGAAGGTCTTGGACCAGCCATCCAGCAGGATGGCGCGGTCGCGCAGGCTGGGGAACTGCATGATGCTGGCGAACGAGGCCCCGTCATAGACGAGGTTGGAATAGATCTCATCCGACAGGATGGCGACATCGGGGTGGTCTTCGAGGCCCTTTGCGAGCTTTTCCATCTCGGCGGCCGCCACCACGCCGCCGGTCGGGTTGGCGGGTGAGTTGATCATGATGAGGCGGGTTGCGGGCGTGATGAGGGAGAGCACCTCTTCGGCATCGAAGCTGAAATTGCGGGCCTCGAGGATGGGATAGGGCACGGCCTTGGCGCCGCCTGAGCGGATCGCCTCGCGGTAGGGCGGAAAGCCCGGATCGGGATAGAGGATTTCAGCCCCCGGCCCGCCGAACAACAGGCAGGCGAAATAGAACGTCACCTTGCCGCCCGGCACGATCACCACCTCGCCGGGATCGACATTCACACCGTAACGCCCGCCCACATGGGCGGCCACCGCCTCGCGCAACGCCAGGATGCCGATGGGCGAGGTATAGCCGTGGGGGCCATCGCGCACCGCTTTGGCGGCGGCTTCCAGCACATGCGCAGGGGGAGAAAAATCCGGCTGGCCGATGCCCAGGTTGATCACCGGGCGGCCTTGCGCCTTCAGCGCCAGGGCCTTGTCGAGGACGAAGAAGGCCCCCTCCTCCTCGATGGCGGTGATGCGCGGGTTGAGGTGCAGCATGTCAGTCTCCGTTGACGGCGGGATCGATGAGGTGGGAGACCCTCAAGGCCCCCAGCCCCTTCGCCACGGCATCAACGAAGATGGCGTTGGTGGCCTCGGCGAGCGGGGTGCGGGTGCCCAGTTCATCGGCAACCTTCATGTAGTAGCGCATGTCCTTGGCAGCATTGACAATGGAAAACGGGTACCCGTCGAAATCGCCCTTGAGCGCCGGCCCCACCATCTTGCGCAAGGCGCCGGAGTTGTTGGACCCCTGCTGCATCACCTCATAGAGCTTTTCCCAGTCGAGGCCGGCGGTGCGGGCGGCATTATAGCATTCGGCGATGAGACCGATCATTCCCATCACCATGTAATTGTTGATGAGCTTGGCGGTGGCGCCGGCGCCGACCGGGCCCATGTGGGAGACGCGCGCGCAGCAGGCATCGAGCAGCGGCTTGAGGCGGGAAAAGGTTTCATCGTCCGCCCCCACCATGGCGCCCAGTTCGGCGCGGGCGGCCTGCTCCGGCCCGCCGGCGACCGGCGCCTCGGCGAAGCCAACGCCGCGCCGGGACAGGCGCTCGGCCAGCGCCCGGCTGGCGGCGGCCTCGGAGGTTCCCATGTCGAGCACGATGCTGCCGCGCCGCAAGCCTGCCTCCAACCCGGCGACCACCGTTGCCACAACGTCGGAATTGGTGACGCAGATGACGATCACCTCGCTGCCGGCCGCCAGTTCAGCGAGGTCGCCTGCTTCCTTTGCGCCCTGCCCGATCAGCGCATCGACTCCGCTGCGGTCGCGGTGCGCGATCACGGTCAGCTCGTGACCGGCGCGCATGAGGCAGGCTGCGATGCCGCGCCCCATCAGTCCGGCTCCCACCAGGGCTATTTTCATGGCGTTACTCCTTGTGCTTCGCGGGCCGCCAATACCGGCCGGAGTTATGCATGGTTCGGGCAAACGACGCCAGTACGCGCCTTCAGTCCACCGGCGCGGCGGCGCTGTCGGGCAGCTTCAGCTTCTGCTCGCGGTAGAAGACATAAAGGCCTGAGCCGACCACCACGAGGCTGCCGATGAGGGTGGCATAATCGGGCACGTCGCCGAACACCACATAGCCGATGATGATCATCGAAATGATCTGGGTGTAGACGAACGGGGCGAGCACCGGCGCCGGCGCCAGGCGGTGGGCCTGGATGAGCAGGAAGTGGCCGATGGAGCCGTAGGCGGCCGCTGCCAGCAGCAGCAGCCACACCCACCAGGCCGGCGTCACCCAGCCGATGGGCACGAACGGCAGTGCCCCGGCGGTGCCCGAGATCGCTACATAGATGAGCGACGTCAGCGCCAGGTCGCTGCCCCCCACCTTGCGGGTGGCGACCTGGTAAAGCGCCGCCGACAGGGCGCAGACCACCGACAGCAGCATCGCCCAATGGAAGCCGGCGCCGCCCGGCCGGATAATGATCAGTACGCCGACAAACCCGATGGCGACGGCAGCCCAGCGCCGTGGCCCCACGCGTTCACCCAGCAGCAGCGCCGACAGCGCACACACCCACAAAGGATTGGAGAACGAGATCGATGAGGTCTGGGCGAGTTGCAGGTATTTGACAGCGGTAAAATTGGTGCCGGTGGAAACCAGCAGCAACAGACCGCGCACCAGCTACAGCTTGAGATGCCCGGTCTTCAGGAGTTTGAAGCCTCCCTGGCGCCACACCACGAGACCGACGAACAGCAGCGAAAAGCCGTAGCGAAAGAACACTATGGTCTGGGTCGTCGTATAGGCGGAGACGTACTTGGCGGTCGAATCGAGCAGCGCGAACAGCGAAAAGGCGCCGATCATCATGAGTATGCCGAGAATGCGCGGGTTCATGGGGGAGCGGACTTCAAGCCGGCGGGACGGGTTGAGGAAATCCTTAGAGATCGCGGCTACCCGCGTCGAGGGGGTTTCCCGCTTCTGGCCAATCAGTGCGGGTGTGCTCTAGAGTTGGTTCAACACGACCCAAATATCGGAGACTTCCACCCATGCCCTTCGTATCGCTCGATGATGGCTGCCGCCTGTTTTATCGCGTCGATGGCCCGGCCGATGCACCGGCCGTCATCTGCTCCAATTCGCTCGGCTCGGACCACATGATGTGGCAGCCGCAGGCCGAGGCGCTGGCGCCCTTCATGCAGGTGGTGCGTTACGACACCCGCGGCCATGGCGCCTCGGATGTCCCGCCCGGACCGTACAGCCTCGAACGCCTGGGACGCGACGTCCTTGGGCTGGCCGATCACCTCGATCTGAAGCGCTTTTCGTTCTGCGGCCTGTCGATGGGTGGGCTGACCGGACAATGGCTCGGCGTTCACGCGGCTGAGCGCCTCGACAAACTGGTGCTGGCCGATACCTCGGCACAATTCCCGCCCCCGTCCATGTGGGACGAGCGCATGGCGGCGATCCACGCCGGCGGCATGGCAGCGGTCGCCGAGTCCATTCTCGGGCGCTTCTTCACGGCGAATTTCCATCGCGCCCAGCCGGGCGTGGTCGAGGCCTTCCGCCGGGTGCTGCTCGAGATGGATGCCGCGGGCTATCTGGCATGCTGCGAGGCCATCAAGCCCGCCGACCTGCGCGAGGCCATTTCTGCCATTCAATGCCCCACCCTCGTCATCACCGGCCGCCACGACCAGTCGACACCGCCGGAGCGCGGCGACTTTATCGCCAGCCGCATCAAGGGCGCCCGCCATGAGGTGCTGGATGCCGCGCATATCTCCAACATCGAACAGCCGGCCCGCTTCACCGCCTTGCTGGCCGGGTTCCTGGGGCAGGAGACCTTGCCCGCCGATGATCGTTTCGCAAGCGGAATGAAGCGCCGGCGCGGTGTCCTCGGCGATCCATGGGTGGACCGCGCCAACGCCCGCCGCAATGCCTTCAACGGCGAGTTCCAGGACTTTATCACCCGCTATGCCTGGGGCGAGATCTGGACCCGGCCGGGGCTCGATGAAGTCACGCGCCGCCTCTTGGTCGTCGCCGTCACGGCCAGTCTGGGACGCTGGGAGGAATATGACCTGCATGTCGGCGCAGCACTCAGGGCGGGCGTCGAGCCCGACACCATCAAGGAAGTCTTGATGCAGACCGCCATCTATGCCGGCGTGCCCGCCGCCAACACCGGCTTTCAACGCGCCGGGGCGCTCATCGACAAGGACGGCTGAGCCCCTCGGACTGCTGCCCGGGCGTTTTTTGCCGGTCGAGGGCGTTTTTGTCGTATGCATGACCGTCAAGGCGGGCAGCGAGGCGCCACGGGCCATGTGTTTTTCGGCAACGGCAAATTTTGCAGTGGGTGCGACGACGGCGGTGATCGGCATTGCCGCCCTCAAGCACGTCACCAGCCGGAACGAACTGCCGCTGGCGCTGGTGCCGTTGTTGTTCGCCGCCCAGCAATTCCTGGAAGGCCTGGTGTGGCTGCGGCTGGAGCCCGGCGGGAACGGGCAGGTTTCGGGGCTCGCCTTTTCCTTCCTGATCTTCGCTGAAGTCGTGTGGCCCGTCTATGCGGCCGTTGCGGTATTGCTGATCGAGCCAGTGCGGTGGCGACGGCTCATCCTCGGCGGCCTTGCCATCGGCGGCGGCTTTTTGTCGACCTATCTGCTGGCCGGCCTCGTCAGCGAACCGGTGGGCGCCAGCATTCAGGGCCATCGCATCGTCTATGGCAACGGGGTCGCCGCGCTTACGTGGCAGCACCTGCCCTACCTGATCTGCACCTGCGTGCCGTTGTTCGTTTCCTCGCACCGGGTCATCCGGCTGTTTGGCGCCGCTGTGCTCGTGGGGTTCGTGGTCTCCGCCGCCTTATACCTCGCGGCCTTCGTCTCGGTGTGGTGCTTCTTTGCCGCCGCCAACAGCACGCTGTTGTATTTCTATTTCAGGCAAACGGCCTTCGCCGTCAGGCAGGCGTGAAGAGAGCCCGGAAGTCATCGGGCACCGGCAGCGCCTTGAGGCGGCCATCGCCGTCGCCGGCTTTCAGGAAGGCGCGTTTTTCAAAACCGTCGACAATGACCCGCCCTTTCCTCGTCACCGTGTGGGCGATCGTGAACGTCATTTCCTCGAAGCGCTCGATGCGGGTGAGAAGTTCGATCTCGTCGCCAAAGGCGGCCGGGCCCTTGAAGCGGGCGCCGCAGTCGACAAGGCCGGTGCCGACGATGCCGTAGCGGGCGCCTAGTTGGCGCTGTGAGAGGCCCTTCAAGCGCAACAGTTTCTGGAAGCCGGCATCGAACCAGCGGAAATAGTTGGGATAAAAGACGATGCCGGCGGCGTCGCAATCGCCCCATTCGACGGTGAAGGTCCAGCGGTTGTCCATGAGCGGCATTGATAGGGTTGCGACGGTTGCCTGTCCATGTTCGATTGTGGCCATGAAGATCGTCGTCATCGGCGCCGGACCCGCCGGCCTCACCTTTGCTTCGGCGCTTCGCCGCCTGAGGCCGGATGTGGGCGTGCGGGTGATCGAGCAAAACCATGAAGGTGCAACCTTCGGCTTCGGGGTGGTGTTTTCCGACAAGGCGCTGGATTTTCTCAGGCGCGACGATCCACACACACTTGCCGCGCTACAACCGCGCCTGGAGCGCTGGGACGATATCCGCCTCGTGCACCGGGGCCAGACCATCAGCATCGACGGCGTCGGCTTTTCCGCCATCGCCCGCCTCGCCCTTCTCGACATCCTCGCCGCTGAGGCCGGCGCGGCGGGTGCCGTCATCGAGCGCGGCCGGCGGCTCGATAATCTTTCAGAGGTCGCCGATGCCGATCTCATCGTCGGCGCAGACGGTGTCAACTCACTGGTGCGCGACAGCGACCCAGCAGCTTTTGGGGCAAGCGTCACGCATCTCTCCAACCGCTTTGCCTGGTACGGTGTCGACATGGCCTTCGATACCCTCACCCAGACCTTCATCGAAGGCCCGGATGGCCCCATGACGGCTCACCACTACCGCTACCGGCCGACGATGAGCACCTTCATCGTCGAGATGAGCGCCGAGGTGTTCGCGCGCAGCGGCCTTGCCGCGATGGATGAAGACGCCCAGCGGGGCTATTGCGCCACAGCCTTTGCCGCGACCCTGAAAGGTCATGCGCTCATCGCTAACCGTTCTGTGTGGCGGCAGTTCCCGGTGGTCCATAACGCGCGCTATTTTGCTGGCAACCGGGTTCTTCTCGGCGATGCCCTGCACACGGCGCATTTTTCCATCGGCTCGGGCACAAGGCTTGCCATGGAGGATGCCTTGGCGCTGGCGCGCGCCATCGCCGCCCATGGCGACGACATCGCCTCGGCTTTGCGCGCCTATGAGGCCGAACGGCGACCGCTGCTCGAAAAACTGGTTGGCGCTGCCGCCTTGAGCGCGGCATGGTATGAAAAATTCAGCGAAGCCATGGCGCTTTCGCCCCGCGACTTCGCCCTGAGCTATATCCAGCGCTCCGGGCGCATCGATACTGAACGGCTGCGCGCCATGGCGCCGCGTTTCATGGCGGAGATGGAGGCGGAAGAGACATGAGCGCATCAAGGAGCGACCTGCCTTTCCTTATCGCCGGTGGCGGCATCGCCGGGCTTGCCGCTGCGCTGGCGCTGGCCCGCAAGGGCTTTCAATCGCATGTGCTGGAGCGCGAGGATGATTTCGGCGAGGTGGGCGCCGGCATCCAGATCGGGCCCAACGCCTTTCGCATGTTCAAGGTGCTTGGCATCACCGAGGCCATCGATGCAACTTGCGTCTACCCCGACGCGCTGGTCATGATGGACGCGCTCAACGGCGATCTCGTTACCCGCGTCCCTCTCAACACCAACGCCTTCCGCGAGGTCTTCGACTATCCTTACGCCGTCATCTACCGTCCCGACCTGCACTGGGCCCTGCTTGATGCGTGCAAGGCCGAAAGCGCCGTGACGCTGGAGACCTCTGCACGCGTTACGGGCTTCGAGGACACAGGTGAACGGGTAAGGGTCACGCTCGAAGGCGGCCGCAACCGCGACGGCGTTGCCCTCATCGGTGCCGACGGGCTGTGGTCGAAAGTGCGCGAAACGGTGATCGGGGACGGCAACCCCCGGGTGTGCGGCCACATCGCCTACCGCGCCGTGTTGCCGACTCCCGAGGTGCCGCATGAACTGCGCCGGAACAACGTCATCCTGTGGGCCGGCCCGAAAACCCATCTGGTGCATTACCCCTTGCACCGAGGCGATATCTTCAACCTCGTCGCTGTCTTCCATTCCGACCGCTACGAAGAGGGCTGGGACGTCTTCGGCGACGTCGATGAGCTGCAATCACGCTTTGTCGGCCAGCGTGCGGAGGTGCATGCCATGCTCAACAAGATCGATTCATGGCGCATGTGGGTGCTGTGCGACCGCGAGCCGATAAAGGTGTGGCACAAGGGACTTTCGGTTCTCACCGGCGATGCTGCCCACCCGATGCTGCAATACCTGGCGCAAGGCGCGTGCATGGCCATCGAGGACGGGGTATGCCTTGCCTCCAAGGTAGCCGCGAGCCCCCATGACTTGCCGGCGGCGTTCGCGGCCTTTGCCGCTTCGCGCTACCTGCGCACGGGCAGGGTGCAGCTCACGGCGCGCTTTTATGGCGACGTCTACCACGCCACCGGGGTGGCGGCGGAACTGCGCGCGATGATGCTCGGCCAGCGCCAGCCCGAGCAGGCCTACCAGGGCGTGCGCTGGCTCTACAGCGGCCTCGACGATGACGGCAACCAGGTTTTCTGATGCAAGGAGCGGGTGCGATGAGCAACGAGCGCGACAGTTTCTACAAGGACATCGAGCCTCAAAACCTCACTGCCCTGTGGACGGTGATGGGATCGCTGATCACGCCGGAACCGAAGAGCGGCTGCCAGGCACATCTGTGGCGCTACGACGATATCCGCCCGCATTTGATGGAGGCGGGGCGGCTGATCACCGCCAAGGAGGCCGAACGCCGCGTGCTGATCCTCGAAAACCCCGGCCTGAAGGGCCTCTCGAAGATCACCACCTCGCTTTATGCCGGCCTGCAACTGGTGCTGCCGGGCGAAGTGGCGCCCGCCCACCGGCATTCCCAGACGGCCTTGCGCTTCGTGCTGGAGGGTTCAGGCGCCCACACCGCCGTCAACGGCGAGCGCACCACCATGCACCCCGGGGACTTCGTCATCACCCCCCACTGGGCCTGGCACGACCACGGCAACACCTCCGATGAGCCGATGATCTGGCTGGACGGTCTCGACATTCCGCTGGTGCAGTTCCTGGATGCCTCCTTCGCCGAGCGCCTGGGCGACGATGAGCAGCCGGTGACACGGCCGGCGGGGGATTCGCCCGCCCGCTACGGCGCGGGGCTCTTACCGGTCGACTTCGAAGCGGACGGCAAGGCCTCGCCCATTTTCAACTATCCTTACGAGCGTTCGCGCGCGGCGCTGGAGACCATGCGCAAGACGGGCGAATGGGACCAGTGCCACGGCCTCAAGATGCGCTACGTCAATCCCGTCGACGGCGGGCATGCCATGCCGACCATGGGCACCTTCCTGCAACTCCTGCCGAACGGCTTTTCGACCGCCCGCTTCCGCTCCAGCGCCGCCACCGTCTTCGTGTGCGTGGAAGGATCGGGTACCTCGACCATCGGCGGGCGGTCGTTTTCGTGGGGGCCGCGCGACATCTTCGTCGTGCCGAGCTGGCAGCCGGTCATCCACGAGGCGGCAGCGGACAGCATCCTCTTCAGCTATTCCGACCGTCCGGTGCAGGAAAAGCTCGGCCTTTACCGCGAGGACTGCGGCAACGCCTGAGGCCCGCCGGCACAACCCGTTGAATTTTTTCGCGACCCTCACAACAGGAGAGTTTCATGAAGGCATACTGGATCGCCCGCGTCACCGTCACCGACCCGGATCAATACAAGGCCTATGCGGAAGCCGCGCCGGCAGTGTTCGTCAAGTACGGCGCGAAGGTGCTGGCGCGCGGCGGGCGCTGCCAGCAGCTTGAGGGCGATGGCCGGCCGCGCAATGTCGTCATCGAATTCGACAGCTACGACAAGGCGCTCGCCTGCTACAACTCAGCCGAATACCAGGCCGCGCGGGCCCATCGGGTTGGCGCCGGCGAGGCCGAGATCGTCATCGTCGAGGGGGTTTGACCGGGTTTAAAGTGCCTTGAGGCTGAGGGTACCGAACGCCGGCAGCTTGATGGCGAGGTCGGCCGGGTCGAGGCCGATGCCGGTGCCGGCAATATTGATCTCAAGGCCTTCCTTCAAGGCGAGCGTAAGGCCGAACACGCCGTCGAGCGACACCACGAAACCGGTGCCGCTGGCGGCGCGGGCAAAGCCGATGCCGTGGCCCAGCCAGTCCTTGCCGATGGCCACCGCCGGCAGTTCGGCATCGAAGCCGGGCACGGCGCGCACTACCCAGGCAACGAAGCTGTTGGAATTGGGGCCCGGCCAGATGGTGTAGCTGCTGGGTGCCGACCACGGATAGCGGGCGATCGCCGCCTCGATTTCGGGGATGAGGCGCTGGGCGGCGGGGCCGGTATTGCGATAGACCACGTAGGGCCGGTTGCCATACCAGTAGCCGTCGGGGGGCTGGCCGTCGCGCTCGATCGGCGCGCCCCAGCCGACCACCTCGTAGCGGGTCCAGCGGGCAGCACCTTCAGGTTTCAGCACGAACCAGGTGTGGACGGCGAAGATACCCTTCCAGCGCCCAGTGCGGGCCGCGAAGATCATCACCTGGGCATCAGGCAGCGTCGAGGCCGCCGGCAGCAGGTGGGCGCTCTGCCAGTTGGCGCTGCGCCAGTTGGCCGGCCAGCCACGGGCATAGCCGAGCACCGCCCCGGCCAGCAGGGGGAGCGCGATGAATAAGACAGCCAAAACCGCAAGCAACCTGACGAGGCGACGCATGGGTTTGAGCCTAATCCGGTTTGTGGCGCCAGTGGGGCGCTTTTCTTCACGCTTCAGGGTTGCTATGACCCGCTGACGACGAAGAGGGATCATTCATGAAACTCGCCATCGCAGGAGCCGCCGGCCGCATGGGCCGCGTCCTCACCCGCATCGTGCACGAGAGCCCCGGGCTGGAGGTGGCGGGCGGCCTTGAGCCGAAGGGTTCACCGCATGTCGGCCACGACATGGGCACGCTGGCCGGTCTCGGCGAGATCGACGTCAGGGTGAGCGATTCCCCGCTTGAGCTGTTCACCCGCATCGACGGGCTGATCGATTTCACCGTTCCCGCCGCCAGCCTCGAACTGGCAGACCTCTCAGCGCAGGCGCGCATCGTGCACGTCATCGGCACCACCGGCATCGCGTCGGCCGACGAAGCGCGCCTGAAGGCCGCCGCCCGCCATGCCCGCATCGTCAAGTCGGGCAACATGAGCCTCGGCGTCAACCTGCTGGCGGCGTTGGTGAAACAGGTTGCCGCTGCCCTTGGAGAGGATTTCGACATCGAGATCCTCGAAATGCATCACCGCCACAAGATCGACGCGCCCTCCGGCACCGCCTTGATGCTGGGAGCCGCCGCTGCCGAGGGTCGCGGCATCGACCTTGCCACGCGCTCGGTCAGGAGCCGCGATGGCCATACCGGCGCCCGCCCCGACGGCGACATCGGCTTTGCCACCCTCAGGGGCGGCAGCGTCATCGGCGAGCACACGGCCATCTTTGCCGGACCTGATGAACGCATCGAACTTGCCCACAAGGCGGGCTCGCGCGACATTTTTGCCCGCGGCGCGGTGGCTGCGGCGCGCTGGGCGTTTGACAAGAAGCCCGGTTTCTACGACATGACCGACGTCCTCGGCCTGAAAAAGGCCTGAAGCCCTCTTCGCCTGCCGTGAAGGAAATTCCGCTGATGGAGCGCCTCTTAGTCCTCGTTCGCCATGGCCAGAGCGAATGGAATCTGAAAAACCTGTTTACCGGCTGGCGCGATGTCGGCCTGACGGACAAGGGCATCGCCGAAGCGCGCGCCGCCGGGCGCCGCCTCAAGGCGCGGCAGATGACGTTCGACATGGCCTTCACCAGCGCCCTGGCGCGGGCACAGACGACGCTCGATCTCATGCTGGAGGAAATGGGCCAGATGGGTCTTGAGACGGTGCGCGATCAGGCCCTGAACGAGCGCGATTACGGCGACCTCACCGGCCTCAACAAGGACGAGGCGAAAAAGCGCTGGGGCGATGAGCAGGTGCATATCTGGCGGCGGTCCTACGACGTGGCGCCACCCGGCGGCGAAAGTTTACGCGACACCCTCGCCCGGGCGCTACCCTATTACATGAGCCGCATCCAGCCCGAGGTGCTGTCGGGCCGGCATGTGCTGGTGGTGGCGCACGGCAATTCCCTGCGCGCCCTCATCATGGCGCTGGAGGGCCTCAGCCCTGAGGAAATCGTCAAGCGCGAACTGGCGACGGGCCTGCCCATCGTCTACCGACTCGCCGCCGACAGCCGCATCGCTGCGCGGGAAATCCTCGAGGATTGACTTTCCCACGACGCGTTTTCGCACCGCAAAAGTGCGCGACACTTTTGCTGAAAACGCTTTGATCAGGCGGCGCTTGCCAGCCCCGCTTCCCAGCCGAGGATGGCGCGCTTGCGCGTCAGGCCCCAATGATAGCCGCACAAGTCGCCCGACTTACCCAGCACCCGGTGGCAGGGCACAACGAAGGAGATGGGATTCTTGCCCACCGCCGTGCCCACGGCGCGCGCCGCCGAAGGCTTGTCGATATGCGCTGCGATATCGGAATAGGTGGAAGCCGCGCCCAGCGGGATATGCAGCAGCGTCTCCCACACCCTGATCTCGAAATCGGTGCCGATAAACACCACCCTTAACGGCTCTTTCTGACTCCACCGCCGGGTGTCGAAAATGCGCGCGGCGTAAGGCGCGGTCGCTTTCTGGTCATGAACGTATTCGGCTTTCGGCCAGCGCCCCATCATGTCGGCGAGGCTGGCGGTTTCGCCGCCCTGATCGGCAAAGGCGAGACCCGCCAGGCCTTCGGCGGTGATCATCACCACGGCGATGCCGAACGGGCACGCATGCAGCCCATAACGGATTTGCAGGCCCTCGCCTCTCGCCTTGTAGATGCCGGGCGACATGGCGTCGTAGGTGACGAACAGGTCGTGCAGGCGGCCCGGGCCCGACAGGCCGGTCTCGTAGGCGGTGTCGAGAACCGAGGCCGAGGCGCGCAACATGGCGCGGGCATGGTCGAGAGTGATGGCCTGCAGGAAGGTCTTTGGGCTCAAGCCCGCCCAGCGGGTGAAGACGCGCTGCAGGTGGAACGGGCTCAGGCCCACATGTTCAGCCACCCGGTCGAGGGCGGGTTGGTCGCGCCAGTTGGCATAGATGAATTCAAGTGCCGAGCGCACCGTGTCGTAATCGGCTGAAGTGCCGATGTCGCGCGGCGCCAGTTCAGCAGGGGCGGTGAGATCGAGGGCAGGGGTCATCATGGCGGTCACCATAGGAATTGCGGTTAGCGGTCAACCTAGGTCCGCATCCGCGCCGTGGCCACCCGAAACTTGCGCATTCACGAGCGCGCGCCGGCCAGTGCCCTGGAAAGCGCCACCGCCAGACTGCGGCGGTCGGGTTCGCTGAGGAAGCTGCCGAACTCGAAGCGCTGACGCCCGCGGCGCAGGAACAGCCGCCCGGCGAAATCGGCATGCTCGTCTTCCAGCTCGACCCTGAGCCCGAGACGCGGCAGGTGGAGTTCGATCGGCGGGCGGCCGGGCAGGAAGCGGCATAACACCACCTCGCTGGCGGTGATGGTCACGTCCTCGCGCCGCCGGCTGGCGTTGCGGCTGGCGACAAGGGCGTACCACACCAACAACACATCGAGCCCGAAGAAGCCGGTCACCGGCCACGCCCCGGCCATGACGAAGCTGGCGCCGGCAACAAAGCTGACGCCGGCGATGATGCTCATGACGATACCGAGCCCCAGCGGCGACAGCGGCTCGTTGGGGGTCAGGACGGCTTCGAAATGCGGTGCGGTCTCAGGTTCTGTCGAGGTCATTGCTCAGGGGCCTTGACGGGCGATGGCGGATGGTGAAGCTGATGCTCAATTCAGCACCGGAGGGGCAGGCTTGGCAAGGCGGCAAAAACTCAAACCTGACGAGATCGCCGAAATCTTCTCGCGCTTTTCCGCCGCCAATCCCGAGCCGCGCGGCGAACTCAACAGCCTCAACACCTTCACCTTGCTGGTGGCGGTGGTGCTGTCGGCGCAGGCAACCGATGAAGGCGTCAACCGGGCAACGGCCGATCTCTTCAAGGTGGCCGATACGCCACAGAAGATGGTGGCTCTGGGTGAGGAGGGGCTCACCCGCTACATCAAGACCATCGGGCTTTATCGCAACAAGGCCAAGAACGTCATCGCCCTTTCCCGCCAGCTCATCGAGCGCCACGGCGGCGAAGTGCCGCACGATCGCGCCGCCCTGGAAGCCTTGCCCGGGGTGGGCCGCAAGACCGCCAACGTGGTGCTCAACACCGCCTTCGGCGAACCCACCATCGCCGTCGACACCCACATTTTCCGCATCGGCAACCGCATCGGCCTGGCGCCGGGGAAAACCCCGGCGGAGGTGGAAGCGGAGCTGGAAAAGGTGGTGCCGGCCGCCTTCAAGCTCAACGCCCACCACTGGCTCATCCTGCATGGGCGCTATGTGTGCAAGGCGAGAAAGCCCGACTGCGCCCACTGCCTCATCCGCGATATCTGCCTGTGGCCCGACAAGCTTATGTGACGGTGAGCAATCGGACGGCTTGCCGCTCTTTTCTGTCATTCTCGGGCTTGACCCGAGAACCCAGAGCCGCTTGCTGAAACCTTCGCTCTCGGCCCCTGGGTCGTTCGGTCAAGCCCGACGATGACACCTTCAGAAAAACGCAATATGGCGCTGTCTACAGCGCCTTCCCCTCGTCGCGCACCAAGCGGAAGACGTGGCAGAAATAGGCGGTTGCGAACAGCGGCGTGAAGAAGTTCGCAAACGGAACAAGACTCAAGGCCGCCGGAATGAGCCCCGCCGCGAAGACACTGCCGGGATGGCTCTTGCGCAATCTCGCCGCCTCGGCCGCCGGCAAATGGCGGGTGGCGACGAGGTCGAAGAACTCGCGGCCCAGCAGGTAGGCGTTGGCCAGCCACATGGCCACCGCGCCGACACCGAAGAAGAAGGTCGGCAGCAGCACCAGGTTGACCGCCAGCACCAGCAGCGCGAACTGGATGCCGGTGAGAAGCGCCGGCATGACGGCGAGCGGTGTACCCGGCGGCTCTTGCGGATAGTGGCGGGCCTCGACCTGATCGGCGATTTCATCGAGGAACAGGCCGGCGAACATGGCGGTAACGGGACCGAGGAGGAAGATGAACCCGGCGAGGATGCCGAGGCCGGTAAGGATCTCCAGCAGCGTCGACAGCCAATGCCATGGCAGGTTCACCAGCCACGACAGCGCCACCTCGAGGCTCACCAGCAGCACCACGAACAGCAGCACCGTCAGGCCCAGCGCCTTCCACAAGACCCCGCGCAGCGCCGGCGATGCCATGTCGCCCAGTGCCCGTGCCGCTGCTGAAAACATGCGTCTTGCCTCCTTGGCCAAGTCGATTGCAGGTAGGGGCCGGGGCGCTTCATTGCAAGCGCCGGGCGGGCCTTGCGCCTCGTCTTCGCCTCACTATACTCCGGCCGCTTCGCCACCAGCCGCAATTCAGCCGAGAGGATTTTTTCATGGGTGAGCCGCGCTTTGCCGTCGCCGGTATCGGCAATGCCATCGTCGATGTGCTGTCGCGCGTCGACGACGGCTTCCTTCAAATCCACGACATCGCCCGCGGGGCCATGACGCTGATCGACGAGGCCCGCGCCACCGCGCTCTACGATACCATGCCGCAGGCGGTGGAAATCTCCGGCGGATCGGCGGCCAACACCATCGCCGGACTTGCCGCCTTCGGTAGTCCCGCCGCCTATATCGGCAAGGTGAGGGACGACCAGCTCGGCCAGGTGTTCCGCCACGACATCACCGCGCTGGGGGTTTCCTTCAAGACGCCACCGGCGACCAGCGGGCCGGCGACGGCGCGCTGTCTGGTGATGGTGAGCCCGGACGGCGAGCGCTCCATGTCGACCTTCCTCGGCGCCTCGGTGGGGCTGGGCGTCGACGACATCGACGAAAAGGTGATCGCCGATGCCGGCATCATCTATCTGGAGGGCTATCTGTGGGATCCGCCGGCGGCCAAGGAAGCCTTCAAGCGGGCGGCGCGCCTCGCCCGCGGGCATGGCCGCCAGGTGGCGCTCACCTTGTCGGATGCGTTTTGCGTCGAGCGCCATCGCGCCAGCTTCCTCGACCTCATCCGCGAGGAGGTGGACATCGTGTTTGCCAACGAGGCCGAGATCAAGTCGCTGTATGAGACCGGAAATTTTGACGATGCCATGCAGGCGGTGCGCAAGGATTGCCAGCTGGCGGCGCTGACCCGTTCAGCCGCCGGCAGCGTCGTGGTGGCCGGCGATGAGGTGCATGTGGTCGAGGCGGTGAAGATTCCCCGGGTGGTCGATGCCACCGGCGCCGGCGATCTTTATGCCGCCGGATTCCTGCACGGCCTCGCCACGGGGCGTGGGGTAGTGGCGAGCGCCCGGCTCGGCTCGCTGGCGGCGGCGGAAATCCTGTCGCATATGGGCGCCCGCCCGGAAAAACCGCTGGCCAAGCTCGCCGCCGAAGCCGGCTTCGCCTGAGCAGAAACCGCTATCTCGGTGTCATCCTCGGGCTTGGCCCGAGGACCCAGAGCGCACGGCGCAGCGTCGGCCCATGGGTCCCCGTGTCAAGCACGGGGATGACACAAAGGGGCAGCCGGGTGCGCCCCCTCACCCCTCACCCGCGTGCACCGACAGATCGCGGATGGTCGGGTTGTCGCCGTTGAGCGGATTGGTGGGGTCCCAGTTGAGGCGGACGGTCATCATGCGCGCCGACAGGCCGTCATAGATAATGAGCCGCCCGGCCAGACTGTCGCCGGCGCCGGTCAGTTCCTTGATCGCCTCCAGCGCCTGCATCGAGCCGATGATGCCGGTGAGCGCGCCGATGATGCCGGCCTCCTCGCAGGTCGGCACCGAACCCGGCTCCGGCGCCACGGGATGCAGGCAGCGATAGGTCGGGAGCCGTTCGCCATCGGGTCCTTTCAGATGCGGCTTGAAGGTCGATATCTGCCCGTCGAACTGGCCGACGGCGGCCGAAACCAAGGTCTTTTTGGCAAGGAAGCAGGCATCGGAAACCAGAAACCGGGTGGCGAAATTGTCCGAGCCGTCGACCACCAGGTCATAGGCCGAGATGATCTCCATGGCGTTGGCGGCGGTCAGGCGAACCGGGTGCTGCTCGATCAACACATGCGGGTTGATGCGATGCAGGGTGTTGGCGGCGCTTTCAGTCTTCAGTTCGCCCACGGCGCCGGTATCATGGATGATCTGGCGCTGCAGGTTCGACAGCGCCACCCGGTCATCGTCGATGACGCCCAGCGTCCCGACACCGGCGGCCGCCAGGTACATCAGCGCCGGCGCCCCGAGACCGCCCGCCCCGATCACCAGCACGCGGGCATTGCGCAAGGCGTCCTGACCGGGGCCGCCGATTTCCTTCAGCAGGATATGGCGGGCATAGCGTTGAAGTTCTTGCGGTTCGAGCGCCATGGCCGTGTCACGCGGTTCCAGACGAGCCGAAGCCGCCGCCGCCGCGCTCGGTATCATCGAGGCTTTCGACCTCGCGCCATTCAGCCCGCACGACAGGCGCCACCACCAGTTGGGCGATGCGCTCGCCGTGGGCGATGCTGACTGCCTCGGTCCCGTGATTGATGAGGACCACCTTGATCTCGCCGCGATAGTCGGCATCGATGGTGCCGGGACTATTGAGGCAGGTGATGCCGTGTCTGGCCGCCAGCCCGGAGCGCGGGCGCACCTGCGCCTCAAAACCTGCGGGCAAGGCGATGGCGATGCCGGTCGGCAGCAGCGCCCGGTGACCGGGCTTGAGGGAAATCGTTCCGCCCTCGCCCAGCGCGGCGCGCAAATCCATGCCGGCAGCCGCCGCACTCTCGTAGGCCGGCAACGGCAGACCATGGCCGTGCGGCAGGCGCTTGATGGCGACGGCGACCGGGTTCACGGCGCTGTCTTTCCCTTGGTAAGGAGACCGGCCAGATGGCGCATCAGGCGCTTCGCCACCTCGTGCTTGTCGAGGTCGGGCCAGCTTTCGACACCGCCCGCCGTCACCAGATGCACCCGGTTGCGCTCGCCGCCCATCACGCCACTTGCCGCCGAGACGTCGTTGGCGACGATCATGTCGCAGCCCTTGGCCTGAAGTTTCGCCCTGGCGTTGTCGACGACATTTTCGGTCTCCGCCGCAAAGCCCACCACCAGCGCCGGACGGTGCGCTTTCAGGTGGGCGACGGTCTTCAGGATATCCGGATTGGCGATGAGCCTCAATTCGGGCGGGGTGCCCTTTGCATCCTTCTTCAGCTTGTGGTCATGGGCGCCCTCGGCCCGCCAGTCGGCGACGGCGGCAGCGAAGATGGCGATGTCGGCGGGAAGCTCGGCGGAGGTCGCCGCAAGCATTTCAGCTGCCGTCTCCACCGGCTGCACCTCCAAGCCCGGCGGCACGTCAAGTCCGACCGGGCCGGAGATGAGGATGGTGCGGGCGCCTAGATCGCGGGCGGCTTCTGCCAGCGCATAACCCTGTCGGCCGGAAGAGCGGTTGGCGATATAGCGCACCGGATCGATGGGCTCATGGGTCGGGCCCGCGGTGATGACAACCTTCTTGCCCTTCAGCGGCAGGTCGCCGGTCGGGGCAAGAGCTTGCTCGACGGCATCGGCGATGGCGCGCGGCTCGGCGAGGCGGCCGGGTCCGAGTTCGCCGCAGGCCATGTCGCCGTTGCCGGGGCCGACGACGGTGATGCCGCGACCTTTGAGCGTTTCGAGATTGCCTTGTGTCGCGGCATGCAGCCACATGCGCACGTTCATGGCCGGTGCGATCATCACCGGCTTGTCGGTGGCGAGAAGCGTGGTGGTGGCGAGATCATCGGCGATGCCGGACGCCATCTTTGCCATCAGGTTGGCGGTGGCCGGCGCCACCACCAGCAGGTCGGCGGCGCGGGAAAATTCGATGTGGCCCATCTCGACTTCCTGGGTCAGATCGAACAGCTCGGTGTGGACGGGTGAGCCGGCCAGCGCCGACACCGATAGCGGTGTCACGAACTCAGCTCCCGCCCTGGTCAGGACGGCGTTGACGTTGCCGCCGCGTTTCTTCAGTTCACGGACGAGTTCCAGCGCCTTGTAGGCGGCGATGCCGCCACCGATGATGAGAAGAATGGTCCTGCCTGAAAGCGCACTCATGTCACTGTTCCGTCCTGACGGGCCATTATCGCATCCGCGGCGCCCCTCGCGAAGCCCTTGCCGCCGACCATGGTTTCCACGCGGGCTCTACCTACCACAACAGCGCCACGGCGATCGCCACCAGCGCTAGCGCTCCCGTCCACAGGGCAAGCCGGCTGCCGCGACCTTCGCGGCCTTGCGCGGCGGCCAGCGCCTCGGTGGTCGAGCGGTCGAGACGGATGCCGCCGGTGTCCGCCATCTGGGCCAGCATATGGGCGGTGCGCTGGGCCTCGGCAAGCACTTCCGGCAGGGCGCCGGCCAGCCGCCCGATGGCCATGGCGCCTTCGGCTGCTTCCTCGATGCGCCCTTGCGGTCCCAGCTTTTCTTCTATCCAGCCGCGCACCACGGGTTCGGCCGTCACCCACATGTTGAGACGCGGATTGAGGCTGCGGGCCACGCCTTCCACCACCACCATGGTCTTTTGCAACAACAAGAGCTGCGGCTGGGTGCGCATGTTGAAGCGCTCGGTCACCTGGAAGAGTTGCGATAAAAGGCGCGCCATGGAAATCTCCTCGGCCTCGCGGTCCATCAGCGGCTCGCCGATGGAGCGCAGGGCCTGGGCGAAGACCGCCGGATCCTCAATGCCGGGCACATAGCCCGCCTCGAAATGCACCTCCGAGACGCGTTGATAATTGCGGGTGATGAAGCCGTAGAGGATTTCAGCAAGGAAGCGGCGCTCCTTGAAGCCGAGCCGGCCCATGATGCCGAAATCGACGGCGATCAGCGTGCCGTCGCGATCGGCAAACAGATTGCCCTGATGCATGTCAGCATGGAAGAAGCCGTCGCGGATGGCATGACGCAGGAAACTCTGGATGATGGTGTCGCCGAGCCGTTCGAGATCGACGCCGGCGCTTTTCAGGGCATCGACGTCGGCCAGCGGAATGGCGTCGATCCATTCGCACACCAGCACCCGGCGGCTGGTGCGCTGCCAGTCGACGGCGGGGATGCGAAAGTCGTCATCGCCTCTGGTGTTGCCGGCCATTTCCGACATGGCGGCCGCTTCCATGCGCAAATCCATCTCCAGCGCCACCGAGCGGGCGAGGGTGCCCACCGCGTCGACGGGTCTAAGGCGCCGCGACGGCGGGTGCCAGCGCTCCATCAGGCGGGCGGCAAGAAAAAAGGCATCGAGGTCGCGCTGAAAGCGTTTTTCGATGCCCGGTCGCAACACCTTTACCGCCACGGCGCGGCCCGGCCCGTCGGCCTCGCGCGTTACGCCTTTGTGCACCTGGGCGATGGAGGCCGCCGCCACCGGCGGCCCTAAGTCGGCAAACAGCTTGTCGGCGTCCTCGCCCAGCCCGGCGCGGATCTCGGCCAGCGCCTGATCCTGCGGGAAAGGCGGCAGGCGGTCCTGCAGGGCCATGAGGCTCAGTGCCATGTCGCGACCGACAACGTCGGGACGGGTGGCGAGGAACTGGCCGAGCTTGATGTAGCTGGGTCCCAGTTCGGTTAGCGCATCGACCACCGGGATGCCGGTTGACTTGCGCGGGTGCCCGGCGACCAGACGGCCGGCCCTGAGGACGAAGCGGGCCGGTGCCGGCAATTCGCCCATCACCTCGGGCGGCGGCAGCACGTCGTGGCGCAGCAGCACAAGTCCGGCGCGGGCAAGCCGCAACAGTTGGCCGAGGGAGCGCAGCATGGGGTCTATATCCGCCAGCCCGAGTGGATGGCGACGACACCGCCTGTCAGGACGCGGTGGGTGACCTGCCGGAAGCCTGCCGCCTCGATCATGGCGGCAAATTTCTTGGCATCGGGGAAGGTGCGGATGCTTTCCACCAGATAGCGGTAGGCAGCTCCGTCGCCGGTCACCACCTTGCCGACGGCAGGAATGGCGGTGAAGGAATAAAGGTCATAAAGCGCCTTCAGCCCCGGCACGTCCACATGCGAGAATTCCAGGCACAGGAAACGCCCGCCCGGCCTGAGCACCCGAAAGGCCTCGCTCAATGCCTTGTCGATGCGGGTGACGTTGCGGATGCCGAAGGCGATGGTATAGGCATCGAAACTCCTGTCCGGAAACGGCAGCGCCTCGGCGTTGGCGACGGTGAAATCGAGACGGCCGGAAAGCCGCTCCTTGTCCGCCCGGCGGCGGCCTTCGGCGAGCATTTCCGCCGAGATGTCGGCAACCGTCACCCGGGTGCCGACCCCGGCGGCCTTGACGATGCGCTGGGCGATGTCGCCGGTGCCGCCCGCCATGTCGAGCACCTTGAAGGGGCGCGGGCCTTTCGGCGGGCTGAGCATGGCGACGAAATCATCCTTCCACAGCCGGTGGAGCCCCACCGACATGAGGTCGTTCATCTGGTCGTAACGCTCAGCAACGCTGGCGAACACCTCGTTCACCATCGCCTGCTTGGCGTCGGCCCCGACGGCGCGGAAACCGAAGTTCACGGTCTCGGGCGCGTTGCCTTCGGGGGCCTTGTTTTCCTCGTTGCTCATGGCGACCGGACCATAGACCAAGGCGGGCTGCAAGGCTATTGCAGATGAACAGTACTGCCCAGCGGGCAGCCGTTGACAGCCAGAGCGACGCGAATGCCGGAATTGCCAGAAGTCGAAACCGTCCGCCGGGGTCTTGAGCCGGTGCTGGTGGGCCGCCGCATCGCGCGCGTCGATCTGGCGCGCGACGGCTTGCGCTTCCCCTTCCCTAAGAGCTTTGCCGCCCGCCTTGAAGGCACCACGGTGACGGGGCTTTCGCGCCGCGCCAAATATCTCATCGCCAGCCTTTCTTCCGGTGAAAGCTGGCTCATCCACCTCGGCATGACCGGGCGCTTCACCATCGTCGCCCCCGATGGGCGCCCGCAAGGGTTAGGCGAGTTCTATTACGAGACCGCCGCCGATGCAGCAGCGCGTGGCCCGCACGATCATGTGGTGATCGACCTCGACGGCGGCTGGCGCCTCATCTATGCGGACCCGCGGCGCTTCGGCATCATGGACCTGATCGTGTCGGGCAACGAAGGGCGCCATGTGTTGCTGGACCATCTGGGCATCGAGCCGTTGGGCAACGCCATGAACGCCGAGAACCTGGCAATGGCCTTTGCGGGCAAGAAGGCGCCGCTGAAGGCCGCCCTGTCCGACCAGAAGATCATCGCCGGGCTTGGCAATATATATGTGTGCGAGGCGCTGTTCAGGGCGGGGCTTTCGCCGCTCAAGCCCGCATCGAGCCTCGTTACCAAAGCGGGCGCCCCGCGCGTCGGGCTGGAACGGCTGGTTCAGGCCATCCGCGCCGTGCTTACCGAGGCGCTGGCCGCCGGCGGGTCGACCTTGCGCGACTATGCCGGGGCCGACGGGGTGGCGGGCCAGTTCCAGCAACGCTTCGATGTCTATGACCGCGAAGGGAGCCCTTGCAAGCGTGCCGGCTGCGGCGGCACCGTGCGGCGACATGTGCAGGCGGGCCGCTCCACCTTCTACTGCCCGCGCTGCCAGCGCTGACCGAGCCTCTTGATCCGCAGCGGCGATAGGGCTCTATAGGGCCAATTCCATGCAATCGAGGAGCCTTGCCCCCATGTCCTACACATCCATTCTGGTGGAGACCCGCGACGCCGTCGGCCTCATCACCCTCAACCGGCCGCAGACCCTCAATGCCCTCAATTCGACGCTGATCAACGAGTTGAATGCTGCACACGATGCCTTCGAGGCCGACGACGCCATCGGCTGCATCGTCATCACCGGCAGCGAAAAGGCCTTTGCGGCCGGCGCCGACATCAAGGAAATGCAGGCCAAGACCTTCATGGACGCCTATCTGGGCGACTTTCTCACCGACTGGGACCGGGTGGGCCAGCGGCGCAAGCCGGTGATCGCCGCGGTGGCGGGCTTTGCGCTTGGCGGCGGCTGCGAGCTGGCGATGATGTGCGATTTCATCATTGCCGCCGATACCGCCAAGTTCGGGCAGCCCGAGATCAAGCTCGGGGTCATGCCGGGGGCCGGCGGCACCCAGCGCCTCACCCGCTTCGTGGGCAAGTCGAAGGCCATGGAGATGGTCCTGACCGGGCGCATGATGGACGCCGCCGAGGCCGAGCGCTCGGGGCTGGTGTCGCGGGTGGTGCCAGCCGCCGGTCTTCTGGATGAAGCCCTGAAGGCGGCAGCGCAGATTGCCGCCATGTCGCGCCCCATAGCCATGATGGCCAAGGAGGCGGTCAACCGCGCCTACGAGACGACGCTTGGCGAAGGCGTGCGCTTCGAGCGGCGGCTGTTTCATTCGATGTTTGCCGTCGCCGACCAGAAAGAAGGCATGCAGGCCTTCATCGACAAGCGCAAGCCTCGCTTCAAGAACCGCTGATGATGCCGCATCGTGGCCGTTGACGCATGGCCGGCACCGCTCTATAAGCCGTCGCGAACCCGCCGGGCCCTGGTGCCCGCCGGAGGGTTCGGGTATGCCGCCAGCGAGCGCGGGCCCGGCTTTCCGTTTAGGGCAAGTCATCATTGGTTCCGCCGGAACCTGCAAAATTCGAGGAATGTCACCCCATGGCGAATACCAGTTCAGCCAAGAAAGCTGTCCGCCAGATCGCCCGCCGCACCGAGGTCAACAAGGCGCGCCGCACCCACATGCGCTCCACCGTCCGCAAGGTCGAGGAAGCCATCGCCTCCGGCGACAAGGCAGCCGCCGAGGCGGCCTTCAAGCTGGCCCAGCCGGAGCTGATGCGCAGCGCCCAGAAGGGTATCGTGCACAAAAACACCGCTTCGCGCAAAGTGTCGCGCCTGTCGCACCGGATCAGTGCCATGGGTGCCTGAACGATCTCGTTGTCGATGTAAATTCCTGCAATTCCGCGGCGCCCCATGAGGGTGCCGTTTCTTTTCCGCCCGCTTGGGACTTTGTGGCCACGCCACCAAATGCGTTAAAATTCCGTCTACTTTTCAATAACTTGCCAAAGTTCCCTAAAAGTTCTCAGACTCTCAGCCAAGATGGACGGGGTCTCACCACGACAAAGCCGCCCTGCTGGCGTTGCGTTATCGGCACTGCCGCCGCGATGCCTGAATGGCGATTCTCACGGACGAGTCAAAGGCTTGCGCAGAGCGCCCGGTGGCGACGATGGCGGCACGCGGTTCGGCGTCTTTATCAGTGTAAGGATTAAATCAATCGGTTCGGTTGCCTTGCCCAACCACGGTGTGTAAAGTCGCCTTGCGCTTGGGGACTGAGGGCGCCAAAAGCAACAATGACGGCAGTCAGAGCGGCGTAAACAGTACATTCCATAAGCCAGTTGGCGACCCGGTGCGGAGTTTCGTGTGTAATTCCGTAAGTGGGTATGGTTGCGCAAAATCCGGCGTCTGCGGTTCGGAACCCTTGGTGGTTTCGGAAACGGTGGGGTTTTGCCCGGCCAAGGGTATGCGACGGCGTCGCAATAGTTTGGCGAGGGCCCAGGGCAGGCCCATCGCTTGGGGCATGATCCACGCGGGCAATGCGAGAGACCGGCGTGGCAATTGGGCAGGTTTGATTTTCAGCTATGCATGGACAATTGAACGACGAATTGCGGCGCATGTGGAAGCGCGTCGCTCAGAGATTGCGCGCCGAAATGGGCGAGGATCTCTATTCCAGCTGGTTCGCCCGCATGGAGCCGGAAGATCTGGCCGATGGGCGCCTGCAGGTTTCGGTGCCGACCAAGTTCCTCAAGAGCTGGATCGAGTCGCATTACGCTTCGCGCCTTGGGGATATCTGCGAGGCCGAACTGGGCAAGCTCGACGGCATCAGTATCCGTGTCAGGACCCGCGGACGCCCACCGGCGGCGCGCCCCGACACAGCCGATGCTGTCGGCGCCTTGACGGAAACGGCGCACAGCCATTCGGCACCCGCCTTCAGGGACCGCGGATCGCCGCTTGAACCTTCATTGGTGTTTTCCTCGTTCGTGCAGGGCCGGTCCAATCTGCTTGCCCACGCCGCCGCCTTGCGGGTGGCCGAGCATCAGCCGGGCCAGCCGGTGAACTTCAATCCGCTGTTCATCCATTCGCCCTCCGGCCTCGGCAAGACCCACCTGCTCAACGCCATCGCCTGGGCCATCCGCGAACGGTTCCCCCAGAGAAGCGTCCTCTACATCACCGCCGAGCGCTTCATGTACACCTTCATGGCGGCCTTGAAGGCGCGCGATACGCTGTCCTTCAAGGACCGCTTCCAGGGCACCGACGTGCTGTTGATCGACGATTTCCAGTTTCTGCAGGGCAAGACCATGCAGCAGGAATTCTGCCATACCTTCAATTCCCTGGTGGATTCCCGCCGCCAAGTGATCGTCGCCGCCGACGTGCCGCCGGGCCAGCTTGAGACGATCGATCAGCGCATGCGCTCGCGGTTTGCCGGCGGGCTGGTGGTCGACATCGAATATCCCGACCTCGACCTCAGAAGGGCGATCCTCACCAGGCGGGTCGCCGACATGCAGCGCCGCAACCCGGCCGCCGCCCAGGTCCCCGATGACGTGCTCGAATACATCGCCAACCGCATCAACGGCGGCGGCCGCGAACTGGAAGGCGCGCTTGTGCGGGTGGTGGCCCGCCAGGAAGTCACCCGCGGGCCGCTGTCGATCGACATGGCGGCGCTGGCGCTGCGCGATCTGGCCCAGAACCAGGAAGTCGTCAGGGTGCGCATTGACGACATCCTGCAGATTATCGGGCGCCATTACAATGTCAGCCGCGCCGACCTGTTGTCGCCGCGCCGCGCGCGCTCCATCGTCAGGCCGCGCCAGGTGGGCATGTATCTGGCCAAGAAACTCACCGCCCGGTCGCTGCCGGAAATCGGCAAGCGCTTCGGAGGGCGCGACCATTCGACCGTGTTGCACGCAGTGCGCAAGATCGACGAGTTGATGAAGGCCGACGAGCACATGTCGCGCGAGGTGGCGCTGCTGACCCGCCTGGTCGAGCAGCAATAGGCGCCAGGCGCACGGCGCGACATAAATGGCTCGCCCCCGGATGCCGGCAGGGCCTTGCTTTGCCGGAAAATTGCCGCCAAAGTCAGCACGACTTGTGCCTGCCGGCGCCATGCTGCCGGCGGGACGGGATTGTGTACCCTCGGCCTCGGCCGCCGACAATGCGGGAATTTCGCAATGCGTGTCACCATCGAGCGTTCGGCTCTGCTCAAGTCCCTCAGCCACGTGCAGTCGGTGGTGGAGCGGCGCAACACCATCCCGATCCTTTCCAACGTGCTGCTCAATGCCGCCGACGGCGCGGTGCGGTTGACCGCGACGGACCTCGACATCGAGGTGATCGACGAGGTCGTCGCCGACGTGGCCCAGGCCGGCGCCACCACGGTGCCCGCCCACATGGTCCACGATATCGTCAGGAAACTTCCCGACGGGGCGCAGATCGAGATCGAGCAGGGTCCCGACGAGGGGCGGCTGGCGGTTATTTCCGGGCGCTCGCGGTTTTCCCTCCAGGCCCTGCCGCCGGCTGACTTTCCCGATCTCGCCGCCGGTGAGTTCTCTCACCGTTTCGCGCTGCCGGCGGCGGATCTGAAATTCCTCATCGACAAGGCCCGGTTTGCCATCTCCACCGAGGAGACACGCTATTACCTGAACGGCATCTATCTGCATCACGTCGAGGTGGGCGGCGAGGCGCGCCTCAGGGCAGTCGCCACCGACGGCCATCGTCTGGCGCAGGTCGAGGTCGCGGCGCCGGACGGCGCGGCCGGCATGCCGGGTGTGATCGTGCCGCGCAAGACGGTGCTGGAACTGGTGCGGCTTTTAGAAGATTCCGAGGCAAGCGTCGATGTCTCGCTGTCGAGCGCCAAGATCCGCTTTACGGCCGGCAGCCTGACGCTCACCTCAAAGCTCATCGACGGCACCTTTCCCGATTACGAACGGGTCATCCCGCAGCGCAACGACAAGCGCATGGAGGTGGATATCCGCCTGTTCACCAATGCGGTCGACCGGGTTTCCACCATTTCCAGCGAGAAGGGCCGGGCGGTGAAACTCAACATCGCGGCCGACAAGGTGGTGTTGTCGGTCAACAATCCGGAATCGGGTTCAGCCGAAG
>CAZMSA010000010.1:0-37756 GCA_964568825.1 uncultured Rhizobiaceae bacterium | reverse complement strand
CGACACTTATCAGGCGCTGGCCGTGACACACGCACTTTTCAAACACGCTCTTAATAGCCAAGTCCAGTTGTCTTGGTATGACACGCAAAGCGGCGCTACTCGAACGACTTCTTGTACTGCTCATGCCCAAAGGCAGGCTCCAGCGTCGCGGATCGCTGATAATCCGCGAGTGCGCGCTGGGTCCTGCCAAGTCTCAGCATCAACAAAGCACGCTGATAGTAAGCTTTGGCGAACTGTGTGTTTGCCGCAATCGCTTTGTCAAAATCCTTCTGAGCCTTGTTCAGGTTAGAGGTCTCAAGGTAGGCCAGGGCGCGATTATAGAGCGCCATCGCATGCTTGGGTTGGTGCTTTAGGACCTCTCCATAATCGTGGATCGCTTCATTGTAGCGACCAAGTTCCGCCTCGGCGAAGCCGCGATTGAACAGTGCAGTGATATAGCCGGGTTGTAACTTTATTGCCTTGCCATAGTCACCAATCGCCTCGGCGAAGCGACCCAGCTTGCGGTAGGCGTAGCCGCGGTTGTTGTAAGCCGCTGCATACTTCGAATTCAGCCGGATGGCCACATCGTAGTTGGCAATCGCGCTATTAAAGTCGCCGATGTGCCGATAGGCCACGCCGCGATTGTTGTATGCATCGGGAAAATCGGGCTTCAGACGGATTGCGACCGTGTATTTGGTGATGGCACCGTGATAGTCACCGGCATTCGCAAGCGCCAGGCCGAGGTTGAAATAGGTGTTGGCGAACTGTGGCTGCAAAGGGGCCCGGAAGAGGGGCAACTCATTGCATGCCGCTTGAAACGGGCGCGCTTCGTCAAGAACGAATAGAACTTTCGGCATGTTCTTTTGTTTCCATTCGCGCGCCGGGTAACCGGTGATGGAAAGGATGTAATTGATGGTCTCCGATGGCAAATCCGATCGGCCGGCCAGCCAGGCAGCAACCCGATCCTCTCCGGCATTGTAGGCCGCGGCCGCCAAAGCCAGATTACCGTAGCTCTTGAAGTAGCTGGCAATCAGCTCTGCAGAGGCAAGAATCGCAGCCATAGGCTCAAAGGAATTCTTAAGCCCCCTTTTTGTTGCTGTTGCAGGCATGAACTGGGCAATGCCCTCAGCACCCATTGGGCTGATCGCATTGGGATCGAATCGGCTTTCCTTCCAGATCAGCTTCGCCAGAAACGCCGGCGGGAGGTCGTTGGCAGTTGCCGCGACCTCGATCTGCTTGCAAACCCTGTCAATGAAGGTGGCTTCATCCTTGACAACCACGAACGGTTTTCGATCCGGTGCCGCAGGACCTTCAGGCAGCCTGATCTTACCTGGGTCCTGCACATCAATGTGCACCGCAGGTTCTGCCCCTGACGCGTCGGCGTGGAGCCCGAATAGAACCAGGGATGAAAAGACGCCGGCTGCAAATGGGATCTGTCGAGCACAAATAGTCAATGGTCGGCCAACCCTGATCAGAAGGCGAAGGTAAAATTCTAGCTCATGGCCGGCCGAACTGCCAACCCGTATCCGGACAAAGTAGCGACCTGTATCCGCTGGGTCTTCATATTGGACAGACCAGGTTGCCGAGTCGTGCGGTCAGCTTGCGATTCTCCGCGTAAGCCACCGGAACCGCGATCAGTGCTGGGCCGGGTTGGGCAAAGGCTTCGTCGAGCGCTCCCTGCAATTGGCCTGGCGCGTTGAGCGTACGCCCCCACATGCCAAAAGACTTGGCCAACAGCTCAAAATCGGGGTTGCCGAAGGCTAGGTCGGAATGGCGCCCGTCGAAGTGATTTTGTTGCTTCCATTTGATCAAGCCGTATTCGCCATCGACCCAGATAATGAAAACGACATTGAGCTTCAACCGCGCGGCGGTCTCAAGGTCCTGTACATTCATCAAAAATCCGGCATCGCCGCAAACGGCGGCGATGCGGCGGTCAGGCAGCGCAATTTTCGCACCGATCGCACCCGGGAGCGCGAACCCCATAGAGCAGAAACCATTAGAGATCAGACAGGTGTTGGGTTCATAGCACTGGTAGTAGCGCGCCACCCACATCTTGTGAGCGCCGACGTCCGACAGCAAAATATCATCAGGACCGAGCGCGGCCCGCAGGTCACTGAGAATCCGCTGCGGTTTCATCGGAAATGACTCGTCGGCAGCCTCAGCCCTGAGGTCTTCGTCAATTATGGCCCGCAAATTGGCACGCGTGGCGATGTCGAACAATGGAAGCTCGTCCCCATAGCGGCGGTTAAGCTCCTCGTTGATCTGCCACAAGGCATCGGCAATGTCGGATACGACATCCACAGCAACGGGATATGCGCCGTCGATCTCGGCCGGCAGAAAATCGATGTGGATAATCGTCTTGTGCCCGGTCGAGTTCCACAATTCGGGCGCGTACTCCACCAGATCGTAACCGACAGTAATGACCGTGTCGGCCTGATCTATGGCGTGATTGATATGATCGCGACCTTGCAGGCCGATGGTGAACAGGCAATGCGGATCTTCGAGCGAAACCGCGCCCTTGCCCATAAAGGTGCCAACCACGCCGATGCCGGCCTTGCGTGCAAGGCGTCGCAGTTGTGTGGACGCGCGCTTGCGCACGGCACCGTTGCCGGCCAGGATGATGGGCTTTTTCGCCGCGGCAATCAGATCGACCGCCCGCGACACCGCCTTGTAATCGGCGGCCGGTCGGCGGGTCTTGTCAACCAGCATCGGTGAGCCGGTGACGGTCGTCTTCGCCACGTTTTCCGGCAGCTCGACGATACAGGCGCCAGGCTTTTCCATCGATGCAACCTTGAAGGCTTTGCGCAGGACTTCCGCCACGACGTTCGCATTGGTGATCGACTGTGCCCACTTGGACAAGGGGCGGAACATGGCGATCGCGTCCATGTTCTGATGGCTCTCCTTATGCAATCGGCCGGTCGAAGCTTGGCCGATGATCGCGATCACCGGAGAGCGGTCCATGTTGGCGTCGGCAATGCCGGTGACCAGATTGGTCGCGCCCGGGCCCAGCGTCGCCAGGCAAACACCAGGTCTTCCGGTGAGCCGGCCGTAGGCATCCGCCATGAACGCAGCGGCCTGCTCGTGGCGGCAGAGCACGAACTTTATGTTGCTATCGAGCAGCGAAATCATGAAATCGGCGTTCTCCTCACCCGGGACGCCAAAGATATGGGTAACACCTTCAGCTTCCAGACAGCGAACAAAAAGATCCGAGGCCTTCATGGTTTGCTGCGCTGCCTGGCCAGGGGTAGCAGGCTTGGCGTGTGATGTCTCAATCGGTTCATGAGCGCTCGTCATTGCAGATGTCCCCTTTGTCGTTTGCATTTCCAGCGACTGGATCAGCGTCATCTCTTCTACGTGTATATCATGCAAGCAATGCCGGGTAGCGCCGACACCGAGTTTGGGCTCGCCTCAAGCAGGCAGCTTGGTCGACCCCCCTCGCGTGGACCGCGTGGAATATTAGCGCAAGATGGACTTGAACTTCTACCCGTCTGCCTCCCGCCCGCACTAAGGGTGGGAGAAAAAGTGATAATGATGGGGGCCTGGCCGGCTACGAATTGGTTCGACGCCAGCGAGGAGATCAAATGGTCCATGCCGAGGGCCGTTCAGTATGTAGAAGGCGTATATCGAGGGCGAACCGCGCAGAAGCGCCCGGCCCGATGATGGCACTCTGCGGGACGCCGTGAAGAAGGCTGCTTGCAAGTGCCGCCGTATGGGCTATCTTCGCCTTTTCGGGCCACTTCTTAGGTTGGTTTGAAAACGGTTGGCTATTTGATCAAAACATGGAACCGCTGTTCTTTTCTGCTGAAGCCGTAGGTGGTCCTGTAAAGCCAGTTAGGGCAGTCAGTCCCGTCAAAGGGGTGCGGGCGGTCCGTCCTGTGAAAGGAGTGCGTCAAGTGACCCCGGTGAAACCGGTGGCCGTGCCCTACCTTCGCGCCTTGAGTTACCGCAGAGTTGTACGGGGGGGGATTTGAGCCGGCAATTGCCTCAGGGTCGAAGCTGGCGGCATTGGGGTTCACGCAGGCGTCAAGCGCGGCACCACGATGAGGCCTGTGGAGCGTTGTAGCACGTGGGCACTGCCCAGTATCAGGCCGTGCGATCCCGTGTGATCTGGTGTAATTTATGGTGATTCAGTGTAATTTTCCACCAACGTTCAAAAATTCAGCAGATCAAGGCTGCTGCCATGCAGCCCACTCAGCACCGGCTAGCCGGACAATTATGAGCCGTTGACGGGCGCTCGTTACCTTAGGTGTTACCTATGGCGATTAGTCTCTGCAAAGCTCTACTGTTAAGTGTTTGAAATTGCTGGTGCCCAGGGGCGGAATCGAACCACCGACACGCGGATTTTCAGTCCGCTGCTCTACCAACTGAGCTACCTGGGCCAACCATCAGGCTGGTGAATCTGGCACTGCGGAACAGCACTTGCCTGAACCGGAGCCGGGCGGTTTATATGTGATATGCCATGGTCTGGCAAGCGCCAACGAAGGGCCCTTCACGATGTCTGGCGCCGGCGCAAAACGTCCCGGCCGACCATCGACACGTTGAGGATCGGTGAGCCTCGACCGCTCATGTTCATTAGCTGCGTCTACGCTTGCCCCGACAGGATGGGTGGCACTTTGATGGCCCGCCCAGACCGCCACATATCAAGAAATCCAGATCGCTGTTCGCCCCAGCAAGACTGAATTGGCGTTCAGGCCGCAGCAGTTGCATCCTTGCAGAACCACAAGGCAAGTCATAAGACAAATGTGGTCAGCGTACACAGTGGAGATTGATCGCACCAAAGCCGTCATGTCGATTGGCCCGCGGGCAAGCCACATTGGCGCGAGCAAGTGATCACGCTCACGGTCGGTCTGGACACTCTGTCCTAGCGGAAAACGAAACGTGTCATACAGCAAGTTGCGTGACCTGAACGGCACTTCGCGGCGATACCGCCGGGTGGCAGCATGCCTGGGATTGGCAGTCTGGATGCTTGCGGCCTCGCTGGCAGCCGCTGCGGCGCCTCGCGCCTTTGTGCTGGATCTCAAGGGCACCATCGGTCCGATCAGTGCCGAATATATCATCCGAGGCCTGCAACGGGCGGGCGATGAGCATGCCGCTGTCGTGGTCCTCACAATGGATACGCCTGGCGGCCTCGATTCTTCCATGCGCGCCATCGTGCGCGCCATTCTCGCCTCGCGGGTGCCCGTTGTGGGCTATGTGTCTCCGAGCGGAGCGCGTGCTGCCAGTGCAGGAACCTACATTCTCTATGCCTGCCAGGCGGCGGCGATGGCACCTGGCACCAATCTCGGCGCGGCGACCCCGGTCAGTTTATTCGGCGGCTTCGCGCCACCCAAGCCAGAACCCGCGCAAACAGGCAAGACGGACCAGATCCGCCCGCCCGATGCCGAGATGACCAAGGTCACCAACGATGCCGTCGCCTATATACGCGGTTTGGCAAAGCTCCGCGGACGCAATGCCGGCTGGGCCGAACAGGCGATCCGCCAAGCCGCCAGCCTGCCGTTCGACGAGGCGCGGAAACTGAACGTCATCGACGTGGTGGCGCCCAACATCGATCAACTGCTTGAAAAACTCAACGGACGCACGGTTCAGGTCGAGGGCGCGGTGAAGACGCTTGATTTGACCGGGGTCAAGGTGGTTCGCATCGAACCGGACCTGCGCACCCGGCTCTTGGCCACCATCACAGATCCGAACGTTGCCTTTATCCTGCTGCTGGTCGGTATCTGGGGCCTCATCTTCGAGTTTTCCCACCCGGGGATCTTCGCACCGGGGGTGATCGGCAGCATCTGCCTGCTGCTTGGTCTTCTGGCGCTGAGCATCATTCCCATCAATCTGGCGGGGCTAGGCCTTACTTTGCTCGGCCTCGGCCTGATGGCGTCGGAGGCGTTTGTGCCCTCGTTTGGGGCTCTCGGCATCGGCGGCGTGATTGCCTTTGCGCTCGGCTCGATGATGACCTTCGATGAACCCGGTTACCAACTTGCCTGGCCGGTAGTCGCGGGCGCTACTGCCGTTAGCGTGGGACTGCTAGTGCTGGTTCTTGGGATGTTGGTGCGGACACGGCGGCTTCCGGCAACCAACGGCGATACCAGCCTTATCCATGCAAAGGGCGAGGTGATTGCCTGGTCGGGGAGCGAAGGCGAGGTCATGGTCTCGGGAGAGCGGTGGCGTGCGCGGGCGCAAACTTCACTGGCTGTAGGAGCGAGCGTCCGAATCATCGGGCGCGACGGGTTGACCCTCGACGTCGAGCCCGATTGAGGGCGGTGGCGCAGAACATGGGAGAAGGACGATGTTGATCGATTGGGCAGTCTACCTGGTGATAGCCGTTCTGGCGATTGCCATCCTCGGATCGGCTATTCGGGTGTTTCGCGAATACGAACGTGGAGTCATGTTCACGCTTGGCCGCTTCACAGGTGTCAAGGGACCGGGGCTTATCTTGATGCTGCCCTATATCCAGCAGATGGTACGGGTCGACCTCCGGGTGGTCGTGCTCGATGTGCCGAGCCAAGACGTGATCTCGCGCGACAACGTATCGGTCAAGGTTAACGCCGTATTGTATTTCCGCGTATTGGACGCCGACAAGGCGGTCATCCAGGTAGAAAACTTTCTTGAGGCGACCAGCCAGTTGGCGCAGACCACACTCAGATCGGTGCTCGGCAAGCACTCGCTCGATGAAATGCTGTCGGAGCGTGACAAGTTGAACACCGATATCCAGACCATTCTCGATGCCCAAACCGAGACGTGGGGAATCAAGGTGGCGAACGTCGAGATCAAGCAGGTCGATATCTCCGAGAGCATGATCAGGGCCATTGCCAAGCAGGCCGAGGCCGAGCGCATCCGCCGCGCCAAGGTCATCAACGCCGAGGGCGAGCAGCAGGCGGCGCAAAAGCTCGTGGAGGCCGCCGAGATCATGGCGCGCGCGCCGGGCTCGATGCAGCTGCGCTATCTCGGCGCACTCCACGACATTGCCAGCGATCGCTCCAACACCATCGTGCTGCCACTGCCGACCGATCTGCTGCACGCGCTCTCAGCTTTCGGAAAGACCCCCGGATCGTGAATTAACGCCTGACGTTCACCTGCTTGACGTCGTAGCCAGCGAGGCTGGCGTAGCCCTTCACGATGGCTTCGCGCTCGGTATGGCTGGCCACATCCTCGATACGCTCGAAACCGTCAGGGGCGCGTTCCTCGATGACGTCGATAACCCGCTCGGGACCGCCGGAACGGTTCTGCCGCACGATGTCGGCGGTCGCCGGCCGGCGCTCGGCATCGTAGGCTTCAAGTGCGGACTCGATGGTTGCGCCCGATGCCAGATGGCGTTCCAGCGCCACGGCATCGAGTACTGCCTGGCTCGCCCCGTTGGAGCCGACCGGATACATCGGGTGGGCCGCATCGCCCAACAGCGTCACCCGGCCCTGACTCCATTGCCCGAGCGGGTCGCGATCGCACATCGGATATTCATAGAATTTGGGGGTGGCGCGGATGATCTCGTCCACATTGAGCATGTCGAGATGGAAGGCTCCGCGCACATGAGCGATGAGTTCGTCGAGATCGCCCTCGCGATTCCAGTCCTCGTGGCGGGGTGGCGGGGTGACACCATCGGATAGTTTCTTGGCCACCGCCCAGTTGATGAGTTGGGTGCCCGGCATGGAGGTTTCGTTGGAGATGGGATAAAGCACGAACTTGGCAGCCATGCCGCCGGCGATGATCATCGAGCGGCCGGTCATGAATGGAGTGTGCTCGATAGCGCCGCGCCACAGCATGATGCCGTTCCACAAGGGTGCACCCTCGTCAGGAAAGAAGCGGTTGCGCACCAGCGAGTGGATACCATCAGCGGCAATCATGAAATCGCCTCGTACGTCGATCTCACCGTTGCTGCGGCGTGCAAACTGTGCAGTGACGCCCTGATCGTCCTGTTCGAAACCGATAAGGCGATGCCCGGTCATGACCGAGCCCTCCCCGAGTCGGGCCTTGACGGCATCGAATAGGACACCCTGCAATCGGCCTCGGTGAATGGAGAACTGCGGAAAATCGTAGCCAGCGTCGATGCCGCGCGGCTCGCGCCAGATGGTCTGGCCGAAACGGTTCTGGTAGATGAGTTCGAAGGTGCGGATGGCAACCCGGTCGAGGGCTTCCAGGAGGCCCAGCCCCGCCAGTTCCTTGATGGCATGGGGCAAGGTGTTGATGCCGACCCCGAGTTCGCGAATGGCCCCCGACTGCTCGAAGATCTCCGCCTCGATACCGGCCCTATGGAGACACAGTGCCGCTGTCAGTCCTCCAATTCCGCCGCCGATGATCAATGCCTTCATACCGTCTTATTCCTTGCCGAATTTCTGCCCTACAGGGCAACTTGCGGATTTCGATGGATTAATTCAATCCCGACTATCGAACCAGGGCGAATGTCGTGCAAGTGTGAAGCCACCCGGCCTATGGGGTCAGCAGCTCACGACACATATTTCCTCCCAGAAAATATTTTTTACTTACATTATTGAAAAGGCCCTCCCATGAGGATATTTTGGATGCAGCAGAGAGTTGCCGGAACAGCAGGATTCTCGGCAGGACATTGCGTCAAAGGAAGCCTTCGCCATGTGTGGCATTGCAGGCATTCTCTACAAGGATACCGTCAACAAAGCTGAGGTCGGCAAGGCCCTGATCTCCATGCTCGACGGCTGCCAGCATCGCGGTCCCGACTCGACCGGTTTCTCGCTCTATTACGAATCGACCCCCGGTCAGTTGCGCCTGCGCTTCATCGTCGGCCAGGGCGCTGAGGCCGACAAGGCGGTCGCCATGGTCAAGGAAAAGCTCAGCCAGTACCAGGCAAAGATCATCGAGGACGAGCGCATCGGTTCGTCCTACAGGGTGGTGGTCGAGTTCGACGGCGATCTGCAGAAGTTCGCCTTCGACATGGAGCACGCCGCCAAGCTGTCGTCGATCGGCGAAAGCCTCGACATCATCAAGGACGTGGGCGGTGCCCACAATGTCGACGACATCTATCACGTCGCGAAATTCGAGGGCACGCACGGCATTGGCCATGTGCGGCTGGCGACTGAATCGGATGTGGCGCCGGAAGCTTCACATCCGTTCTGGGCGACCGGCTTCGCCGACATTTCCATTGTCCACAACGGCCAGATCACTAACTACTACAAGATGCGCCGACGGCTGGAGAAGAATGGCTATTTTTTCAACACCGACAACGACTCAGAGCTCATCGCCGTCTATCTCGCCGACAAGCTCAAGCACGGCGTCAGCCTCAATCACGCGCTGAAGTCGTCAATTGAGGACATGGACGGGACCTTCTCGTTCCTTGTCTCGACCAAGGATGAAATCGGCTATGCCAAAGATAGACTCGCCGCCAAGCCGATGGTGAAATACGAAGACGACAAGATTATAGCGATTGCGTCCGAGGAAGTTTCCCTGAACCGGCTGTTCCCGGGAAAGGCGCTGGAGACCACCGAACCTGCTCCGGGGACATGCGAGACATGGCATCGATCGACCTCAGCGTAACACCGGTCCGCGAGGCTAACGAGCTCATTCGCAAGTTTGGCGCCGAAGGCGAGGATATCGACATCTTCAACCCGGATGCGCGCCACCATATCGGCGTGGGCCTCACCCACCCGATTACAGTCACCATCAAGGGCTCGGCGGGTTATTTCTGTGCGGGGCTGACAGACGGGCCGCGCTTCATTGTCGAGCGCAATGTGGGCTGGGGCCTTGCCGACAACATGCTGCACGGCTCGGTGGTGGTGAACGGTAACGCGTCGGCGATCGCCGGTGTCGCCATTCGTGGCGCCGAGGTGGTGGTCAAGGGCAATATCGGCTCGCGTGCCGGACAGGTGATGAAGGAGGGGACGCTGCTTGCCTGTGGTAATGCCAGTTTCATGGCCGGCTACATGATGTATGGCGGGCGACTTATCATCCTTGGCGATTCAGGCCCGCAGGTCGGCCAGGACATGACCGGCGGCTCGATCTACGTGGCCGGCAAGGTCGCCGACCTCGGCACAGACGCCATGCTCATCGACTTGCCGGCGGAAGAGCGCGACGATCTCCTCGCCTTCCTCGAGCGTTACCAGGTCCCCTTCAACGGAACATTCCAGAAGATCGTCAACGCCGGCAAGAAGTTGCGCTATCCGCGCAACGAGCCACGGGTCAGGCCGATCCCTTTCTTCGAGGCCTCCGGTGACAGCGCCTACTGGAACGCCAAAGTGCAGGAGGACATCTATGTGAAGGCGCAGATCGGGCGCTACCGCATCCGCGGCTATGGCGCGGCGCGGCCGATGCCGCATCTTTCCGACCTCGCCTTCAAGCGTGACCTCTCCAGCATCCCGGCCGATCCCGGTCTCGTGTCACAAGTCGACCTCAGGACCGAGTTCGGCGGGCGCAATGGCGGCACGCCGATAAAGCTATCCATGCCAGTGACCATCGCGCCGATGTCCTACGGCGCGCTTTCCAAATCGGCCAAGCTGGCGCTCGCCATCGCGTCCAGGCTGTCGGATGTCTCAGAGAATACCGGCGAAGGCGGCATGTCGAAGGAGCAGCGTGAGGAGGCCAAGCAGATTATCTACCAGTGCCTGGCCGGGCGGCTGGGGTGGAACATCCACGATATGAACAAGGCCAACGGGCTCGAGATCTACATTTCGCAAGGGGCGAAGCCCGGCCTCGGCGGCCAGCTGATGGCCAAGAAGGTGACGCCCGCCATCGCCAAGATCCGTGGCATCCCAGCCGGCATTGACCTGCGCTCGCCATCGCGCCACCCGGATGTGCTCGGCGCCGATGACCTGGTCATCAAGGTGGAGGAGTTCCGCGAGGCGACCGGCTACCGCATCCCGGTGTCGGTAAAGCTGGGGGCGGGCAGGGTGCGCGACGACATCAAGATCGCGTGGAAGGATGGGTTCGACTTCATCGAACTGGACGGCATGCAGGGCTCGACCGGGGCTGCCGGCGTGGAGGTGCTGGAGTTTGTCGGCATCCCGACGCTTTCGGCCATCCAGGAAGCGGTCGATGCGCTAAAGGAGGTGGGCGGCTACGAGGACATGCCCATCGTGCTGATGGGCGGTATCAAGGATGGTATCGACACTATGAAGGCGTTGGCGCTGGGCGCCCGGGCGGTGGCCATGGGAACGTCTGCCATTATAGCGGGTGGTTGTATCTCCTGTCTGCAATGCCATGTCGGTAGCTGCGTAACCGGCATCGCCACTCAGGACCCCGAGCACGAGAAGCGCTACAACGTCCCTGTCGAGGCACAGAATATCCATCGCTTCCTCGAAGGGGTGCGCTGGCAGATCGCGGCGCTCACCCGGGCGCTAGGTTATACCAACCCGCACCAGATCAGCCGCGATGACTTGGTAGCCCTGACACCCGAGGCCGCGGCGATCACACGCCTGCCGTATGCGCCGGAATACCGTGCCATGCAGGAAGACTTCCTGCGCAAGGCGAGCTGACCCGATGAGCAACCTGACCAACGTCTACGACATCAATCGCGTACGCCCGATCAAGGTGCCCACGAGCTTCAAGGACGACGTGCCCGACCGGCATTTCGTGCCGGCGCCCTGCCAGGTCGCCTGCCCGGTGGGGACCGATGCGCCCTCCTATATCGGCTATATCTGGGAGGAGAAGTGGCATGAGGCGTTTGAGGCCATCACCGCCACCAACCCGTTCTCGTCGATCTGCGGGCGGGTGTGCGATGCCCCGTGCGAGCCGGCCTGCCGCCGTGCCGACAGCGACGGGCCGCTCGCCATCCGCAACCTCAAGCGCTTCGTCATGGACAAGCTGGGGCGAGATCATCACCTGCCGGCCGTTCAGGTCACGCGCAAGGAAACCGTCGGCATCGTCGGCGCTGGCCCCGCCGGTCTTACATCGGCGCAGGACCTCGCCGAAGCGGGTTTCGAAGTCCATGTCTACGAGATGATGGACAGGCCAGGGGGCATGATGGTGTGGGGCATCCCCGCCTTCCGCCTTCCGCCCGGCATCATCGAAGAGGACATGCAGCGGCAGTTGAAGCACTGCCCCGGCATCACCATCCACACCAACACCGCACTCGGCCGTGATATCACGCTGGACGAATTGAAGAAGCATCATGCCGCCATCCTCGTCACCATCGGCTCGTGGTGGGGCAAATCCATGGGTGTGCCGGGCGAGGACCATCCCAACGTAGTCGACGGCGTCGGCTTCCTGCGCCGCGTCAACGGCGGCGAACGTCCCAGCATGCCGGAGACGGTGCTGGTGATCGGCGGCGGCGATGTCGCCATGGACGCCTGCCGTTCGGCCATGCGGCTTCCCGGCTGCAAGACGGTCAAGGTCATCTATCGACGCGGTCCCAAGGAAATCCCCGCCCGCAAGGAAGAGCTCAAAGGGGCCATCGAGGAAGGCATCCAGTTCATCTACAATACGCAGCCAGTGAAGGTTGTCTCCGAGGGCAACCGTTTTGCGTTGAGGTGCGTCGAGACGGCGCTCGGCGAGCCAGGTCCCGACGGGCGGCGACGGCCGGTGAATGTCGAAGGCTCCGAGCACGACATCGAATGCGGTATGGTGATTTCCGCCGTCGGCCAGCAGGCTGAATCGGCCGAACTCGGCGCTGCCGGCCTGATGGCGGGCGACCGGGTGAAGACCGACTGGGAGGGCATGCGCACCAGCGATCCCCAGGTGTTCGCCGCTGGCGACGGCGCCTTCGGCGGCTCGACCATCGTCATGGCGATGATGCATGGGCACCGCGCCGCCTATTATGTAAAGTCATACCTCGACGGCGTCGCCTCCCCGCTGCCCTATCGCACTCCCTACCGCACCCGTCGGGTGCCGGTGGCCCAGGACATCAACTGGGAAATCTTCCCGCGCCAGGAACAGCACTTCAACGGCCTTGGCGACAATCCGGTGGAATTCCCCGAGATCGAAGACACTTACGATCTAAAGACGGCCAAGGACGAGGCGGCGCGTTGCTATCGCTGCGATGCCGAGACCGGTTCGTCTGATTATTCAGTGCGTACCCGCGAAGACATCTTCGTCATGGCGCGCACCCGGCCGGATGATGCCGTTACTCAGCGCGCAATCCTGACCAAGCGGCTGGTGCCGGCGCCTGCAACCTACGGTGAAGACCATAAAGCCAATCTCGACGATTTGGTCTTTCTGCCGGCCAACCTGTCGCGCCTTGTCATCGATCCCTACCGCGATGCCTGCAACGTGACGACCGACATCGCTGGCATCGGTATCGAGCATCCCTTCATCGTCACTGGCGTCGACGATATGCCTGCCGAAGTGGCCCGTGCGGTGGCGCAGGGTTTGAGCGAGGCGGGTTCGGCCTATCTTGCGCGCCGGCGCTTGGAAGCTGCCACAGCGCCATGGCTTCAACTTGTCATGGCCAATGAAGCACCTGCCGATGCAGCCGCTGCTGCCCATATCCACGCGTCGTCAACGAGCTTTCGGCCCTTCAAGGCAATGCCCGTCGCGGGAAGGCCCATGGGTCTGGCAAGCCGGTCCGCCGACCTTGAGCGGGCCATACCCTTTGCTCTCGACAACGGCTTCAGCATCCTGCTGCTCGATGCCACACCGGGTATCGCAAACCCTTGGAGTGAATTGCAGGGACTGCCCGATTACACCGTCATCCGCGATGCATTGCGCATCATGCGACGCATGAACCGCGAAGAGGACCTCGACCTGATTTACTTCGGCGGCGTGCGTTCGGGCACCGACTGCGCCAAGCTCATCTCGCTGGGCGCCAAGGTTTCGGTGCTCGGGGTTTCCATGGGGCTGGCAGTGGGCGGCAGCATCGCCGATGGCGGCATCGTCTTTCACGGCGGCCGCTCGATGGAGGAACGCACTGACCAGGCGCGTTCGCTGATTGGCGCCCTGTCGGCGGAAGCCTCGATCATGGCCCGCTGTACCGGCAAAACCGATGTGCGCAATCTCGAACCTGAAGACCTGCGCGCCATCACGCTGGTTACCGCTGAAGCCGTCGGCGTCCCGCTGGTTGGAACCCGCAAGCTTGCCAAAGCCGCCGCCGAATAGCACCATCACCCTTTGTTGATGGAGGCGCGCGCATGACGACGGTCGGATTCATTGGTCTGGGGCGCATGGGCAAGCCCATGGCTGCCAACTTGCAGAAGAAGGGCTTTCAGCTCTCGGTTTACGACGTGCGCAATGAACCGGTTGCCGATCTTGTGGCGCTGGGTGCGACCAATGGCGGTTCGATTAAGGGCGCCACGGAAGGCGCGGATGTGGTCATCACCGTGCTGCCCGGTCCGCCGGATGTGGAGCAAGCCGTCCTCGGGCCGGACGGCATCGCCTCGATCGCCCGTCCGGGCCAGATCGTCATGGATCTCAGCACCGTTCGGCCGGAAACCACGGACCGGGTAGCGGCAGAACTCGCCAAGGCCGGCATCGGTTTCGTCGATGCCCCTATCGGCCGCCTCGCCAGTCATGCCGACCGGGGCGAGAGCCTGTTCATGGTCGGGGCTTCCGATGCGGACTTTCAGGCCGTCAAGCCGCTGCTGGAGGCCATGGGTACCACCATCTATCATTGTGGGGGACCGGGCACCGGAACCCGCACCAAGCTGATCAACAACTTCCTTGCTATCACCGCCTGCCAGATGAACGCCGAAGCGCTGACCCTGGCGCAGGCCTTTGGCCTCAATCTGGAAAATACCCTCGACGTCATCCACGGGACCACTGCGACCAACGGGCAATTGAAGGTGAATTACGCTACCAAGGTGCTGTCTGATGATACCGTTCCGGGCTTCACCGTCGACCTCGCGCACAAGGATATGTCGCTCATTGTCGAGGCCGCCAATCGTGTGATGGTGCCAATGCCGATCGCCGCTGTGGCGCGCGAAGCCTTGAGCCTTGCCCGCTCTAGGCCCTATCATGCCCTCGATTTTTCCGCCCTGCTCGATCACTGGTGCGAGCGGGCCGGCCAGCCGAAGGTACGCTTCGCCGGCAAGGGGCAGAAATGAGCGAAGACTGGCAGGGCGACATCTGGCAGGCGCTGAAGAAGGGTGGCATTGCCCAGGTTGCCTATGTGCCCGACGCCGGCCATGAAAAACTCATCCGCGCCGCCCATGCCGACCACGGTATCAAGGCCACCGTCCTTACCACCGAGGAGGAAGGCGTCGGTCTCATGGCCGGCGCTGATCTCGGCGGCGAGCGTGGTGTTCTGCTGATGCAATCTTCCGGTGTCGGCAACTGCGTCAACGCCTTTTCGTTGCTTAAGACCTGCGGATTTCCATTCCTGACCCTCGTTACCATGCGCGGTGAGTGGGCCGAGTTCAATCCGTGGCAGGTGCCCATGGGCCAGGCGACGCCGGAGACGTTCTCGCGTGCCGGGTTCCTGGTCTATCGGGTGGATCACCCCGAAGACGCCGGATCCATGGTCTCCGCCGCTCTGGCCAATGCCTTTGATAGCCACACCGCCAATGCCGTGTTGCTCTCCCAACGCCTCATCGGTGCAAAAGTGTTTTGAGGCGCGCCAATGCTTGAACGCCGTATCGCTGTTGCCCGTCTGCTGGCTGATCATGACGACAATCTTCTCGTTGTCGCCGGACTGGGCTCGCCCACCTACGATGTGGCCGCCGCAGGGGATCACAACTCCAATTTCTATCTGTGGGGCGCCATGGGACTGGCCGTGCCAATCGGATTGGGACTGGCGCTGGCGCAGCCGGCAAAGCGGGTGCTCGTCGTCACCGGTGACGGCGAGATGCTGATGGGGATGGGATCATTGGCGACCGTCGGGGCGCGGCGGCCGCCGAACCTGGCCATTGCGGTCCTTGACAACGAAGCCTTCGGCGAAACCGGCGGGCAGCAAAGCCACACCGGCCTCGGCACCGATCTGGCCGCTGTGGCGCTGGCCAGCGGTTTTGCCGGCGCGGCGATGGTGCGAGCGGACGATGAACTCGGCTCGGCAATCGACATGCTGCGCAACGCCGTGGGCCCGGTCATCGCCGTCATCAAGATTTCGCGGGCACCCGTCCCCCGGGTGCTGCCGGAGCGTGACGGCCATGCCATTCGCCAGCGCTTCAGGTCCGCTCTTCTCTCGCAAGGCGGGATCGGCTAAGGACACCTATGAACTTGAAATCCGGCCACCTGAAGGGAGCACCCAAATGACCATCCGTCGCATCGGATCTGGCAAGCGCATGAGCCAGGCCGTCATTCACGGCAATACCGTCTATCTGGCAGGCCAGGTGTCGGAGACCAAATCGGGCCGGCCGGTCGGCGAGCAGACCGCGGACATCCTCGGCCAAATCGACAAGCTGCTGGCCGAGGCCGGTAGCGACAAGACCAAGTTGCTCAAGGCCAATATTTGGATCGCCGACATGTCGACGTTCGCCGAAATGAACGCCGCCTGGGACGCCTGGATGGCACCCGGATGCGCGCCGGCCCGCGCTACCGTCGAGGCCAAGCTGGCGGCACCTGAGTTTACCGTCGAGATTATGGTCGAAGCTGCTGTCGACTGAGAGGTGAGGCCATGAAAGCGATCGTCATGGGAGCGGGCATCGTCGGCATCACAACCGCCTACGAACTCCATCGCGACGGCTTCGAGGTCACGGTCATCGACCGTGAAAGCGAGGCCGCTTCGTTCACCAGTTATGCCAATGCCGGCCTGTTCGCGCCTGGCCATGCCTATGCCTGGTCATCGCCGGCCGCGCCGGGCATCCTGCTTCGTTCCTTGTGGCGCAACGACCAGGCTCTGCGCTTTCGCCCCAATCTCGATCCCGCCTTTTGGCGCTGGATGTGGCGCTTCTGGAAGGAGTGCACACCCGAGCGCGCCCTCATCAATACCACGCGCAAGGCGCGACTGTGCGGCTATTCGCAAAGTGTTTTCCACGATACGCTCGATCATGCGACCATCGATTATGACGGGCGCAGGGGCGGCCTGCTCTATCTCTATCGCACGCCGGCGCTGTTCGAGGGCGCACGCTCCAAGTCGCGGATTCTTATTGACGCTGGTTGTACAATCGAGGCGCTCGATCGTGACGGCATCGCCCGCGTTGATCCGGCGCTCGCCCCGGTCAAAGAACGCTTTGCCGGCGCCCTCTATGCGCCGGGCGACGAAAGCGGCGATTGCCGCATGTTCGCCCGCAACATGAGCGCCTGGCTCAAGGATAAGGGAGTCAATTTCGAATATTCAACCGAGATCAAGGGCTTCGATCTCGACGGTGACCGGGTGGCCGCAGTCGTTACCGGCAAGGGCCGCGAAGCCGCCGATGTCTATGTGCTGGCACTTGGCGTCTTTTCACCACATCTGGCGCGGGACGTCGGCGTCGACCTGCCGATCTATCCGGTAAAGGGTTACTCGGTTACGGTGCCAACGGCCGGACGCAACAATGTACCATCAATCGGCGGTGTCGATGAGGAGACGCTGGTGGCGTACTGCCCGATGGGCGAACGCATGCGGCTTACCGCCACTGCCGAGTTTTCCGGCTATGACCGCTCGTACCGGCCGTCCGATTTCCGCACTATGCTGAACGTCGCCCGGACGCTGTTCCCGGATGCCGCAGATTATGCCCAACCCGACTACTGGGCGGGGCTGAGGCCGATGACACCGGAGGGAACCCCGATCTTTGGCCAGGGCCGCCACAAGAACCTGTGGTTCAACACCGGCCAGGGCCACATGGGCTGGACCATGAGTCATGGCGCGGCGCGGATCACCGCCGACCTCATCGCCGGCAAGACGCCCGCCATTCCGCTCGATGGCATGCTTGTCGCCGCCTGACAGTGATACTCACGCGGCGTCCTGCAACCTTGCCACCTCAGCCAGAGCGGCCCGGGCCTCTCGCGCAATAACCGCCGTATGATCGGCAGCATCGAAGGCCTGCCCGGCACGGGCGAGGGTTTCCAGATGGTGACAGGCGGCGGCGGCGCGTGCAGCTCCAATATTGGCGCACATGGATTTCAGCGCATGCACTGCGTCGGCCAAAGCTATCACATCGTCGCCCACGGCATTGCGGTCGATTTCTGCGAGAGCGCCAGGGACATGGTCGACGAACAGCTTGCTTACCCGCTTGACCAGGTCCGATCCGTCGCCGCCGAGTTCGGCGAGGATCGACTGGTCGAGTAGCGGGAGGTCTTTACCCGGATGGTGGTCCGCCACCATCTCATCCGGCGTGAGTGGACCGACGGCTTGCGGCTCTTGCGGCGGCGCGGCCGGCACCGTCGCAGTCACTGGGCTGTCAACCCAGCGGGACAGGCAACCGGCAATCGTCTTGATAGTGAACGGCTTGATGACGTAGTCGTCCATGCCGACCCGCCGCCAGCGGTCGGCGTCGCTGCCGGCCACATGGGCCGTCAGGGCGATGATCGGCGTTCGCCGCCCATCTTCGTGCTGGGATTCGAGCCGACGGATCACCTCGGTGGCCTTGAAGCCGTCCATCACTGGCATCGAGCAGTCCATAAATACCAGTGCGTAGGGCATTGCGGACCACGCATCGACGGCTTCGCGCCCGTCGGCAACCACATCGACGCTGACATTGAGCCGGCGCAGGGCCTCGATGATAACCTCGCGGTTGACCGCGTTGTCGTCCGCCACCAGGATTCGTGCGCCCTTGAAGTCGGGCATCGCCTGCTCGCCGGCAGTCGCCTGGAGGGCTCTTATGCCGCGCCGCTCGCCATGCGCTATGCGCTCGATCATGTCGCGCATTTCGCGGCGGGCGACTGGGCGCATGATCAGATCGTCTGCCAGACCGGAGCGAATCAGGTCCTCGCCCGACACGTTGCCTATTTCAGTGACCACGACGCGATGCGGGCTCGTCATCTGCTGCTGTAGCCCGGTTATTCCGACCAGCGCCCGGGGGTCGGCAAATACCGCCTGGTGGCCGGTAAAGTCGAAGTTGCCAAGACGCTCGGGCGGGATGATGGCCACGTCGATGCCATTTACTTCCAGGTAGCTGGCTATGGCCCGCGGCGTGGTCGTCCCGGTCACCGCCACGACCGCCCTGCGCAATGACCCCAGTTGATCGCGATCAATGGTCGTGTATTCAGCGTCGGTCTTGGCCTCGAAGCGAAACACGAAGCGCGATCCTTTGCCCTCGGCGCTTTCGACCCGAATGTCGCCGCCCATAGCCTCCACAAACCGCTTGCAGATGGCGAGACCGAGACCGGTGCCGCCGAATTTGCGGGTTGTCGATTGGTCGGCCTGGGAAAATGCCTCGAACAACTTGCCAACCTTGTCGGGAGGAATGCCGATGCCGGTATCGATGATCGAGAATTCGAGGCTGACCCGGTCGCCGGCGCGGCCGAGGCTGCGTACGTAGATGGCGACGTGGCCGCTTTCAGTGAACTTTAGGGCATTGTTGACCAGGTTGCTGAGTACCTGGTTTAGTCGGACCGGATCGCCAATAATCTGGTGCGGCACGTCGGGCGTCACGAAGGCGGCAAGGTCCAGCCCCTTTGAGGAAGCCCGCTCCCAGAAGAGGCTCATGACATCGTCGATGACCCGGCACGGAGATACCTCAACCTGCTCCAGTTCAAGCTTTCCCGCCTCAATCTTGGAGAGGTCGAGAATATCGTTGATGATGGTAAGCAGGCTCTGACCGGAGCGTACGATTACCTCGGCATAGCGTTGCTGGCGAGGCTGCAATTCGGCGGCCGCGAGCAGTTCGGCCATCACCATGACGCCATTCATGGGGGTGCGGATTTCATGGCTCATGGTGGCGAGGAAGTCGGATTTGGCCTTGTTGGCGCCTTCGGCGGCGTCTCGAGCCTCGCGCAATTCGCGGGTGCGCTCTTCGACCGTCTGTTCCAGTGTTTCGCGATGCCGCGACAAGGCGCTGTCGCGTGTCGATATCTGGGCCAGCATGTCGTTGAAGGCCTCGACCAGATCGCCGGTCTCGTCATCGCTCGACTTGGTGACTCGCTTTGAAAAATCGTGAGTCGAGCGCACTTCGCTCATTGCCGCCGACAGATCGGCGAGGGGTGAGACGATCTTCTTGCGCATGGCGCTGGCGATGGCGACACCAAGCAGTGATGCCAAGCTGGCGACGGCCAGCGTCAATGCGAGGCCGATCTTCAACCGCTGCTGCAAGTCGGAGATGTCGGCGAGCAGCACCAGCGAGCCGATATTTCGACCGGCGTTGATGATCGGCACCTTTACCGGCAGGGCGGTGGTGCTCAGGAGACCGAGAATGCCGCCGCCCTTGACCTTGACCGTACCTGAAGTGAGCAGGACTGCCGAGCCAAGCGCTGCGAACGGCTTTCCCTTGGCGTCGATGACCGCGATGTAGGGGATGTTCGGCAGTTTGGCGATGGCCCTGAGTGCAATGAGCGCCTGAGGTCTTTCATTGCGTGCCAGATGCGGCGCCACCACCGAAGAAAACACATCGGCGGTGACTTCAAGCTCGGAGATGCGCGAAAAGTAGTCCTGCGTGGTCTGGCGCCACAGGAAGAAGCCGGTCGCCGCGGTAACGGCAACGAACACCGCAGTGATAACGGTGACGGTAATCTTGCGGCCTATGGACTGGCGCCGTTTCTTCACGTCGTTTCGCCGCGCTCGGCAATCCTGCCTGCTAAATCGCGGCTGATGCCGCACCACCCGAGGCCGCCAAACTAGCGGCCAATGGTTAATGTTCGGCTTCCTCGTCAACCATAAGGGAAAAGGCTAGATTAACCTTTGAGGACTAGGCTCCGGGCCATCGGGGTAGAAATCATGCGGCGAGCGGTAATGGCAGCGACCGACGATTCCACTGAGAGGCAATCCATCGACAGGCGCGTTCTCGTTGCCGACGATGACCCCATCATGCTCGAGATGATGCAGGCCCGGCTGAGCAACGAGGCGACCACCGTGGTCTGTGTCGAGAATGGGCGCGATGCCTGGGAGCGCCTGTCGCGGGAGGCTTTCGATCTTGCCGTGGTCGACCTCGGCATGCCCGAACTCGACGGCTTCGGGCTCATCGCACATTTACGTCAGACGCCGCGCACCATTGACCTACCGATCATCGTAGCAACCAGCCGCGACGACAGCGAGGCGATCGAAAAGGCCTTTGCGGCTGGCGCCACGTCGTTTGTCACCAAGCCGGTGAACTGGTCTCTGCTTGCCTATCAGGTAAAATTTGTGTTGCGTTCTGGCCGGATCGAACATGACCTGCGCCAGGCTCGCGCTGCCGCCGATGTGGCAAACCGCACCAAGGACAGCCTTTTCCACTTGCTCAGCCACGAATTGCGCACTCCCTTGAATGTGCTGGTCGGCTTTGCCGGCATCCTTGAACACGATCTGAAGGATACGCTTACCGACGAACAAAGACAGCACATGGTCGAGATGACTGCCGCGGCGCGTGGTCTCAACGAAATCGTCAGCGATGTACTGACCTATTCGCGTCTGTTCGGCGGTACTCAGGAATTCAAGAGCGAACCTGTCGATGTGGAGGAGCTGCTCGACAATGCCCTATTGAAGCTGAAGGTAAAGGCCAAGTCGAAGTCCGTCCAAGTCCTTGCCCGCCGCTCCCCGACGGCCGTCAACGTGATTGGCGACGCCCGTTGGTTGAGCGATGCGCTGTCACGCCTGGTCGACAATGCAATCAAGTTCTCATCCACCGGCGGCACTGTGAACGTGCAACCGATACTGCAGGAAGACGGATCGCTTGCCTTGTCGGTTCGCGACAACGGGCCTGGCCTGGACACACGCAAGCTGGATGAATATCTGCAGCCCTTTTTCCAGGCCGACATGAGTTTTTCGCGCCAGGCGGAAGGGCTGGGCATGGGGCTTCCGATCGCCAAGAAGATCATAGAGTTGCATGGCGGAAAGCTGATCTTTCGCAGCACCCCAGGACAGGGAACCGTCGCTGCATTGTGGCTGCCGGCACGGGCTTGCGATCAAACCCGCCTGGCGCGGGCTGGCTAGGGTGCGGCGGCACCCAAATGGTTTCATGCGTTCCACTCGTTGGTGCGGAACCGTGATCAATCTCCGGCATCATGGAAGCTGAATTCAACCGCGTGTGCCCCGGAACTGCAGCAGGCAAATCGTTACAATTTTAGAAAATTCGATATCGGAAATTTCAAAACCTTCTGCTTAAGGTGTATCGCGTTCACGGCATGGATCTATCATGTTCAGTATGCGTTATATCGCCTGCATAGCAAAGTTCCTCGTCAATGAGGCTGGTGCACTTGCGCTGTCATTCGCGGTTGCCGCGCCGGCGCTGTTCGTGGTCGCGGGAGTTGCGACCGATTATGCCTTCATGGTGCGTTACCGGACCCAACTCCAGACCGTTGCCGACGCTGCGGCGATTACCGGCGCCCGCGAACTTTCGCTGGCACAGACCCAGACCTCGCAGGTCACCGCCGTGGTCAACAACTTCGTGAAGGCGAGCGCGGCCAGCTATAACAGTTCGGTGTCTGTTGCCACGACGATCGCTTCCGACGGCACGTCTGTCGACGTGACGCTGTCACGGGTATGGGCACCGTTCTTTGCGCAGTTGATCTCCAACGATGTGACGCCCGTTGTCGCCAGTTCCACCGCTACATTGATTGGGTCGACCAAGGTCTGCGTGGTCGGGCTTGATGAAACCTCCAGCGATACGGTCTATCTGACGGACAAGGCCACCATGACTGCCAACAACTGTGCGGTCTATGTGAACTCCACCTCCTCGCAGGCCCTCTATGCGGGTTCCAGTGCTTCGCTGAAGAGCACGTTGACATGTACGGCCGGTGGCTACTACGGCTACACCGCTGCCTTCGAACCGGCACCACTCACGGATTGCCCAAAGATTTCAGACCCGCTTGGCGACCGCGCGCCGCCCAGCTTCAGTGGCTGCGATTATAATAAGATGTCGATTGTTGGCACCAACGTGACACTGACGCCAGGCACCTATTGTTCCGGCCTCAAGATTGACAAGGGCGCGAACGTCACGTTCTCGCCCGGTATTTACATCATCGACGGCGGCAATTTCACCGTTGGTGGCAGCTCTTCGATCAGCGGCAATAATGTGGGCTTCTATTTGACCAGCAATGCGACGTTCACGTTCAAGAAGGATTCCGTCGTCTCGCTGAGCGCGCCCAAGGACGGGGCACTTGCCGGTATCCTGTTCTTCGAGGACAGAAATAACAATCCCGATCTGGTTGACAAGATCACCAGCGACGATGCCAGATCGCTGATCGGCACCGTCTATCTGAGCCAAGGCTATCTGCAGGTCGACGCCAACAAGCCGGTTGCCGACCAGTCGGCCTATACGGCCATCGTGGTGCGATCGCTGAAGCTGAAGGCTGGCCCCAATCTGGTCCTGAACTCCAATTATGACGGCACCGACGTGCCTCTCCCCCTGGGATTGAAAAATCTCGCCGGCAGCCGTATCGCGCTCACCAAATAGAGAGCCTTCTGCCCTTGCCCAAGCCGGCACGACCGGCCAAAGTCCTTGCCCACTGCTTGAACAGGGAGGCAAGGCATGAAGGTCGTATTTTCCGAGGAGCACAGAAAGCATTTTCCGCAGGGCGAGCTTTCGGGCGGCGAACTGGTGACGCCGTTCGAGCGACCGTCACGCATGGAATACATCCTGCGCGAACTAAAATCCCGCAGGCTCGATGACATGATGCCCCCGAAACGGCTCATCATGAAACCATTGCAGCGCATCCACGACAAGGGTTACATCGCCTTTCTGAAGGGCGCCTGGGATGAGTGGACGGCTGCCGGATTTCGCGGTGAGGTTATCCCGACCGGCTTTCCCATGCGTCGCATGCGGCAGCGGGTGCCACGCAACATCGACGGCAAGGCCGGCTATTATGCGCTGGCCACCGAGACGGCGATCACCGCCGGCACCTGGGAGGCGGCGTGCGCGTCGGCTTCGGTTGCCCAGACGGCGCAACGCCTTATCGCCGGCGGCGCGCCTTCGGCCTTTGCTTTGTGCCGGCCCCCCGGCCATCATGCACCCAGCGACATGTATGGCGGCTACTGCTTCTTCAACAACGCTGCAATCGCCGCCCAGATGTTCATCGACGATGGCGCCGCAAGGGTCGCCATCCTGGATGTCGACTTCCACCATGGCAACGGCACCCAGGATATCTTCTATGATCGCGATGATGTGCTGTTCGTGTCGCTGCATGGCCGGCCCGAAGATGCCTATCCATATTTTCTCGGCTATGCCGACGAGAAGGGTTCGGGCAAGGGCGAAGGTTTCAACGTCAACTATCCCATGCCGGCCGGCACGCCCTATGAGGTGTGGGGCAAGGCGCTGGAAAGCGCCTGTCGCAGGATCAGTAAATACAGCCCCGACGCCTTGGTGGTGTCGCTTGGCGTCGACACCTTCAAGGAGGACCCGATCAGCTTCTTCAAACTGGAATCGAACGACTTCCTTAGCTACGGCGCCCGCATTGCCAGGCTGAAGCTGCCCACCCTGTTCGTCATGGAGGGCGGTTATGCTGTCGAGGCCATTGGCATCAATACGGTGAACGTGTTGGAAGGCTATCTCGGCGGATAGAGCCGCGTGCCGAACGGTGCGAAACTTTCCGGGTGCCGAAATTTTCGTTGTCACGCGGCGGCCGATGCCGAGGCTGGAAGGCAAGGCTTAGCGACGACCGAGATAATCCCCGATCGCCTTGCCGCCGCCGGCGCCGAGCACGTCGGCGGGCAGCCCGAAGGCATGCACCCGGCCAGCATCGAGGAAGGCGACATGGCTGGCGATGCCGGCGACGTCGGCCGGTTCATGGGTAACCAGTAGCACGGTCAGGTGCCGTTCATCCCTGAGGTCCACCACGAGGTCCGCCATCTCGCGTCTGAGCGCCGGTCCGAGGGCGGCGAAGGGTTCGTCCAGCAGCAGCACCGGGCGGTCCCTGACCAGGGCCCGGGCCAGCGCCACCCGCTGGCGTTCGCCGCCCGAGAGCTGGCGCGGCAGGCGCCCAGCCTTGCCGTCGAGGCCGACGCGCTGCAGCGCCGCCTGGACCTGCTCGCGATCATCACCGGTCAGGGCCAGACGAGGGGAAATGCCGATGCCGACATTGTCCGCAGCGCTCAGATGGGCGAACAGGTTGTTGTCCTGAAACAGCATGGAGACCGGACGGTCCACCGGCGCATCACCGGTCACGTCGCGCTCGCCGATCAGGATGCTTCCCGACTGCGGTATTTCGAATCCGGCGATCAGATCGAGCAGCGTCGATTTGCCGGCCCCGCTCGGCCCGGTCACTGCCACCAGCGCGCCGGCCGGAACATCGAGGTCGAGCAGACAGGCATAGTCGCTGCGCGCGAACGCCACGTTGTTGAGCCTGATCCGCGGTGCCGTCATGTCAATGCACACTATCGCGCCGGGCCGCCTGTTCGGCCAGAGTCATGATGGCCATGCATAAACCGCCGAGAATTAGCGCCAGGCCGGCGGCATCGTCCACCCGGTAGCTGCCGAGGCGCTGCAGCAGCAACAGCGGCAAGGTCACCAGGTGTTCGTTGCCGAACAAGGCAATGGCGCCGAGATCGCCTAGCGACAGCGCAAGCGCGAAGGCGCCCGCCACCGACAACGGCCGCGCGAGTACCGGCCAGTCGATCAGCCTCAAGCGGGCGAGGCCAGTGATGCCTAGACCCGCACACAGTCTGTCGTGGCGGGCGCGGTTGTCGTTGACGGCCGGAGCCAGCACGCGCGTGACGAAGGGAGTGGCCATCAACGCGTTGATGGCGATGACTACGGCAAAGCCCATATTGCGGCCGCCGGGCACGGCCAGCAGCAGCACGAACCAGCCGGCGCCGAGGACCACCGGGGGCATGACCAGAACGAGGCTGGAGGCCAGTTCCGCACCGCGCCCGAGCCCACGAAGCAATCGCTTTGCCGAAGCTCTGCGACCGCTTGATGCCATTTCGGCCAGCGGCCAAGCAAGGGCGATCGAAAGCACAGCCGCGGATGAGGCGATGGCCAAGCTGGTGGCGCCCGCCCACCAGACGCCAGCGTCGCTGGCCAGATGGGTCAGCGGCGCCACCAGTCCGGAAACGAGGATGGCGGCAAACACCGGCAGGGTGAGGAGGAGTGCCAGGGCGATGGCTACCGCATCGCTGAGACGCGCACCAAGCGCTGCGCCGTCCGGTCGCGGCACGCGCCGGTCGAGGCTTGCTCCTACCTCCAGCGGTTGCGTCATGCGCACCCCGGCGAACACCAACGCGCCGGTAAGAACGAGTTGCATCAGAGCGAGGCGTACCGCGAGACCAGGATCGAAATCGAAGCGCAGCGCCTGGTAAATGGCAACCTCGATGGTGGTGGCGCGCGGGCCGCCGCCCAGCGTCAGCACCACGGTGAAGCTGGCTATGCACAGCATGAAGACGAGGCCGGCGACGGCGGGCAATTGGCTCTTGAGCACCGGCCATTCGATCAGCCGCCAGGAGGCGCGCCCGTCAAAACCCAATTGCGCCGCCAGCCGCCAGCTTTCCCCCGGCACTCTTTCGAGCGCACCGAGAAACAGCCGTGCAGCCAGCGGCAGGTTGAAGAAGACGTGGGCAATGAGGATGCCGGTCAGGCCGTAGATGTCGACCACCGGCGCGAGGCCCAGCGCTTCGGCTGCATGGTTGACGAGGCCCTGCCGCCCCCAGATCTCCACCACGCCGAGAATCGCCACGATGGCCGGCAGGGCGAGCGGCAAGGCAAACAGGCGCAACACCAACCGGCGGCCGGGAAAGGCTACGCGCCGTGCCAGCGCCCGGGCGACCAGCATGCCCGGCCCAACTGACAGCAACATCGAGGCTACCGCCTGGAGAAGCGTGAAGCGCACCACCCGGGCGGTATAGACTGTCATCAGGCCGGCATCGCTGCCGTGACCTGTGGCGGTAGTGATGAGGGCGGCAAACGCCGCTGCGGTCAACCCGACGACGAGGACCAGCGACAGCCCCCCCGTCGTCACGCCGCGACGATCGTTCACGGCCGTGCTACTTGCTCATCGCGTCGAGCCATTCGGCGATCCACGCCTTGCGGTTCTTGGCCACCTCCTCAGGCGCCAGCATCAGCGTGACCGTCGGCTTGACCAGGTGCTGAAAGGCATCCGGCAGGGGCTTCGAAGTCTTACCGGCCGGAAACATCCAGTTGGTGGTCGGGATGAGGTCCTGGAAGGTGGGGCCGGTCATGAATGAGAGGAATTTCCGTGCCAGGTCCTTGTGCTGAGAAGATGCGAGCAGCCCTGCCACCTCCACCTGCAGGTATTCGCCTTCCTTAAAGGAGGCCGCCTTGTAGCGGTCGGTCTTTTCCTCCATGACGTGATAGGCGGGTGAAGTGGTATAGCTCAAGACCATGGGCGCCTCCCCCTTGGTGAACAGGCCATAGGCCTCGCTCCATCCCGGTGTCACCGTTAGCACCCGCTTCGACAGCTTGCGCCAGGCATCGCCGGCCTTGTCGCCATAGACCGCCTTCATCCACAGCAGGAACCCGAGGCCCGGCGTCGAGGTGCGCGGGTCCTCCAGCACGATCTTCTGGGCGGGATCGCCGTTCACCAGTTCATCGAGGCTGGCCGGCGGTGTCTTCATCTTGTCGCTGTCATAGACAACGGCGAAATCGCCGTAATCGTAAGGCACAAACACCTTGTCGGTCCAGGCGATGGGCAGCTTTATGTTCGAGGTGTCGATGCCGTTCGGCACGAACAGACCGGTTGATTCCGCTTCGGCGATGAGGTTTTGGTCGAGGCCGAGCACCAGATCGGCAGTGGCCTTGGCACCTTCCAGCTTCAGCCGGTTGAGGATCGCCACGCCGTCGGTGATGCCGACGAACTGGACCTTGCAACCGCACTCGGCCTCGAAGGCCTGCTTCACCTTGGGTCCCGGTCCCCAGTCGGCGACGAAGCTGTCATAGGTGTAGATGGTGAGCGTCTCGGTGGCCCTCGCGGGCAGGCTCATAAGGGCAATGAGGATGAGAAACAGCGATAGTTTGCGCATCGGCGCCTCCTTCAAGCGTCTGGTTGAACGGATGTAGTTGCCGATGACTGGCTCCTACTCCCTCCGCCGGCATGACCCGGATCAGGTTCAGCGGGTTGGCGCGAAAACGCCTCTCAGTCCCAAAGGACACCCCGTAGAGCAACGACAATGCTTATATAAGAGAGGGCCACGATGCAAGAAACAGCGTCGAAAGGCTCGCGAAAAGAGGACCGATGAGCAAATTTGCCATATTGGTGGGAGGAGATATCTTTCCGACCGACCGCCTCATGAACCAGTTGACCGGGGCGCGCGTCATTGCCGCCGATGCAGGCATGATGCATGCAGTTCCCCTGGGACTTGAAGTGGAATTATGGGTAGGCGATTTCGATTCGGCCTCACCGGCACTCATTGCTGATGCTGGCCATGTACCGCGCCAGACGTTTCCGGCCAACAAGGATTCAACCGATGGAGAACTGGCGGTCAGGGCGGCCCTCGATCGGGGCGCGCAGCAGGTGATCCTCGCCGGCGGCCTTGGCGGCCAGTCGGACCACGCCTTTGCCCATCTAACCCTAGCGCTTGGGCTGGTGCGGGACGGGACCGATGCTTTCGTCACCAGCGGTCATGAGGAAGCCTGGCCGTTGTGTCCCGGCGAACACCGCCTCGACGCACCGCCCGGCTCGCGCCTGTCGATCATCGCGCTGTCGGACCTTGATGGCCTCTCTCTTGCCGGCGTGCGCTGGCCGCTGGAGAAGCGCGCCGTGCCACTGGGTTCGACGCTGACACTGTCGAATGTGGTCTCGGGGCCGGTGAGGATCGACCTAGCGTCCGGCAATGGCATCATCATGGTGACGCCACCCCGCCCATAGACGGATCGTGCCATCACGGGCGCGCGGTGGCGGATGCCCCTCCGCTTCTAGGACAAACCGACGATCGGGATGGCGGCGCCGTGGATGGCGGCTGATTGCGGCGAGGCGAGGAAGACCACGAGGTCGGCGATCTCGTTTGGCTTCACCCAGCGCGCCGGATCGGCCTTCGGCATGGCGGCGCGGTTCTCCGGGGTGTCGATGATGCTGGGAAGGATGCAGTTCGCATTGATGCTGTTGCCGCGCAACTCCAGCGCCATCGCCTCGGTCAGGCGGATAACGGCACTCTTGGCGGCACTGTAGGCGCCCATCGCAGCCTGACCCTGGCGTGCTGCGCCGGCGGCGACGGTGACGATCTTGCCACTCCTGCCCTCGATCATGGTGGGCACGGCGGCGTGCACCGTATTGATAAGTGTCGCCACATTGAGGTCGATCAGACCGCGCCAGGCCGCCTCGGGGGTCTCGTGCACCGGTTCGCCCATATGGAAGCCGCCGGCGATGGCGCAAACGATGTGGGGGCCGCCCAGCCGCTCGCCAATGCCTGCAATGGCCCGGGTGCTGGCGGTGCGATCAACGAGGTCGACTGCCACCAGCATCTTGTCCGGGCCATCCTCGCCATGGATGGCCGCCAGTTTTTCGGCGCTGTGCCCGATGAGGGCGAGCCGGGCGCCCAACGCTGCAAAGCGCCGCGCCACGACCTGCCCGAGATTGCCCGCCGCGCCAGTGACGATCACCGTCCTGCCTGAAAAATCCGTCATGCCGAAGCCTCCCTAAAGAACCACGGCGCTGGTCTGCCGAGCCGCGGCCCACTCACAGCCTAGCTTCAAATGCCGCAATCCCATAGCCTGCGGCACCTGATTGCCTCGAAGTCCGATGGCCCATGACCATGCAAGCCCTGACCGTCCTCAATGTCGCTTCGCCGTTCGTGGCAGTCAGTGCCGATGCCGTGGGTGGCGCCGAACAGGTAGTGCATTATCTCGATGAGGCACTTGCAAGCCGTGGTCACCGCTCCATTGTGGTTGCCCGCGCTGGCTCACGTGTCACCGGCACCCTGGTTGCCACCCCGCCGGCCACGCTAGCCGGCGGAACCGGGAACTCTGCGGTGTGGGAGGCACACCGCTCCGCCGTTGCCGGCATCTGCGCCCGCCAGCCGATTGACGTCGTGCATATTCATGGTGTGGAGTTCCAGTGTTATCTGCCGCCGCCCGGCATTCCGGTGCTGGTGAGCCTCCACATGCCGGCCGACCGGTATCCGCCGGGTGAAATCTGTTCGCCGCGGCCCGGTCTGTGGTTCGTTTGCGTTTCGGCATCGCAGCGCGAGACCTTTGCGCCAAGCCCGGTGATGCTTGATGCGGTGCCCAACGGGATTGCGATCGAGGCTTTTGCCGGCCGCCACGCCCGGCGCGGCTTTGCGTTGTTTCTTGGCCGCATCTCACCGGAAAAGGGCGTGCATCTGGCACTGGATGCTGCCCGCATGGCGGACATGCCGCTGCTCATTGCCGGTGAGGTCTTTCCAGGCGATGAGGCGCAACGTTACTTCGAATGCGAGATCGTCCCGCGTCTCGATGCCCGGCGGCGCTTTATCGGGCCGCTCGGGCTGGCCCGCAAGTGCCGCTTCCTGGCCGCCGCACGCTGTGTGCTGATGCCGTCGCTCACTCCCGAGGCCGGTTCGCTGGTCGCCATGGAGGCCATGGCCACCGGCACACCGGTCATCGCCTTTCCTGCTGGTGAACTGGTGAATATGGTCGACCACGCTCGCACTGGCTGGCTGGTCGATTCGGTGGCGGAAATGGCGGCGGCACTCTCTCGCGCCCATGAGATCGTATCTGAGGCCTGCCGCTTAGAGGCGCGGGAGCGCTTTTCACGCGAGGTGATGGTGGCCAAATACCTCGCCCTTTACCGCCAACTTAGCCGGCGTCGCGGATAGCCGTCACATGGAAGGTCCTGAGGCGGTCGTCCTCGTCGCGGATGGAGACATATTCGCCGAGCCTGAAGGGGTGATCGCCGAAACGGTAGCCGGCCTCGTCATCATCCTCGGCGCCACCGATGTCGTAGTGAAAGGCCCACGAGCCGCCCGGTTTCCTCACCAGATGGCCTAGTTGCTCGGGCTCGTCGCCCCAGAAGCGACGTACCCGGCAAAGATCGCGGTTCGCCTTCCAGGCGGTGGCATCAATATGCCCGTCGTCACCGAGCGGGGCGGTAAAGGCATAACCGTGCTCGGGACTGCCCGCGGGGAAATCCGGGTCGCGTGCCAGTTCGAGCCTGATGCGTTTGAGCGCCATGACCCCCCTCAATGTGACAGAAGGACCGGGAGGGTCATCGATTGCAGCACATATTGGGTGGCACCGCCGAACACGAACTCGCGCATGCGGGTATGGCCGTAGGCACCCATCACCAAAAGGTCGGCACCAATGTCGGCGGCATGGGAAATGAGCGCCTCGCCCGCCATCAATCCGCTGGTGGGCAGCGGCTCCACCGTCGCCTTGATGCCGTGACGCGACAACGTGGCAGCGACCTCGGCGCCCGGAAGCTGGCCGGCGGAAGCCTCGTTCTTGCTAGGATCGACCCAACAGACATAGACCTTCTTGGCGGCCTGCATCAGCGGCACTGCATCAAAGATGGCGCGGGCGCTTTCGCGGGTAGAGTTCCAGCCTGCCAGGACGCAAGTGCCGATGTTGGAGAAATTGCCGTAGAGCGGAACGATGAGGACCGGCCTGCCGGCCTCCATCACGACCCGCTCGGCGAAGTCGAGTTCAACGCCGTCTTCGGAGTCCTTGTTGGTCTGGCTGATGACGACAAGATCCGCTGCCAATCCGTGCTCGATGACTATGTCGGCGATGAGCGGAGAGGTCGATTCGACATGCCGCCATTCCGATGACAGTCCTTCGCGGCGCATGGCTTCTTTGAACTTGGCGGCGACGCCGTCGGCGCGTTCCTGGAAGTACTTGCGGTGTCCCTCAAATACCTCGGCTGTCATGTACATGCCGACCGCCGGATAAACCTGCATGGCCGGGATGACGTAGAGGCCGATGACATGGGCCTCGCAGCGCGCCGCCAGACCGCTGGCAACCGCGATCAGCGTATCGGCGCGATCGGTCTCGTTGAGGCAGACAACAATTGTCTTGCAAGGCATGGGGGTAGACCTCTCTTGAGTGATGGGGAGCCCGTTCATTGACGCAAAGTAAAGGCACCGCGATGGCCAATCAATTCCCTATAGTACGTGGCAACGCCTTGATCTCGGTCAACCTGAGGGAACGCGCCAGGATCAACGTGATGCCTGGTGGACGGGCGTTGCGTTATTTTCGGGCTGCTCTTCGGGGATGGCGAAGAGCCCAATCCGGAGCGCAAAGCGCCCGACTTGCGGTGAGGCGGTAAGCCAGGTCAGGGCCGGAGCGAGGGCGAGGCCTGCCGCCAACGGCGCCATCCACAGGGCGGTCGACACCGAGACCGCGGCACTAGCAGCGACCAGCAGCAAGCCGAAAATCAGGTGCCTGGCGTGGTAATCAAGGGCACTGTCGAACGTCAGGCTGCCGTCGTCGCGGTTCTGTGTCGCCCAGCCCGAGTCGCGACCCACGAGGATCGAGGCCACGGCATTCGTCTGCACCAGCATCATCACCGGCGCGATAAGCGAGGACAGGACGATCTCGGTGACAAGGCTTGACACCAGCGCCACACCACCGCCGAAGTCGCAACGCCGATGGCGGTCGGTGAGGAGCAGGGCAGAGCCGAGAAACTTGGGAAGGAGCAGCACCGCCATGGTGAAGCCGAACAACCAAAGCGCCCGGGCCGGATCGAAGATGGGCCAGGTGGGAAACAGCGCAAGGCCGTTTGGAAAGTAGTCGGGAACGATGAAGTGAGCCTGCAGCGACAGACCGAGACCGATGAGGATGAGGGCGAGCCACAGGGGCGAGGCGAGATAGGACATGATCCCCTGCAGCAGATGCAGGCGGCTCATCCAGTGCAGGCCGCCGGCCGAGATGACCTTCATGTGCTGCAGGTTGCCTTGCGCCCAACGACGGTCGCGGGCCGCAAGATCAATGAGGTTGGGTGGACTCTGCTCGAACGAACCTTCGAGATCGGGAAGCATGTAGACCGCCCAGCCGGCGCGGCGCATGAGGGCGGCTTCGACAAAATCATGGCTGAGGATGTGACCGCCGAAGGGCTTGCGGCCCGGCAGTTCCGGCAGGCCGGCGGTAGCGGCGAAAGCGCGTACCCGGATGATGGCGTTGTGGCCCCAGTAATTGCCGTCACGGCCGTGCCATGCGGCGATGCCGGCAGCGACCACCGGCCCGTAGGCGCGGCCGGCGAACTGTTGCATGCGGGCAAACAGCGACATGCGTCCGGCCAGCGCCGGCAGGGTCTGGATGATGCCGGCAGAGCGATCGGCGGCCATCGTGCGGGCGAGATGCGCCAGCGTCGCAGCGGATATGGTGCTGTCAGCATCGAGCACCACCATATGGTCGTAGCGGCCGCCCCAGCGGGCGACAAAGTCGGCGATGTTGCCCGCCTTGCGGTGGCGGTTGTCGGCGCGCCGCCGGTAGTAGACGGCTATCCTGCCCGCCATGCTCGTGCACAGACGCTGAGCAGCGCCCATTTCTGCTTCCGCAATGGCGTGGTCGCGGGTATCGCTGAGAATGACGACGTCGAAGGCTGAGCCGAGGCGGCTGGAGACGAGGTCGCCGGCCATGGCCTCGAGCGCGGCAAACACCGCCTTGGGATTCTCGTTGTAGATCGGCATGACGAGGGCATTGCGGCCGAGTGGGCCATGAGGGACCGCGGAAGTGTTAGCCGCCCTTTGCTTTGCGAGGCACCAGAAGCCGAGTGTGGCACTGGCGGCAGGGAAGGCGATCCAGGCGAAGGTGACCGCGAACAGCACGGCGAACACCACCTGCAGCCAGGTGACGCCGGCCGGGCTCACCACCGCGATGATCTCCTTTGTACCGAAAGCGGTCAGCACGATGGTCAGGCCGAAAACGAACAAGCGGGCCATCAGCGTCGAGATATCGGGGCCAGGCGCCGGCCTCGTCGGGGTGAAAACCCGGCGGGTGAGCGACTGGGCCGGCATGGCAAGATGAGCTTCCGCCGGCATCAGCGGGGCATTGTCTGTCGGTGCGCTATGGTGCTCGACAGTCGGTCTGGCGATCAGGCTGTCCATCGATAGAGCCATGTTTCGGAAACGGACTTGTCGTCGCGCTGCAATGACGCGCGCAGCTCGACTAGAGGGGCACTCTTGGGATCGAGCTCGAAGCTGAGGCGGATCCCCTTGGTGAAGGGATTCGGCGTGGCGACGATATTGGAAATCTCGCCGGTGCTGGCGACGGCCTGCCCGGTGATGTTGCCGCTGAGATCACCGCCGGTGAAATCGATGACGAAGAGACGCTTGTCCTGCTTGAAGTTGAGGCCCGAGGCGGTGGCCAAGACATCGGCCGGCGCGGTGACACCTGGCAGCGGCCAGTCATTGCACCAATGCAGGCGGTAGGTCATGGAATAGGAGCTGTTGGCTGCCAGCACGCGGGCCGGATGCCAGTAGGCCACGATATTGTCGTTAATCTCGCGATTCGACGGGATCTCGACGAGTTCGACATTGCCGGCACCCCAGTCGCCCACCGGCTCGACCCATACCGATGGGCGCCGCTGGTAATTCGCCTCCAGGTCGTTGTAGCCGGCAAAGGTGCGCGGGCGCTGCATCAATCCGAAGCCGAGCGGAGCCTGATCGACAAAGGCACTCACCTGCAACTCGCGCGGATTGGCAAGCGGCCGCCACAGCCACTCGCCGCGCCCGGTGAGCATCAGCAGACCATTGCTGTCGTGCACGGCGGGACGGAAGTCGTCGAAGCGGTTGTGATTGGTGGCATCGAAGAGGAACATGGAGGTGAGCGGTGCTATGCCCACATGGTTGAGATCAGCGCGCGGAAACAGCGTCATCTCGACATCGATGCGGGTGACATCGCCGGCGCGGATGGTGAAGCGGTAGGCACCGGCGATGCGCTTTGAATCCAGGAGGGCCTCGACCACGACAGCGCTGGCATCGGGCGCCGGACGGGTTACCCAGAAGGACCGGAAACGCGGAAACTCCTCGCCACCGGGCTGGGCGGTGTCGATGGTCAGCCCGCGCGCCGACAAGCCGTAGAGCTGGCCCTTGGCCACGGCGCGGAAGTAGCTGGCGCCCTGGAATACACAGAACTCGTCCCATACGCCGGGATTGTTGATGGGATGACGCAGGCGCAAACCGGAAAAGTGCAGGTCGGCGTCTTCGGCCGGGGGCGTCACCGACGGGCCGAACGTGAACAGTTCGGGTCGATAGTTGATCTTGCGCTGCTGGTTGGCCTCGACCACGTAAATGTCCACAGGTTGCTTGTAATAGAAACCTGAGTGCAGAACGTCGAAACGGAAGGGAGATTTCCCATCGCTCCAAAAGGCCTGATCGGGGTTGAAGCGGATATCGCGGTACTGGTCGTAGGTCAGATTGGCCAGTCCGGGCGGAAAGACGATTTTCGGGTCCTTGTAAGGCTGCCGGGCCAGCGCGCGGGCCTGCTCAACGACGAAGTTCTCCGAAAACGGGGCGGGGGTGGAAAACAGGTCAGGTGCGGCAGCCAGCACGGCGCCGACATGGCCCATGGAAGGCAACGCAGAAAATGAGGCACCCGCGAGGGTGCGCAGGAAATGTCGACGCGTTGCGTGCATGGCTCCACTTGTGCCGGTAGCCTCCGGCTGATCTGTTCCACCCCTCGATAGGCTGACCTAGCCTAGCAAGATGACCAAACTTGGGACGGCGGTCCCGGAACTACAGCCTTGTTTCGATGCAAAGGCAGCCTCATGCGCTATTTATGACGGCATGAGCGTGCGCATGCATATAGCGTGGGATGCCTGCCACTCCAAGACCCATCTCGGGCCTCAACCGCCGATTTCCTCGTCACGATCGGAAAGCGTTGCTTCGCGCTTCCGCAACTCGGTCTTGAGCACCTTGCCGTAGTTGTTTTTGGGCAGTTCGGCGACGAAGCGATAGAGCTTGGGGCGCTTGAAGCGGGCGATATGGCTGAGGCAACGGGCATCGAGCCGGGCCCGATCCAGGCGGGCGCCCGGGCTCGCCACCACCCAGGCCACCACCGCCTCGCCCCAATCGGGATCGGGGCGCCCGATGACCGAGACCTCAGCCACGCCATCGGCTGAGAGCAGCACCTCTTCGATTTCGCGCGGATAGACGTTGGAGCCGCCGGAGATGATCAGGTCCTTGGAGCGGTCGGTGAGGGTGAGGTACCCGGCTTCATCGAGATGACCGATATCGCCGGTGCGCAGCCAGCCGTCCTGCAAGCTGGCGGCGGTGGCTTCGGGCGCGCGCCAGTAGCCGGCCATGACGGGATCGCCACGGCAGACGATCTCACCGGTCTCACCGGGCGGCAGTAAGCCACCGGCCTCGTCTGTGATGGCCACCTCCATGCAGCTGTCGGCAACGCCTGCGGTGCCGAGCCGGTAGAGCCATTGCGGATGGTCGCGCTCGGCGATGGTTTCGCGTGACAGGTGGGTGATGGTCATGGGGCACTCGCCCTGACCGTAGAGCTGGGAAAGACGCGGGCCGAAGCGAACCAGCGCCGCCACGCAATCGGCCACGTACATGGGGGCGCCGCCATAGGTGATGAGCTTCAGGTTGGCGAGGTCGGCATCGCCGGAATGGATGGTGAGGCGGCGCACCATGGTGGGAGCTGCAAACATCGACAGGCGCGGCAGACGGGGGATGAGGGCGAAGATCTCGGCGGCATCGAAGCCCTTGCCCTCGGGGCACACATTGCAGGCGGCGCCCAGCACGTGCGGCAGCATCCACAGGCCGGAGCCGTGGCTCAAGGGGGCGGCATGGAGGATCGCATCGCCCGGCATCACGCGGTCGAAGTCGGCGAAGTAGTTGAGGCTTGCGGCCATGAGGTTGCGATGGGTGAGCATGGCGCCCTTGGGTCGGCCGGTGGTGCCGGAGGTATAGAACAGCCAGGCGAGCGCGTCCGGCGCCGCTTCGGCCATCGGTTCGGGTTCGCCGGCAAACAGGGCCGCGAAGTCGGGAGTGCCGACCTCGATGAGGGTGGGGGCGCGGCCGGCGGCGGCGGTGTTGACGGTTGCAGCGGTATCGGGCGTGACGAAGCAGACGCGGGCGCCGGCGTTCTCGAGGATGAAGGCGATCTCCTCGGCGTGCAGCTTGGCGTTGACCGGCACGGCGGCAAGGCCCGCATGCCAGATGGCGAAGAGGATCTCCACGTAGGCCGGCACATTGGCCATGACGAGGGCGACGCGGTCGCCGGGCTGAAGGCCGAGCCTTGTGGTCAAGGCGCCGGCAAGGCGGGCGGCGCGGGCCCCGAGGGTGCGGTAATCGGCGACCGTCGCCGCACCCAATCCGAGGGCGGGAGAATCGGGAAATTCACGGGCAGCGCGGGTGAGCCAGTTGGCGATGTTCATGGGGTGGCCTCGATGGCTTCACGGTAGAGGCGGGCGGTTGCATCGTCGAAGCAGCAGAAGATGACGCGGCTGGGTCCCTCGGCATTTGCCAGGGTTGCCCGAACCGTGGCGACGGCTATGGCGGCGGCGCGCTCTCGGGGAAAGCCGTAGACGCCGGTGGAGATGGCGGGAAAGGCAATGGACATGAGGTGGTGCGCACGAGCCACATCGAGGCTGGCGCGATAGCACGACGCCAGCGCTGCGTCCTCGCCCGATGCGCCGCCGCGCCACACCGGGCCGACGGTATGAATGACATGGGCTGCCTGCAAGCGGTAGCCGGCGGTGATGCGCGCCTCGCCGGTCGGGCAGCCGCCGAGCGCGCGACATTCGGCCAGCAGTTCGGGACCAGCGGCGCGGTGGATGGCGCCATCGACGCCGCCGCCGCCGAGCAGCGATGAGTTGGCGGCGTTGACGATGGCATCCACCGCCAGCCGCGTAATGTCGCCGGTCATCACTTCGAGGGTGCTCATGGGACGCCAACCACTAAAAGACCTCACCGCCTGCGGGGCTAACGCGCCCCGGCAAAAGTGTTCTATCATCGCGCAACAACGCAACGGAGAACCAACAATGCCGGATCAAACGCCCCGCTTCAACCAACCGCTGTCGGGCCTCGAGGTGCCACGCTTTGCCGGCATCGCCACCTTCATGCGGCTGCCGCATGTTCCCCTGAACAAGG
>CAZMSA010000009.1:0-41443 GCA_964568825.1 uncultured Rhizobiaceae bacterium | reverse complement strand
CGCCCGCCGAACTCATCGACATCCGCCGCCACAAGATGGGCATGGTGTTCCAGAGCTTCGGCCTGTTGCCCCATCTCAACGTTATCGACAACGTCGCCTTTCCCCTGAAACTGCAAGGCCTGCCGCTGGCCGAGAGGCGTAAACGGGCCGAGAGGGTGATCGAACTCGTCAGCCTCACAGGGCGCGAGGCGAGCTATCCGCGGCAGCTTTCGGGCGGCCAGCAGCAGCGCGTAGGCATTGCCCGCTCGCTGGCCGTGGAGCCCGAATTGTGGTTCCTCGACGAGCCCTTCTCAGCGCTTGATCCCCTCATCCGCCGTCAGATGCAGGACGAATTCCTGCGCATCCAGCAGGTGTTGCACAAGTCCATCGTGTTCATCACCCACGACTTCCTCGAAGCGCTCAGGATCGCCGACCGCATGGCCATCATGCGCGACGGGCTGGTGGTGCAGATCGGCACGCCGGCCGAACTGATCGTTCATCCCGCCGACGACTACGTGGCCGAGTTCACCCGCGATGTTCCGCTGGTGAGGGTGCTGCACGCTTCCGATGTGGCCGACACCAAGGTCAAGAAATCCAACGGCATGGCCGAAGTCGAAGCTGCGACCACGGTTGAGGCCCTGCTGCCGCTGCTGGCCCGCCACAAGACCGGGATCGCGGTCAGGGGTCCGCGCGGCCGCATCCTCGGCGTGGCCACGGCGCAGACGGTGATCGCCGCCCTCGCGGTGGAAGGCGCCAAGCGCGAGGAACTGGCAGAGGCGGCCTCGTGATGGCACACAGCGCGCCCGGGACATATGGGGGGCAAGCTGCCAGCGGTTTCACGCTGGCGCGGATCGAGCGCGATACCTGGATGTGGTTGGCGCTCATCGCCTTCACGCTGGCGCTCCTGGCAGCAAGCTCCCAGGCCGGCTGGCTGATAGACTATCCCAAGGGCGGGGTGCTGCCGTTCACCTCTGTTCTCAACGACTCTATGAACTGGTTCATCAACAGCTTCGGCTTCATCTTCCGCGCCATCTCGACCCTCTTGTCGGTACCGCTGGGCTGGATCGTCGATTTGCTTCACTGGCTGCCGTGGCCGGCGATCATGGCCATCGTCGGTGCTGCGGCGTGGCGCGCCGCGGGACCCAAGCTCACCTTGTTCGCGGTCCTGGCGCTCGCCTACATGGTCGTGGTCGGCTACTGGGACAAGTCGATGAACTCGCTGTCGCTGGTGATCATCTCGGTGCCGCTGGCGATCGTCGTCGGATTCTGCTTCGGGGTGGTGGGCTATTTCTCACCCCGGGCCGAGCGCTTCATCCTGCCAATGCTCGACCTATTGCAGACCATCCCCGCCTTTGCCTATCTGCTCCCCATCCTGTTGCTGTTCGGCTTCGGGCCGGTGGTGGGCCTCATTGCCAGCTTGTTGTTCGCCTTCCCGCCCATGGTGCGCAACACCATGCTGGGCTTGAGGCGGGTGTCGGCCGAAGTGACGGAATCCGGCCTGATGTCGGGGGCCACCAAGTGGCAGCTGTTCTGGCAGGTACAGGTGCCCTCGGCGTTGCGCCAGATGCTGCTGGGCGTCAATCAGTCGATGATGGCCTCGTTCTCGATGATCATCATCGCCTCGATCATCGGCGGGACCTCCGATATCGGCTGGGAGGTGATCACCTACCTGCGCAAGGCCGATTTCGGCGTATGCCTGCTGGCGGGCATCGTGATCGCCCTCATGGCGATGGTCATGGACCGGATCAGCCATGGCCTCGCCACCCGCGAGCAGACCTATTTCGCCGAGCAGCGGTCGTTTGCGGCGCGCAACCCGGAATTGGTGATCGGCGGCGGGCTGGCGGTGGCGTTCATCATCGCGGCACAATTCGTGCCGTGGCTCAATGACTGGCCGGACGCATGGACCTACTATCCGGCCAAGATCCTCAACGAGGGCATCGACAGCTTCGTGCTGAACTTCTCGGGCGCCATCGGAACAATCAAGACGGTCGCTTATTTCTACATCATGAAACCCATCGACCTGGGCCTTACGCGGGTGGTCAGCCCCTATACTTGGGGATTCGAGCTCACCGACCCGCTGCGCTGGGCCTATGCGGCGGTGATTGCAGCCGGCATGGCCGCGGCGCTTTTGTTCGAGCGGCAGAAGCTGGCCGTCGTCATCGGCCTGTTCGGTGTGCTGTTCTTCTTCGGCCTCACCAAACTGCCGTGGGCAGCGCAGATCGGCGCGGTGACGCTGCTCGGGTGGCAACTGGGAGGCCGTAGGCTCGCTGTCGGCTCGTTCATCGCCATGTGCTTCATGTTGCTGGCCGGCATCTGGCCGGAGGCCATGACCTCGATCTATCTGTGCGGCATCGCGGTGGTGCTGGCGTTCCTGCTCGGGGCCGGGCTCGGCATCTGGGCATCCCTGAGCGATCGCGTATCGGGCGTCTTGAGGCCCGTCAACGATACGCTGCAGACCATGCCGCTGTTCGTCTTCCTCATCCCCTTCGTGATGATCTTCAAGATCGGTGACTTCACCGCTCTTCTCGCCATCATCGCCTATGCCTTTGTGCCGGCGGCGCGCTATACCGAACATGGCCTTCGCAACCTGCCGGAAGACGTGATCGAGGCGGCGCAGTGCATGGGCTGCACCAAATCGCAGATGTTGTGGCAGGTAAAGCTCCCCCTCGCCTTCCCGGTCATCATGCTGGGGCTCAACCAGACCATCATGTATTCGGTGTCGATGCTGGTGATCACCGCTCTCGTCGGCACCAGTGACCTCGGCCAAAGGGTTTACATCGGTCTGGGCAACGGCGATTTTGGCGTCGGCTTCGAGGCCGGCATCGGCATGGCCATCATCGCCATGATCGCCGACCGCATGACACAGGCCTGGAGCCGCAACCATCAGGAAGCCTTCGGCCTCTCGCCGGCGAGCGCCTGAGGCGACCGTCAGCTCAACGCTAGAGCGTCCGCCAATCAGTAATCAACTCTGAATGGAGGTTCCCATTTCCCGCACGGGTGTTTCGACGTGAATTGGCAGTGTGTATGCGATGGCATCGACCATTGCCATTGCAGGTGTGTTGGCGTGTCTTGGGTTACAGTCGGCGGCGGCGCGACCGCAGCAGAGTCCCGATAATGGAAGCGTAACGGTCCAGGCCCCGAAAGCGCCAAAGATCGCCCCAATCTCGCGCGATCCTGCCGTGCTGGCCTTGCCGGGCGACGCGGCTGCGCTTGGCGGCTACAACGTGCTGATTGCCGATCGCGGCAACAATCGGCTGCTACTCGTCAACCCGCAGAAACAGATCTTGTGGGAATATCACTTCAAAGACATCCGCCCCGGTTCGGGGCCCGGCCTGCTCGATCATCCCGACGATGCCTACAAGCTGCCCAACGGCAACATCATGGTGGTCGATACCCGCCCGGGCCGGCTGATAGAGATCGGGCGCGATGGCAAGATCGTGTGGGACTACACAGGCAAGGTGTCGGCAGATGACCTGCCCGTCATCGGAACCGGCGTCCAGCAGATGCGGCAGGGCGGAAAATACCTGCTTCAGGGCAAGTTCGTTGATGGTGGATTCAAGGCCAGCAACGGCAGCCCTTGTCATCTGGAACTGAACGCGCCGCCTGTCGCCGCCAAACCCTGACGTTGGCTGCCGGCTTAAAGCCGTGACGGGGTTCCCGAGGCTTGTCAGATTGATTCCGCAATCGGCGACAACAGCATGAAGTAAAGGGTTTTCTTCGTTCAGCTACCAGCCGCCGCCACCACCGCCGCCACCACCGCCGCCCGAGGAACCGCCGCCCGAGGAGCCGGATGAGGATTGCGATGGCATGGCCGCCACCATTCCCGCCGACAGGCCAGCCACCATCCCGGCGGTGGCGCTTTCCAAGGCGGCGACGTTGAAGTTGCGCCCCGTATACCAGGCCGGCGCATAGGTGTCATCGAACCCTTCGGGATGCGCCACTGCCAGCCACTTCTGGAAGGCCCGCGTCCACGGCTTTTCCACATCGAGCGCCACCGCATAGGGCAGGAAGCGCTCGAAAAGCTGCTGCGACATGTCCGGAACCTTGTCGACATTGAGCCGGCCTTCCTCGGCCACCGAGAGATAGAGCTTGAAGCCCTCGATGCGGTCCATGATCTTGCGACCCTCGCGTGTCGGGGCGCGCAGCAGGTAGAAGAAGCTCACGTTCATGATGCCCAGTACGGCGATGGCGAGTTGCGCCGGCCACGGCATCGTGTTGTCCGCCAGGACGAAGCTGTCGAGCAAAAAATACAGCACCACGAGACCGGCAACAAACAGTATAAAGCCGATAATCTTCGAACTGCCGACCGGCACCCAGCCCAGAAGCCGCCTGGCGCCTGATGCAAAAAGCAGCGTGCCCAGGATGCTCATTATGAGCGTTGCGACGGTCAGCCCCACCTGGTCGGAGGTCGGGAACTGCAGGAAGAAGAAGGCCAGCAGCGCCACTATGGAAACGCCCGCCCCGATGGCAAAGGCACCGTAGTTGTTGCGGAAGTACACCCCGGCGTTTTCACCGGTGATGGCGGACTGGAACCGCGAGACAGCATCTGAAAGCATCGAGCCGTAGGTCTTGTTGAACGGCACCCGGTCACGCCCGTCGAACAGGCGGTCGGCGATCGCGGCTTCCGCCTTGGACAGCTTGGGATAGGAAAGATCGAGCTTTTGCAGTGCGATCTTGCCGTCATTGTCGACGATCTTCAGGATGCCCTTCACGCCCATATCCATCAAGGCCGCCACAAAGGAGCGCGGCACGCCGGAGCGGATGAAGGAAAAGCCCTGGTAGAAGATATAGGAGACGACGCCCGGCGACATGCCATCGGGCGGGCCGAACAGCGGGATGATGATGCCCTTGCGAGGATCGCGGCCGATCCGCAGCCAGGTCAGGAAGAAATAGACTGCCGCGGCGACGGCGGCGGCGATCAGTGCGACAAAGCCGATGTTGTCCCACAGCGACTGTATCCCAAGTTCTGTGGCGCTCGGCTCGGCGACGATCCCCTTGGGAAAGCCCACCGCCACGGTCAGACCTTCCCCGCTGCCCAGCATGTGGGTAGTCGCAAAGGTGATGGAATTGTCGCTCTCGGCCGCTATGCGCCAATCCTTGCCGCGGGCACCGAACGGCCCGGTATAAGCCGCCTTGGAGAGGATGCGCGCGCCTTGCGGCAGATCGATGCGGGCCGTGGCAGCCAGGATGGGAAAGTTCCAGAAGTTGCCGGTGGCGTTCCAGTAGATCTCGTCGTGATCGGGGAAATACCTGAGCTGACGGTTGGTCAGGTAGTGCAGCTCATAGGTGTGTTCGCCACGCGAGACGTAACGGTCGCGGTCACCAATATAGATGCGCACGAAGCGGTCGAGCGCCTGCTCGTGCCAGGGCTCGGGATGACCGTCGCGATCGATCCCGGTGACCACGAAACCAACGCGGCGCACATAGCCGGACGGCGAGCGGTAGATGACCGGGAAGTCGCGATAGATGCCATGCTTGATTTTGTTGTCCTCGGCGTTGACCCGAATACGCTCGGTTACATCGAGCGTGCCATCCTTCTGGACCTTGACGATGACGTCGTAGGAGAGGATTTGCTCGGTGGCCTGAACCGGGCCGCTGAAAGCGGCCAACAGCAGCAGCAACCCGGCGGCAAGCACACAGGTGAAAAACCGGCGCATGGCGTATCACTCCGGTGTCAGAATTCGACCTTGGGGACAGCACGTTCGGCGGGGTTCTCGATCTCGAAGAACTGCGACTTTTCAAAGCCGAAGCGGCCGGCTATCAGATTGGAGGGAAACGACTCCACCATGATATTGAGATTGCGGGCAGCGCCGTTGTAGTAGCGTCGCGACAACTGGATCTGGTCCTCGATGTCGGCAAGGGATTTCTGGAAATCCATGACATTGGTGGACGCCTTGAGGTCGGGATAGTTCTCCATCACCGCATTGAGGCGCATCAGCGCTCCCGACAGAGCGCTTTCCGCCTTGGCGCGGGTCTCCGGATCGGCATTCTGCACCGCCTGAGCCTTCGAGCGCATTTCGGCGACGTCCTCAAGCACAGTCTTTTCATGCGCCATGTAGCCCTTCACCGCGGCCAGCAGGTTGGGGATCAGGTCGGTGCGGCGCTTGAGCTGCACGTCGATGCCGCTCCAGCCCTCGGCCACCATCTGGCGGTTGCGGACCAACGAATTGAAGATGTAGATCGCATAGGCAACGATCGCCAAGGCGATGGCTGCAAATCCACCCAACCACATTCACCGTCTCCATGACTAAGAAGGCCGAAGGGCCCAGTGTTAGCGTTCAGACTTCTTGAGATCGGTGCGCGCCTGCGACAGTTCCGCGGTCGTGCGGGTCAGACGGTCGGCCAGTTCGCGCATCACCTCGATGCCGATCTCGGGAAATTCGCGGATCAGGCGCAAGAAATGTTCCTTCTCGATGCGCAGCGTGTCCATGTGGGTCGCCGCCTTGACCGTCGCGGTGCGCGGTACCTCGCACAGGATGGCGATCTCGCCGACGATGACATTCTCGCCCACCCGGGCGAGAGGAATGTCACCATTGGCGGTCTCGGCCACAATATCGGCCTCGCCCTTCATGATCACATAGGCCGCATCGCCGTCGTCGCCCTGGTGGAAAAGAACCTGCTGAGGCTGGAACGACATGCGATCCGATGTGAAGGCCAGGAGCTTGAGCTTGGCTGGCTCCATCTTGGAGAACAGGGGCACCCGCCTCAACCGATCCACTTCGTCCTTGAGCAACATCGCCCTCACTACTCCGTTCGCGCGCCCTGTCCCGCTGCCGTCATTATGCCACAAGTTTGGCAAAAGCGCCTTGCTTGTTCAAAAGTTCCTGCGGCGGACCATCCTCGATCAGCCGGCCCTCATGCATCACCAGCACGCGATCGAATTCGCCGGCATGTGACGGGTTGGAGAGGATCCACAAGACCCCGCTCGTGCCTTCCTTGGGACCAATTGGCTCGGCCAGGATGCGTTTCATGATGTTGGCCTGCGCGGTGCGATCGAGCGCCGATAAGGAACGATTGATGATCAAGAGGTCAGGCCGCCTCAGCAGGGCGCGCGCCAGGCCGATCTTCTGGCGCTGGACCTGCGAAAGCCGCTTGCCGCCGGTGCCGACATTGAAGTCGAGCCCAACCTGCAGGATCCCATCGTAAAGGTCGTACTGGTCGAGGGCGGCGCGGATCAGGCTAAAGACCTTGGCCTGCCCCCCGGCAACGCCATAGCACACTCGGCCCAGCAGCATGTTGTCCTGGATCGATGCGTTGCGGTTGTAACTTGCCGGATCGTAGAACTCGATCATGTCCTTCATGTCGTCCGGCAGGCCGGCGTGGAAGGCCCTCCTCAGATCGAGCAGGCCCGCCATCATGTTTTCATCGAGCAGGCCCATGCGGTGGCGTGGCTCTATGTAGGCAAACGGCAGACGGATGAAGCGCTGGCGATCGTCTTCGGCTACCGCCTCGAAGGGTTGGTTGGCGACGCGCGCCAGCGCCACCTGATATTCCGGAATCTCGTCAGGCGCCATGAAGCTCAGCTGTTCGAAAAAGGGATGGTCGGGCGGCAGGTCGGCGAACAATTCGATGGCGGTGGCGGCGATTTCGCGCCCGCGCTCGAAGAACATCTGTTCAAGATTCAGACGGCTCAACAGATCGCGGACATATTTGTGGCCAGCCAGATTCTGCTCCGACAACTCGTCCGTGTCGGGGGTGCCGAACAGAACATTTTCCGCCACGGTTGCCTGCTCTGCATAGGTATCGGGATTGAAGAACTCGACGAGGGTGGCGTTCTCGCCTTCTTCCAGTCGCGCCCGCAAGGCGTGGCGAGCCTCCAGGACAGCGCTGGCCAGGTCAGCGTGGACCGCCGGGTCGATGCGCCCGCGCAGTCCGAGATCGATGATGTCATCCTCGAGTTCGACGAGTGACAGCACGCGCTTGACCTGGTCGATCATGTCCTCGGGCCCGGTGGCTCCTGCGGCTTCATAGTCGATCCAGTCGGCGTTCGCGTCGAGATCAGTATTGCCGGCACGGTGGGCCTCGGCGACTTCCCAGGCTCGGCGGCTGGCGCCGGCGGCATCGTAATGGGCCGGGCGCATCGGTACGTGCTTGAGACCATACAGCATGTTGTCGGCGACCGAGCCCTGGAACAACGGCAGATCGGCCGGGACCACCGAAATGCGCCGACCGGTGATCGCCTCAGACACTTCGGTCATATCGTCATCATTGATGGACACCCGGCCCGCCGAGGGCACGACCAGCCGGGCGGCCAGGTCGCCTAGCGTCTCGGCACCGCTATTGGGACCGCCGACGACGGCCACTTTGTCGCCGAAGGCGATGCGCGAGGTGATCTGCTCGATCAGCTTTGCACCGGCCTCGTCGGTCACGCCGACACCGGAAAACCGCAGGTTACCCGCTAGCGGTTGCACAGTCTCCATGACAGGCTTCTGCAGGACCCGCGGGATCATGCCCTCTGAATTGAACTGCTCGATCACCTGGGAATACTTCACCTGCACGTCCATACGCTGCTGGTCCCAGTTGATCAGGTCCTTGATGGGCGACGGCAGGTCCTTGTAGGCGGCAATCACCGCAACCAGCTGGCCGATGTCGAGATTGCCGTTGAGAGCGAAGTAGCCACCGACTAGGTAGAACACAAAGGGTGTCACCTGGGCGAGGAAGTTATTGAGGAACTTGACGAAGAACTTACGCTGATAGAGCTCGTAGCGAATGGTGAAGATAGCCCCGAGGCGGTGGGCGATATCGGCGCGCTCGAAGTTGGACGTGTCGTTGAGGTGAATGTTGCCAATGCCGTCAACGATTTCGCCGACGCGGCCGGCAAACTGGCGAGCGGTCAACTGGCGGCGGCGGCCCAGTTCGATCTGCTTGCGCCGGAGGCGTGGAATGACGATGGCCTGAACCGCCACGATGCCGGCCGCAATGAGGCCGAGGGAAACCGATTGCACCAGGATGAAGACCATGGCGGTAATGGCCTGGCCACCAAGGAAGAAGGGCGTAACGAAGGCCTCGCCGATAAAGCCACCGATGGGCTCCACCTCGTCCTTCACCATGGTAGACAGTTCCGACGGCTTGGCGCGGCGGAAATAGGACATGGGAAAGCGCATCAGGCGGTCGACAAGCTCGAATCGCAACTGCCTGAGCATGCGTTCACCGAGACGGCCCTTGTAGGTATTGATGTAGAACTTGAACAGGCCGTTGACGATGACCAGCATCAAGAACACGATGCTCAGTGCCAGCAGCGCCCCGAAGCGCTGCAATTCGACGCCGTGGAAGAGTTCGATATGGCCGCTCGGCCACAACCAGGTGGGCACGTTGAAATCGATGCGGAAATAATGCTGGGTGGCTTCTTCGGAAGGAAATCCCTTGCCCTGAATGGGGCCGTTGACGATCTGCTTGGGCAAATCGAGCGACAGGAAGTAGGTGGGCATCGACACAAGCACGATGAACAGAATGTAGATCTGCATCTGCTTGGTGTGCCGCCAGGCAAAGGCAAAGACGGTGCTCGGCAGGTTCTCGTGCCGGTCGACAGGTTGTTCGCTCATGGCCCTTTTCCCCCGCCGATCGGGTCGAGCACGAAGAAGCGTCGTTCGGCATAGGGCGAGCCGGCAATTTCCTCGTCATCGAGGATGAGGCGAATGGAACAGCGCTGCTTCAAGGTCTCGCGCCCCAGGATATAGGGAACCTGCGAGGCCGCCCGTTCGAGCGCCGGGGGGTATTCAAGTACCACGACCTTGGCATTGTCGATCAGCTGGAACAAAAGATCGCCCAGCGGGTTGCGGGCCCCGAAAGGTTTCAGCGAATAACCCAGCAACACCAGGCCATATTGACCTGCGGGCAGATCGTAGTCGATCTCCTGAAATTTTCTGGCAACATGGCGCACCCGGCACGGCGCGCCGTTGAGTTCTTCCGCCTCATACGGCACAACCTTGGGGTCCACCACCAGCACGCTTTCAGGGCGATGGTGAAGATGTGGCGTTACCGGGCGCAAGTGACCCCCGATTTCCAGGATATGTGGACAATCGGCCACGAAATGCGCTGCGATCGCCTGCCGCACCATAGCTGCCGGCCCGGCGAGATGAGGTATCTCAATCCCGTCGGCATCGTGCTTGTTCATATTCAGCCGCCCAACCCTGTTGCCTCGTTCGACCTGCAAGCATACAAAGCCTGATTGGCCACGTCACTAGCAACCGCGCAAAGCATGTTGACACAGAATAGATTTGTCGTCGATCCCGACTTTACCTTCGATATTCTGCGCGGGCTGGCGAGGTACAGCGGCAGTGACTTCATCGCCGCGTTGGCCGAAGCAGTCACACGGCATCCCCGCCACAACATCTCCCAAGCGCTCGGCCATCGCCAGATCGCCTGCAAGATGTGGCTGAAGGATGCACTGTTTGCCGCGCTGGGTGGCCGCTTTGGCACCATCTGGGTGGTCGGCGGCTGGTACGGCGTGCTGCCGGCCATGCTATTCGACGATGCCCGCTTCGACATCGATCGCATCATCAGCTTCGATATCGATCCCGATTGCGCTCCGGTGGCCGAGACATTGAATGCCAAGGCGGCAAAGGCCGGGCGCTTTTCGGCGCGCACCGCCGATATGTATGACCTCGACTACGGTGCCGCCGAGGGCCCCGACCTGATCGTCAACACCAGTTGCGAGCATATCGCCGATTTGCCCGGCTGGCTGGCGCTCATTCCCCAACGTCGCAGGCTGGTGCTGCAGTCGAATGACTATTTTTCAGAGCCCGAGCATGTCAACTGCGTCGAAAGCCTCGATGCCTTTGTTGATCAGTGCGGCCTTTCATGTGTCGACTTCCGGGGTGAACTCGACATGCGCAAATACACCCGCTTCATGCTCATCGGCGAGCGCTAGATCAGCATGCAATTGGGTGGAATCACCCAACTGCATAAAAGCTGATCGATTCCAATATGTTGAGCATGATGTTATCCGAAAAGTGGTTTCCACTTTTCGGCATCATGCTCTAAGTCGCTCCTTGAGGATTTCGGCGGTACGGGCGGCCCCGCCCAGTTGCGGGCAGCGGTCGGTCGCCGGGGGCGGTGCCTTGAGAGCGGCAACGATGCTACCCAGCAAACGTTCAGGTGTCACGTCGGCCGGGCGCAGCAGGTGAGCAATCCCACGGGCGCTGAGTGCCTCGGCGCGGCGGGTCTGCTCGGTCTCGCCGCCAGAATCGAACGGCACCATCACCGAACGGCATCCGGCCTCGAGGATATCGGCGGCGGTATTGTAGCCGGCTTGCGAAACCGACACCGCGCAATGGGCGAGCAACGCGCGGAAATCGCTGCGATGGCGCTCTATCGAGACGCCGGCCGGCAGATCGCTGCGAAGCGCCCTCACCGCCTCTTCGGGCATGTTGGGTCCGGTGAGGAAGAGCCATTTGCCACTGGCACCGGCATCGAGGCGCGCGGCTTGGAGGCTTGCCCGCATCAAGGCACTGCCAGCCGCGCCACCGCCAGCTGAGACCACGATGTCGGCGCGCTGGCCTTCAAGGGTTCCGGGCGGGTTTGAGACGATGCCGGAATAACGCACCAGGTCGGCGATGGCACCGGCCTGCGGAAATGTCGCCTCGAGTGGCACAAAGTCCGGATCCCCGTGCACCACCACCAGATCGAAGGCGGCGCGCAGCGTGGCGACGGTTTCCGCATCGCGGCCGGATTTTCGGTTCTCCTGTACGATGTCGCGCACCGATGAGGCAATGAGGCGGGTGGGACTGGAAGCGCCACGCGCCAGGTCGATCAACGGCTCCAACTCGAAGCGCATCTGCCGGCGGCCAAAGGGATAGGCTTCAATGAGCAACACCTCAGGGGCCGCGCGGCGCCAGATATCGAGCAACAAATCGCGGCGGCGGTCGAGGTAGGCCCGGTCGGCGATGCGACCGGCATCGTCCAGGAGGTCCGAAAATCCCTCAGCGCTGCATAGCGCCGGCAGGGCCATGCTGCGGATGCCATGAGCCTGCGGAAAGCCGGGTACCGCCCGGCCGCCGCTCACCAGCGTCACATCGAACCCGGCCTCGCCCAGCGCCGTGGCCACCAGGCTGGCCCGCACCAAGTGGCCGATGCCGAGCAGGTGCTGGACGTAAAACAGGATCGATGCACTCACGGCGCTGCCTTGCGGGAAGCCGCCATGCCGACGCTGGCGAACAATTCCACCAGTGCAGCAATGCTCCTGTGGTGATCGAAGTCGGCGCGTACCCGCTTTTCGCCCGCCGCCGCGAGGCGCAACCTGAGGCCGGGGTCGGTGATGAGGGAGCCGAGAGCCGAAGCCAGGGCATCGGGATCTTCAGGGGGAACCAGCAACCCGCTGATGCCATCGTCGATGAGTTCGGGCACGCCGGATATGCAAGTCGACAAAACGCACAAACGCTGACTGAGGGCCTCCACGACCACATTGGGCAGGCCGTCGCGGTCACCGTCGCGAGCAACGCGGCAGGCAAGCACGAAGAGGTCGCTTTCGCGATAGGCGGCAAGCACGGCCTCCTGCGGCTGACTGCCCTGCCAGTCGAGTTTTTGGGCGATGCCGAGGCTTTCCGCCTGCGCCTTGAGGGTCGGTATGAGATTGCCGCCGCCGATATGGGTCCAGCGCCAGTTGATCGCCGGGTCGAGGTGGCCAAGGGCTGCCAGCAGGATGTCGAGGCCCTTTTTTTCCACCGCCCGGCATACCGTCAACAGCCTGACGGGTGCTGCGGGCTGCGAACCGTCACGGCGTGCCGGCTTCTTGGGTCCGGCGTCGAAGCGAGCGAGATCGAGGCCGTGATAGCTCAGATGCACCCGCTGAGGCTCGCTCGCCAGGCCCCTGAGGCGTTCGGCCCCGACGGCTGTGCAGGTTACCACCCAGCGCGCCGAGGCGAGCTTTGACGCCAGGTCTTCACCGCTCGAGGTCCAGATGTCCTTGGCGTGGGCCGAGCAGGTCCAGGCAAGGCCGGTGAGAACACTCACATAGCGCGCTACCGAGGCTGGCGTATGGATGAAATGAGCATGGATGTGGGCGATGTCGGAGGGCAATTCTGCTGCCATCACCAGCGCTTGGCCAAAGCGCCGCAAGCGGTGGCGGGAAAAGTCGGTCTTCAGGTCGGTCAGGAACTGTCGGCGCGCCGCCGGGTAACCCGCCAGCCGGCGGGCATGCCACCAGGCCTTGACCACCCGCCATGGCTCTTCATGCAGGTATTCCGGCAGATAGACGACGGGGCTTTCGATCTCGCGGTGAACCGGATGCACGCTGGTGTCCGTCGGACGGCGCATTGAGTAAATCGTCAGATCGAGGCCGGCTTCCTCCAGCCCCCTGATCTCCTGGGCAATGAAGGTTTCCGACAGGCGCGGATAGCCCTTGAGAAGCACCACGATGCGCCTGGTTTGCTGCGCCATCACCCGGTCAGATGCCGCCTTCGATAACCGTCAGGAGCGGATGATCGCGATGCTCCACCAGCTCGGCCACGCGATCGCCGACGGCCTCGATGCCGCCCAACATGGAAAGCGCATTGGCAGCCGAGGGAAGCGGCTGGTCCGGCAGTCGCCGAAATGCGGCGGCAAGTTTTTGCGGGTCCTGGGCCTCGTCTGGGTGCAACATGGAAACCAGCCCCAGTTCGCTGGCCCGCGTGGCCCGCACGAACTGTTCCATGCGCGGCTTCATGCGCGGAACCATCAAGGCCCGCTTGTCGAAGGACAACAACTCGCAAAAGGTGTTGTAGCCGCACATGCCGACCACGGCGCGGCTGTCGTCAATCAGCTTTTCCAGCCGGTTGTCGAACCCGATGAGCCGCACCCGCGACGAACCGGCGGCTCGCTGGGAGATTGCTCTGCGCTCCTCGGTCGGCATGAATGGCCCGAGCACAATCACTGCATTGAGCGGAATATCGGGGTCGGCCTCATAGGCGGCAAGCGTCTGGAGGATGAGTTCGCTGCCATCGCCGCCCCCGCCGGTGGTAACGAGGATGAAGTCGCCGTCAATGTTGCTGGAGCGCGAGGCCGAATGGGGCATGGTGCGTTCCAGAAACCCGGCATAGCGGACCCTGCTGGCAATGCGATCCGGCACTTCGAGACCGGTCAACGGGTTCCAGAAATCGGCAGGCCCATAGACCCATATCTGGTGATAGAGCTCACCGATCTTGCGCATCAGGTCCTTGCGCCGCCACTCAGGCTCCAGCAGTTCGGGGCTGTCCATGACATCGCGCAGGCCGAGAACCAGGGTGGTGCCGCGGGGTTTGAGGACGTGCAGCGTCTCTTCCAATTCACCCCTCAGGCCGATCGGCTCCTTGTCGACGATGAAGATATCCGGATCGAACGAACGCGCAGTGTCGCGGATCATGGCGGCGCGCATGGCGAGCGTTTCATCGATGTCGATATGGCGGTCGATGGAAGTGTATTCGCCGGAATGCAGCTTGATGACGCTGGGGATCTTGACGAAGTCCACCCGCGCCTTGAAGTCGAAAGCCCCGGCAATCGGCGAGCCGGAGACGATGAGGATGTGCAGCCCCTTGAAGCGCTCGACAAGGGCGTGTGCGATCGTCCGGCAACGGCGCAGGTGGCCAAGGCCGAACGTATCGTGGCTGTACATCAATATGCGTGCGTGATCGAGCCGCTCCATCGCCGCTTACCTGGAATCAATCGCGGATTTCGTGCCGGGCCTAAAGCTTTGTGCGCTTGGCTTTGTGGAACCTCCCCGCTCCTCTCGCGGCGCACTATGCCACAAGCAGGCAGGCAGACAAAGGGGGTTCGGCGCCGCGCTCCTTGGCCCCTCATCCGAGCGAAATATGATCTTCGTCCCGGTTATTTGTAGGGATCGGCTGCGTCGCGCAGGCCGTCGCCGAGGAAGTTGAAGGTGAGGATCACCAGGATCACCGGCACCACCGGCATCAAGAGCCAGGGATAAAGCGCGACGACGTTGATGTTCTGGGCCGCGTTCAAGAGCACGCCCCAGCTGGTGATCGGTGGACGAAGGCCGAGCCCCAGGAAGCTGAGGGCGGTCTCACCGAGGATCATGGTCGGAATGGAAATGGTGGCGGTGGCGATCAGGTGGCTCAGGAATCCGGGCACCAGGTGCCGGGCAATGATGCGCCTGGGTCTCGCACCCATGAGCTGTGCCGCCAACACATAGTCTTCCTCGCGCAGAGCCAGGAGCTTTGAGCGCACCGCTCGCGCCAGCCCGGTCCAATCGATCAGCCCGAGAATGATGGTGATGGCGAAATAGATCACGATCGGGCTCCAGGTCACCGGCATGATGGCCGCGAGTGCCAGCCACAAGGGGATCGACGGCAGCGATTGCAAAACCTCGATGATGCGCTGGATGATGAGGTCGGCAACGCCGCCGTAATAGCCTGCAATGCCGCCGATGGAGATGCCCAGTGTAAAGCTGATGAAGATGCCGAACAGGCCGATGGTCAGAGAAATGCGCGCGCCGTAGATCATGCGCGAGAGCACGTCACGGCCCAGGTGGTCGGTGCCGAGCAGAAACAGGGTGCCGCCGTCGGCCGGGCACATGATATGGAACGAGCCCGGAATGAGGCTGAAGTAGTTGTATTTGTCGCCGTGACAGAAGAAGCGCACCTTCTCAACCTTGGTCGTGTCGGGAGTATAGATGCGCCTCAGCGTCGTCATATCGAGCGTCTGCTTGTCACCGTAGACAAAGGGCCCGACGAAACTGCCGTCATGGAAAAGATGCAGGGTCTGCGGCGGGGCGTAAATCGCCCCGATGTTGCGCGAATCGAGGCCGTAGGGCGCCAGGAACTCGCAAAACAGGATGGAGGTGTAGAGGATGGCCAGAAACACCCCCGACCAAAGGGCAAGCTTGTGGCGCTTGAACTTCCACCACATCAGGCGCCACTGCGAGGCCATGAACACCCGTTCCTGCTGCGGGGTCAACTCCTCGATGGACTTGGGATTGAAGGGCCCGGTCGAGACGAAATGGTGCAGCGGCGCCCCCGGAGCCGGCAAGGGTCCTTTCTGCGTCATTTGGTGCTGCTCCCCTGCAGGCGGATGCGCGGATCGAGGAAGGCGAGCGCAATGTCGGAGATCAGCACGCCGATCACGGTCAGGAAGGCGAGGATCATCAGGAAGGAGCCGGCAAGGTACATGTCCTGACTGCGCAGCGCCTGCACCAGCAACGGCCCAGTGGTCTGCAACGACAAAACGATGGCCGTTACCTCGGCGCCGGAAATCAGGTTGGGCAGGATCGAGCCGATGTCGGAGATGAAGAAATTGAGCGCCATGCGCAAGGGGTACTTCACCAGCGCCCGGAGCGGCGGCAGTCCCTTGGCCTTGGCGGTCACCACGTATTGCTTCTGCAATTCGTCGAGCAGATTGGCCCGAAGCCGGCGGATCATGCCGGCGGTGTGCGAGGTGCCGATGATGATCACCGGAATCCACAAGTGGTCGAGGATCGACAGGAATTTCGGCCAGCTCATCGCCTGATCGAGATACTTGGCATCCATGAGGCCGCCAATGGAGGTGCCGAACCAAAGGTTGGCCAGGTACATGAAGATCAGCGCCAGCAGGAAGTTGGGGGTGGCGAGACCGATGAGGCCAAGGAAAGTCAGGCCGTAGTCGCCCCAGCTATATTGTCGGGTTGCAGAATAGAGACCTATCGGAAACGCGATTATCCACGTAAAGACGATGGTGACGAGGGAGACGAGCATAGACAGGTAAATGCGGTCGCCGATGAGCTTGCTGACCGGCAGCTGGTACTCGAAGGAGTAGCCGAAATTGCCGTGCAGCATGCCCCAGACCCAGACGAAGTAGCGTTCGGCAGGGGGCTTGTCGAAGCCGTATTCCTTCCGCAGATAGGCGATCTGCTGCATGTCGACCGACTCGCCCTGGGCCTGCAACTCGGCCACGTAGCTCTCGAAATAGTCGCCCGGCGGAAGCTCGATGATGGTGAACACCAGCCCCGAGATGATCGCCAGTGTGGGGATCATCACCAGTATTCGGCGGATGATGTAGCGAAACATCTTCTTTTTCTGCCCTACTTGGCCGAGAACCAGAACGTGTCGGGCATGTAGATGCCGAAATAGGCGCCCGGATCGAAACTGTAAACGCCCTGCTTCGGCACGTTATGAAGCCTTCTCGACACCACGACCGGTTGCATGGTGGCGTTCACGGTGCCGATGGTAAAGACCTCTTCGGAATTGATCTTGAGGATCTTCTGCCAGGCCGCATCGCGCCCTTCGGGCGTGGTGGCATGGCGCCAGGCGGCGTATTCCTTCATAAGCTCTTCGGCCGACGGCAAGTCAGGCTTTTCACCCTTGGAGCCATTGGCCTCGAAATAAAGGCCCCACTGCGGCCATTGCAACTGCGACTCGGAGGTGGGCACGAACTCGGCCGGATTCATGTCCGGCGTGCACAAGGCGTTGTCAACGCCGGACCACACGGTCATCATGGCGGTGCCGGCCATGGCGCGCGAGCGCAGCATATCGCGCTGTGAGGTCTTTATGAACAGCTTTACGCCAATCTTCTTCCAGTAATCGGTGATGAGCTGCAACACATCGGTCTGCAAGGTGCTTTCGCCGGCCGTTTCGACCACGATCTCTATTTTCCGACCGTCAGGCAGGAGGCGGATGCCGTCCGGCCCGCGCTTGGTCAGGCCGATCTCGTCGAGGAGCTTGTTGGCCTTGGCCAGATCAAAGGTGGACCAGGTGGTGCGCAACTGATCGGTATAGAACGGGCTTTCCGGCAGTACCGTGTTGGCGCTGGGGCTGGCCAGGCCGAAAAACACCGCCTGGTTGATCTCATCGCGATTGACGGCAAGCGAAAGGGCACGACGGAAGCGGGCATCACGGAAAAGCTTGCGCCACACGGGATCGGAAACGTTGAGGTTGGGCAGCAGCGCCACGGCCGAACCGCCGCCGTTCTTCCACAGCAGGACATCATAGCCCGAACGCTCCTCGGCCTGCTTCAGGAAGGTGTAGTTGTCGAAGCGCAGATAGCGCGCCTGAAGGTCGACCTCACCGGTACCGGTCTTGGCTGGGATGAGATCGCCGGAGGCGGTGGTGATTATCACCTGATCGGCATAGGGAAGCTGATGACCGGCGGTATCGACGCGGTGAAAGTAGGGATTGCGCTTGAAGACAAAGCGGTCGGTGGGCATCGTTGAGGTGTTCATCCACGGCTCGAGCGTTGGCAGGTCGGGGTTTTCGGGGCGGTACTGTCGCGCCATGCGGATGAACAGGTTGGTCCAGCTTCTTACCTGCTCATCGGCCACCATCTTGTTCAGCTTGGCGGGGTCCTGGAACTTGGCGTGGAACTGCTTGAGATAATGGGCCGGCATGGCCAGATAGAGCGGCCGGGCGCCGGCGAGGGCGGGCAGGAAGTCGGGATTGGGCGCGGCCCACTCAAAGCGCACGGTCTCGGGATCGATGACCGTGAAGATGGGCGGCTTGCCATCCACCAGCATCTCGCGCGGCAGGCCGTAGGGGCTCAGATCCTTGTTGTTCATGACATCCTCCCAGGTGAAGCGGATGTCTTCGGCGGTAAAGGGGTGGCCGTCGGACCACTTGTGGCCAGGGCGCAGATGAAACGTGAAGATGCGGCCTTCCTGGACGTCGAACGACTTCAAGATATCCGGCACGAGGCGGTATTGATTGTTGTAGGTCACGAAGCGGGCATAGCCGTAGACCGTCATCATGCGGATGTCCTTGGGCGAGCCCATCAGCATGTGGATGGCACCGCCAGGCTTGCCCACCTCGCGCCCCATTTCCTTGAGGTCGATGACGCGTGGTGTCTGAGGCAGCCGCTGAGCCACGGGCGGCAGGTTGCCGGCGGCCACCTCGGCGGCGAGCGAGGGTGTTTCCACATAGTCTACCGCGCCGGCGGCGGTGACCCACAGGACAGAAAAGACAGCCACCAAAAAAGCACCAAAGCGATAATTCATGGTCTTAACTCCGCCGGATTGATGGATTTGCGCGCCAGGACCAGATGGCCCTGTCCGATGTCAATGTGATCGAGGCCGTCGCCGTCGGGTCCGGCACGGAAGGCGTCATCCCAGTCGGTCATGTCGGAGGCGCCCTCGATTCTCAGCGTACCAAGATTGAGCGGGCGGGCAAGATCGGGATAGGGCACCGCGGCCAGAAGGGTGCGCGTATAGGAGTGGATTGGCGCCTTGAACAACAGCTCGCGCGGGGCCTGCTCGACGATGCGACCGCGGCACATGACGGCGATGCGGTCGGCCATGTAGTCGATCACCGCCAGGTTGTGCGAGATGAAGAGATAGGTGAGCCCGAGTTGCTTCTGCAGATCCTTCAGGAGGTTGAGCACCTGGGCCTGTACCGACACATCGAGGGCTGAGACAGGCTCGTCGCAGATCAGCAATTGGGGATTGAGCGCCAGGGCACGGGCAATGCCGATGCGCTGGCGCTGGCCGCCGGAAAAGCTATGCGGATAACGACTCATGAAGCGCGGATCGAGGCCGACAAGCTGCATCAACTCACGCGCCATGCGGGTGCGCGAGGCATCGTTGCCGTGGCCATGGATCTCCATGGGCTCGCGCAAGATGTTGCCGACTGTCATGCGCGGGCTGAGCGAGGAGACGGGGTCCTGGAACACCATCTGCACGCGAGTGCGGAATTTCTTCAGGGCGTTGCCGGCCAGCTTGACGATGTCGATGTCGCGGTCGCCATCGTTGAAGACAATCTCGCCGCTATCGGCGGTGACGGCGCGCATGAGGAGCTTGGAGACGGTGGTCTTGCCACAGCCCGATTCGCCCACCAGCCCCAGGCATTCGCCGCGCTTGATGTCGAAGCTGACGTCGTTGACGGCGCGGACCAGGTTTTCCTCGGGCGCGGAAAAGAAAAATCCGCCCTTGCGGCTGCCATAGGTCTTGGTGAGATCACGCACCGAGAGCAACGGCTTGCTGCTGTCGGAGGCGACCCGCTGGTTGGCGACAACGGCCTGGTCCATGACCGCGGCGGCATCGACCACCACATCGCGCAAGGCCTGCAGGCGTTCGCCGGGCTTCATGTCGAAATGCGGTACCGCGGCCAAGAGTGCCTTGAGATATTCGTGCTGCGGATTGGTGAAGATGTCCTCCACCGTTCCCGCTTCCATGATCTCGCCGTGATAGATGACCACCACCTCGTCGGCGATGTTGGCGACGACGCCCAGATCATGGGTGATGAGCAACACGGCCATGCCGAAGCGCTCCTGCAAGTCCTTCAGGAGCTTGAGGATCTGAGCCTGGATGGTGACATCGAGGGCGGTGGTGGGTTCGTCCGCCACCAGCAGCGCCGGCCGGCAGATCAGCGCCATGGCGATCATGGCGCGCTGGCGCAGGCCCCCCGACAGCTCGAAGGCATACATGTCGTAGGCGCGATGCGGATCGGGGAAGCCCACAAGGGAGAGCATCTCCTCGGTGCGCTTGCGCCTTTCCCCGGACGGCACATCCTGATGCAGCCGCAAGGCTTCCTCGATCTGGTCGCCGACAGTGTGCAGCGGCGACAGCGAGGTCATCGGCTCCTGGAAGATCATGGCGATGCGGGCGCCGCGCACCTTGCGCATGTCAACGCCGTCGGGATTGAGCTGGGCGATGTCGACGGTGGTGCCATTGGCGTTGTCGGCAAACAGGATGGAACCGCCGCTGATACGGCCGACCTGCGGCAGGATGCCCATGATCGCCTGGGCGATCACCGACTTGCCGGAACCCGATTCGCCCACCAGCGCCACGACGCTGCCAGGGCGGATGCGAAAGCTCGCGCCCTTGACCGCTTCGAGCGGTCCGGATTGCAGATTGAAGGTAATACGCAGACCTTCGACACGCAGAAGATCACCGTCGGGACGGTTCATATGAGTGCCTTATCCCCCCAACTTCACAAGACCCGGTCCGGAAAGCTTGCACTCCCCGCGACACTCAATCAGACCGCTCCCTCTCTCCCTCACGGCCTTGTTACCATCGACCTATCATCTCTGTCGAGCCATTCCCTCGGGTCGATTGTTCGGCATCGGCATCTATTTCATTGCGCCCTTTGGAAAAGGCGGGAAAGATGACGACGATGCCCATGCATATCGCCTTTTACGCTCCGCTCAAGCCTCCTGGCCACCTGGTTCCCTCCGGCGACCGCAAGATGGCGCGCCAACTGGTTGCAGCACTTCAAGCCAGCGGGCACAAGGTCGAGACCGCCTCCGAGCTCAGGATGTACTCGAGCCTGCCCCATGATGCCGACATCATCGATAGGGCAAGGCGCGAGGCCGCGTCCATCATCGCGCGCTGGGAAGATGAAGACGGCGCGGCGGCCGACCTGTGGTTCAGCTATCATCCCTATTACAAGGCCCCCGATATCATCGGCCCCATCGTCTGCCGGCACTTTGGGATCGCCTATGTGACGGCGGAAGCTTCCTATGCCGGCAAGCGCGATCGGGACCAGTGGCGCGACAGTCAGGCGCTGGTGATCGACAGCATCCGTCTCGCGAGGGTCAATTTTTGCTTTACGCCGGATGATGCCGAAGGTCTGGCGCGCATCGCCGACAAGACGCGCATCGCCATGCTGGCCCCTTTCATCGAACTGACGGTGAACGCCACGCCGACAAGACATTCGATGCGAGATCCGCTGCAGCTGGTGTGCGTGGCCATGATGCGCCCTGGCGTAAAGGTCGCATCCTACCGCTTTCTGGCCGCCGTGCTGGCCCGCCTCGACAGCATCGACTGGCGCTTGCGTGTGGCAGGCGGCGGGCCTTCGATGCCTGAAGTGTGTCAGGCGCTTGCCGGATTGGGTGAGGACCGCGTTGATTTCCTCGGCGAACTCGGGCCGTCGGCGGTAAGAGACCTTCTCGAGGAAAGCGACATTTTCGTTTGGCCGGGCTTCGGTGAGGCCTACGGACTTTCCTACCTGGAGGCCCAGGCCGCCGGGCTACCGGCGGTGGCACTTGCAACGCATGGTGTGCCGAGCGTCATCCGGCATGGGGAGACCGGACTTTTGGTGCGGGAGGTCGAGCCGGGCGCCTTCGCCGCGGCCATCGCACACATCGCCGGCGATCCGGCGCTGTATGCACGGATGTCGGGCGCCGCCCGCCACTTCGTCGCCGAGGAACGCTCGCTTGCCGCGGCCGCAGCGGCACTCGAGCATTATCTGGCGCCATTGGCCGTCAAGGTGGCGGTGCAATGACGGCGTCCGCCGACTGGGCACCGCTGGAGGCCGAACTTCAGCACTGGGCGGAGGCCGGCCGGGCGGCGCGGCTGTGGCTGAGGGACGACGATGCGGTCGCGGTGACGCCGGCCCTGCAACGGCTGGCGGCCATGACCCGCAATGCCGCCGTGCCGACCATGCTCGCCGTCATCCCGGCCGGTGCCGAGCCGACGCTTGCCGACTTCGTGGCGCGGCAGCCGCTGTGGCGGGTGGCGGTGCATGGTTTTGCCCACAAGAATTACGCGCCCCAGGGGGAAAAGAAGGCCGAGCTTGGCGCCCATCGGCCGCTCGATCAGGTGCTGGCCGACATCGCCCGCGGTCTCGACTGGCTTGACGGCCTGTTCGCGGCAAAACTGGCGCCTATGCTGGTGCCGCCGTGGAACCGCATCGATGACGCCGTCGTCAAGGCGTTGCCGCGGTTGGGAATCGAGGCTTTGTCGGTATTCGGCCCCGAACCGGGAGGGCTGGTGCCGGTCCCACAACGTCTCAACACCCACGTGGACATCATCGACTGGCGCGGCAACCGTGGCGGCCACAATCACGATTTGCTGATTGTCCGGCTGGCGCAGAGCCTAGCGCAAGCGCGGGCGGCGGGCGGGCGATCGGTCGGCATTCTCAGCCATCATCTGGTGCACGACGCCACGGCATGGGGTTTTCTCGATGCCCTGATCAGCTTTATGGGGCCGCGAAGCGACATTGGCTGGTGGCCGCCCGATCGCGCCCTGCCGGCAATGCCCGACCGCTTGGGATAGGGCTGTCGGGCAAGGCCGCTGCGCCCGATCAAGTGCCTCTGACGGCAACGTGATTTACAGTTGAGCGATGAGTCAGGTTAGTTTTTGTCGCATCCGGAGCGCGGGAGAACACTATCCACCAGCATCCGACCCACAATCCACATGGAGCCCAAGAGGAGAGAACCCGAATGTCCACCACAGCCAAAACCGTTACAGCTCTTGCCCTGGCCGGCGCGCTCGGCGCGGCCTTGTCCGCCGGCTATGCGCCGACCCCGGCGTCGGCCGCCGGTCAGGAGAAATGCTACGGCGTCGCCCTGAAGGGCCAGAACGACTGCAAGGCCGGCATGCACGATTGCGCCGGCATGTCGACCACCGACTATGACGGCCAGTCCTTCAAGCTCGTGCCCGCCGGCACCTGCACCACTATGAAGACGCCCAACGGCATGGGCATGCTGGAACCCATGAAGAGCTAGGCGATATTATGAAGACGGGCGCGGTACCGGTTTCCGGCGCCGCGCCCGCCACTGTTTCTTATCCTTGCGCCTCAAGATCATTGTGGGACCATTGAATATGAAGCCTGCGACGACCACACTTTCCGCCTTTGCGCTGGCCGCTGCACTCAGTGCCGAATTTGCTGCGCTTGCCGCCGGCCCGGTCGTGGCCGCAGGCTTTGAGAAATGTTATGGTGTTGCGCTGAAGGGCCAGAATGACTGCAAGGCGGGTGAAGGAACCACCTGCGCCGGCACCTCCACCATCGATTATCAGGGCAACGCCTGGAAGCTGGTGCCGGAGGGTACCTGCATCACCACCCAGACGCCGTTCGGTCCCGGCTCGCTTGAGGAAATCAAGCGGCCGTCGTGAACGAGGAGGCAACCGCCATGACGACGCCAGCGACCATCGCCCCGCACGCCGGCATCGGACTGAAGCCGCAGCATTACGACGATATCCTGAGGGACCATCCGGCCTTCGGCTTCCTTGAGGTGCACGCGGAGAACTACATGGGCGCCGGCGGGCCGCCGCACCACTATCTGGCCCGCATCCGCGAGCATTACCCGCTATCACTGCACGGGGTGGCGCTGTCCATCGGCGGCGACCGACCGCTCGATACCGCCCATCTCGCCCGCCTCAAAAGTCTGGTCGAGCGCTACGAGCCGGGGCTGTTTTCGGAGCATCTGGCCTGGTCGACCCATGAAGACGCCTATCTGAGCGACCTGCTCCCCCTGCCCTACACCGCCGCGACGCTGGCGCATGTGTGCGCTCATGTCGACGAGGCCCAGGAGGCGGTGGGGCGCACCCTCCTCCTGGAAAATCCCTCGACTTACGTGCAGTTCTCGGAAAGCAGCATGGGCGAGATCGAATTCCTCCGCGAGATCGTCGCCCGCACCGGTTGCGGGCTGCTGCTCGACGTCAACAACGTCTTCGTGCAGGCCATGAACCATCATTTCGACCCGCGCGCCTATATCGACGACTTTCCGGTGGAACATGTGGGAGAGATCCATCTGGCCGGTCACGACGAGCGGTTCGACGATGCGGGCGCGCAGCTGCTCATCGATGCCCACGGTTCGCCCATCGCCGATCCGGTGTGGTCGCTATTCGAACACACCATCGCGCGCAGCGGCCCGGTGCCGACGCTCATCGAGCGCGATGCCGACGTGCCGCCGCTCGATGATCTGATCGCCGAGGCAGAGCGCGCCGAGGCGATCCTCACGTCCGCAACCGGTCGCAAAAAGTCCTGCCTTGCGGCGGCGGAGTGAGGCGCGCCATGGCCGGCGATGCACAATCGACATTTGCCTCAGCGGTGATCGACCGCCGCAAGCCGGTGCCGGAGGGCATCACGAGTTGGACCGGCGACCGCCCTCAACTACGCTTCGGCGTCTATCGTAACAATGTCTCGGGCGCCCTCATCGAGGCGCTTGGCGTGCGTTATCCGGTGGTGAAGCGGTTGGTGGGCAATGAGTTCTTTCGCGCCATGACTGGCGAATATGCCCTCACTCACCTGCCCAGGAGCCCGGTGCTCATCAACTATGGCGCCGACTATCCCGACTTCATCGCCGGGTTCGAGCCGGCCCGTCCGGTGCCCTATCTGGCCGACGTGGCGCGACTCGAATCGGCCCATTGGCAGGCCTACCACGCCGCTGATCGGCGCCCCATTGATCCGGATTGCCTAGCCGCTGTGCCCCCTGAGCGCCTGCCCTACCTCACCTTCACTTTCCATCCGGCGGTCTTCATTGTTGCTTCGGCGTATCCGGTGGTTTCCATCTGGGAAACCAATATCCATGATGCCGAGGTGCAGCCGGTCGATCCTTCGCATGGCGAAGACGCCCTCGTCACCAGGCCGGAGATGTCGGTGGAAATCCGTCGGCTGCCCGCCGGTGCAGCCCTCCTCCTTGCCGCGTTGAAAGAAGGCGATGCCCTTGGCACGGCAGCGGCGCGGGCGATCGAGGAAGCACCCGGCTTCGATCTCGCCGACAATCTAGCTGGCATGATATCGGCGCAGATGATTGCGGAAGTCCGTGACCATTTCGGAGACCAGGCATGACTGGCGTTGCCCGCCTCATCGCGCGCTTTACCGACATTGCCGATGCCGTCCCCCACAGTTTCATCGCCCTTTTGTCGCGCTTCGTCGTCGCCACCATCTTCTGGCGCTCGGGCCAGACCAAGGTAGATGGCTTTCACGTCACCGACGCGGCCATCTATCTGTTCCGCGAGGAGTACAAGCTTCCCCTCATCGATCCCGTGGTGGCGGCAAACCTGGCGGCGCTGGCCGAGCATCTGTTTCCAGCACTGCTGGTCATCGGTCTTGCCTCGCGCCTATCGGCCCTGGGGTTGATGGGTGTGACACTGATCATCCAGATCTTCGTCTACCCCGGGTCCTATATCGACCACGGACTTTGGGCCATCGCCCTTCTCGTCATCATCGCGCGCGGGCCGGGCGTCTTCTCGCTCGACCAATTGATCAAGTCCTGGTGGTCGCGGAAATCCCCACAAGGCGCCGTCATGCAAGGAGACTGAGCTCGGCGCCGCGGCATGGCGGGCTGACGGCCACCAGCAATTGGGCTAGTGTTTGGGGGGCGAACCCGCTCGCAAAGGATTGCCTCAATGCGTCTCCTTGTCTTCCAGCACATCGATTGCGAACATCCCGGCATGCTGCGCAAGTTCCTCGCCGCGGACGATGTCCGCTGGGACGCGGTGGAACTAGATGCGGGTGAGCTCATCCCGGCGCTTGAAGATTACGATGCCTTGTGGGTGATGGGCGGGCCGATGGATGTGTGGGATGTCGAGGCGCATCCCTGGCTGGTTGAGGAAAAGCGGGCCATTCGCCGCTGGGTGGGGGAACTCAAGCGGCCCTATCTCGGTCTTTGCCTCGGCCACCAGCTTCTCGCCGACGCCATGGGCGGTACCTGTGGGCCGCAGCGTCCGCCGGAAATCGGCATCCTCGATGTGGAGCTGACCGCCGAGGGTCAGGGCGACCCGATTTTTACCGGCATGGCCCGACGCCAGAAGGCGCTGCAATGGCATTCGGTCTGCGTCGCCCAGCCCCCGGATGACAGCGTCATTCTCGCCTCATCGGATGTTTGCCGGGTGCAGGCCATGCGCGTCGGCCGCCAGGCATGGTCGATGCAGTACCATGTGGAGGTCGAGCCTGACACGGTCGTCAACTGGGGCAAGGTGCCAGCCTACAAGCAGGCGCTCGAGAATACCCTGGGGCCGGCCGCGCTGGGTGATCTCGACGCGGCGGCCACCGCTGCCATGGCCGAATTCAACGCCGGTGCCGAACAGCTTTATCGCAATTTCCGATCGGCGATCACCTGATCTCGTGAAGCACCACCAGGTCCACTTCCTCGTCCACCGCTTCGAGGTGCTGGCGCTCGCGGCGGGGTTGGTGCGTGGGCTCATAGCCCTGCGCCACGGCACGGTCAAAGGTCGCGGCATCGGTCAGGGCGCGGGCGGGCAACACCTTGTTGTGCTTTTCCAGCTTGGCGGCGAGGTTAACGGCGGCCCCGATGGTGGTGTATTCGAGCCGGTTCTCGCCACCCATCGTACAAAACAGCACCTCACCGCAAGCCGCGGCGGCGTTCACCCGCTCAGGCGTGATACGCGAAAGGACAGGCTCGTCGCTCCAGGCTTCGGCCTCGGCCATGACGGCATCGAGCGCCCTGAGCGCATCGGCGGCGCAGGTGGTTGAATCGTTGACCGCGCCGAAGGTCGCCATGATGCCATCGCCCAGGAACTTGTCGATGCTGCCGCCGTGTTGGCGGATCAGCGGCACGATGCGGCGCTCGTAGGCCGCCAGCGTGGCAACTACCTCGCCGGCATCGAGGGTGGCAGCCATGGGGGTGAAGCTGCGGATATCGACGAACAATATCGCCGCCTCGCGCCTGATCCCGTCGCCCGCCATGGCCGTGGTCTCGCTCGACCGGATGCGGTCGGCGACCTCGGCGTCGAAGAAGCGCGACAGATCGCGCGCCGCTGCCTGCTCGGAAACGGAAACCACCAACAGGTCGTTGGCGCGCCGCAACGCCAGCGCCAAAATCACCGTCACCATGAGAATGGAGATGATCTTGTCGATCTCGGCGCCTACCAGTATCGAATTCGACGTCATGTAGTGCACGTAGTTATGGGTGATCATCATGTTGGAGGGATCGGCCAGGATGGCATAGCCGGTGAGCGCCAGCCAGCCAGCCGCCGCGGTGAGTCCGGCGGCAATGACGAAGCGCGGCTGGAAGCGCAGGGTCCGCAGCGCCACGAAGATGAAGATATAGAGCAGGGTCGGCGCCTTCAGGTAGAAGGAAGGCGGCTGGCGGTACTGGATGTGAAAACTCCAGATCAGCACCGTCAGCACCGAGATATCGAGGACGATGTTGAGATAGACGGCCCAGTTCGGCAAACCCCGGCGCAGGGCCCAGAAAAGGCCGACGACATTGAGCACCATATAGCCACCGAGCGCATAGGGAACGGGCGAGAACGAGGTGCCCATATCGGTGCGCGGCGCCACCAGGTAGAGCGTCGTCCACAGGCCGACAACGGCAAGCTGGATCAGCTTGACCAGCACCTCACCGGAATTTTCCTGGCGCTCGATGGCCTCAAGGACACGCGGCGGCAGGGCAACCGCGGCGCGGCGCCTGAAGGTGTCTTTGAGGATTTCCGGCAGTGCGGGAAGCCGGGGCACGTCATTTGCCCTTCTTGCGGCGCGGCACCATTGTAAGGCCCTCACGCGCCAGCCGGCTGCCGGGTCTGAGGCGCTTGAGCTTCAGTTCGCGTTCGGCCAGGTCGGCATCGGTGGCGTCGGGATTGTGGTGGAACCCCACATAGTCCACGACACCGGCGGCGTCGGCGAGGCGGGCGCCTTGTTGCCAGGTGGAATGGCCGTAGCCAGCATGGGGGGCGAAGTTGTCATCGGTATACATGGCATCGTAGATGAAGATATCGCAGCCGCGCGCGAACTTCACCAGGGCATCGTTGAGGCGGCCGGGCTGGTGCTCGACATCGGTCATATAGACGGCTGAATGTCCGCCGTAGGCCACCCGGTAGGCCACCGCCCCGCCGGGGTGCTTGAGCTTTATGGAATCGACGCTGATGCCGTCGCCGAGATCAAGCCGGTCGCCCGGCACCAGGTCGTGATAGTGCATCGCGGCCGAAAAGCACGCCGGCCCCACAGGGAAATAGGGCTCGCGCATGTAATTGTGGATCATGTCGGCCGTCGACAGGTGCCCGTCCAGATGACCGGACCATACGTGGACCTCGTTGCCGGAATTGTGCAGCGGCCCGAAAAACGGAAGACCTTCGATGTGATCGTAGTGGCAATGGCTGAACAGGATGTCGATGCGCTGCGGTGCCTCTTCGGCCATGGCCCGGCCGAGATACGGCATGCCCGACCCGGCATCGAATACCAGCAGGCGATCGCCGCAACGCATTTCGACGCAGGGCGTATTGCCACCATAGACAGCTGTTGACGGAGATGCTGAAGGCAGACTGCCCCTCACCCCCCAGAATCGCACGACAAGCGGATTTTTGAGCATTCAAGCAACCCCGTACAATGCCACCCCTCGCCGGTAGTGCTTGAGACAGTCCTATAATATGGAGGTTCACGGCAATGGTGCAACAGTGAAATAGTTGATATGGCGCGGCTTCCTCCACGAGGGCGGCTGTGCTACCCCAACCCGCCCCTGGCATCTAATCAAGGTCAGATCAACCCGGCGATGATCACCCGACTGGAAAAACTGCTGTACCGGCTGCAATCGCAGCACGCCTGTCTGAACTGGGTTTTCGGCGAAATCGAGACGATGCCCGGCATCGTGTTCGAGCTTGGCCTGGGGCTGGGACGCACCTTCTCTCATTTGCGGGCGCATTTGCCAGAACGTGAGATCTACGTCTTCGAACGTCAGGTGCACAGCTATCCTGACTGCACGCCGGAGGATCATCAACTTATCATCGGGGATCTCGCCGAAACACTGCCGGCAGCAGCAGCGCGCCACGCCGGCAAGGTCGTCATGGTGAATTCCGACGTGGGCTCCTTCGACAAGGAGCAGAACAGGGTCATGGCAAGCATCGTCTCGGCGGGCATCGTGCCGGCACTAGCGCCGGGGGGGTTCGTGCTTTCGGACCTGCCATTGACGGTTGCCGGCTGCAATGCGCTGCCGCTGCCGCCCGGTGCCCACGAGGACCGTTTTTATCTTTATCGCAAGGAAACTGAATAATGAGGCTGGTCATTGTCGGCGCCGGGTATGTTGGCCTGGTCACAGGTGCCTGTCTGTCAGATTTCGGCTTCGACACCGTTTGCATCGACAGCGACGCCGGACGTATCGCCATGCTGGAGGAAGGCAAGATCCCCATCCACGAACCGGGGCTGGAGCAGCTTGTCGCCAATAACATGGCGGCAGGCCGGCTGACCTTTTCGACTTCCTATGATTGTGTCGCCGAGGCCGATGTGGTGTTCATCGCGGTCGGCACGCCATCGCGGCGTGGCGATGATGAGGCTGACATGGCCTTCGTCCATCAGGCCGCCCGCGATATCGCGTGCTCGCTGAGCGACTACACCGTGGTCGTCACCAAGTCGACAGTGCCGGTGGGTACGGCCCGGCAGCTCGAGGACATCATCAAGTCGGAAAACCCCGACGCTGACTTCGACATGGCGGCCAATCCGGAATTCTTGCGCGAGGGTTCAGCGGTAGGCGATTTCATCAATCCGGACCGCATCGTCATCGGCGCCGAGGGGGATCGGGCCCGCGAACGGCTGCGCCAGCTTTATCTGCCACTGGTCATGCGGCGAGTGCCCATCGTGTTCACCGGACTGGAATCGGCCGAACTCATCAAATACGCCGCCAATGCCTATCTCGCCATCCGCATTGCCTTCGTCAACGAACTGGCCGATCTGTGCGGCGAACTGAGTGGGGACATCCAGGCGGTGACCCGCGGCATGGGCCTCGATTCACGCATTGGCCTCGATTATCTGCAACCGGGTCCGGGTTTTGGCGGCTCGTGCCTGCCCAAGGATATTCGTGCGCTGGTGGCGACGGGCCGCGCGGCAAAGCGCCAGCTCAGCGTTGTCGAAGCCGCCAAGTCGGCCAATGACCGGCGGGTGGAGGGCCTCGCCGGACGGGTGGCGGAGGCCGTCGGCGGCGATCTTGCGGGCAAGCGCATTGCCGTGTTCGGGCTGGCCTTCAAGGCCGATACCGACGACATGCGCCGCGCCGCCAGCCTCACCCTGGTGCCGGCGCTGACAGCGGCTGGTGCCAGCGTGGCAGCCTGCGATCCCGTAGCCGAGAAGGCCGCCAGGCGACACTTTTCCGGCATCGACTGGGTGGAAGATGCCTACGAAGCGGCCACCGGTGCCGATGCCGTAGTGGTGCTCACCGAATGGAACCTGTTCCGCGGCCTCGATCTCGAACGCCTGGCGCAGATCATGAAGACGCAGCTGGTAATCGATTTCCGCAACATCTATCTCACCGGCGAAATGGCCCGTGCCGGCTTCACCTATATCAGCCTGGGACGGCCGCCGATCATGTCGGACTAGGGCCTGTTGAGAATCACGGTTGTGGTGCCGGTTTGACAGGATTGGCCCAGATTTGCGGGGTTGAGGAGGAAGGACATGCTGGCATATTCGACGACGAAGCCGCGTGAAGATGGGCCAATCCTGTCAAATCCCGAAGGGACGTGGCCCATTTTGCCTCTGGACGTCACTTTGAGCGGCTTGAAGGGGTGGGCCCTGCGGCGCCCCTCAAAGCTAGCCAGAAACAAAATGGGCCACGCCAGCGCCGCAACCGTGATACTCAACAGACCCTAGCGCAAGCCGGAAAGGTATTCGGCTACCGCCTTGCGCATGGCCTCAGCATGCCGCAAAGCGCTATGATGGGAAACAAACATTTTGTTGCCACGATTGACCTTGAGGCCCTGTGGTGGTCATGTATCGGGGCGATGGACAACGAGGTGAAAGCATGAAGATCGGGCGGTATCTGGCGGTCGTGGCGGCTGTATTTGTGGTGGGGAACGCCGCACCCCATGCAGCAAGGGCCCAACCGCTCATTCCGGTGCTGAAGGACAATTTCGAGGGCAAGACCTTCGCTGCCGGCAGCGGGCTCTTTTACAAGAAGAATTTCGAGCAGAGTGCCGGCACCGTGCGCTTCGTTGCGGGTGATGCTCGCCAGGGCAAGCAGGCGCTGCAACTGTCGATCCGACCGCTGTGCGCCGCCGATGCCAAGGGGTGCAGCGAGCGCGCCGAGGTGTGGGAGAAACACAAGGTGCAGGTGCCCTACGGCGACGAGGTCTGGTACGCGTTTTCCATGAAGCTTGCCAATCCGATCCCCCAGGACGACCACCGATACCTGATGGCCCAATGGAAGCGCCAGATTACCCCGGCGGCACAGAAATCCTATAGTCCGTTCCTGGCCCTTCGACTCGACAAGGGCAAGATCGTCATCACGACGGAGACCGATGAGGTGAAGGTCGAACCGCTGGGCACGGCAGAGCGACCGGATCACTGCAAACCGGGCGAGACACTGGTATCGAACCGTCCCCACGACAAACAGACACGGGCGCTGGTTGCCTGGCAGGCCAACATGCCGGTCACCGACTGGCGCTACCAGAACGCTTGCACCACCGAGATTGCGGTCAAGCGTTACGGCAACTACATACCGGCGGCCGAAAGCGGCTGGATCGACTTCGTTTTCGACGTAAAGACCGGCCCGCGCGGCAACGGACGCATCGCCATTGCCGCCAACGGCAAGCCGGTGGCGCTGGTCACCGGCCATATTGGGCATCAGGGCGTGGGTCTGGGCCCTGATATGTATTTCAAGTTCGGCCCCTATCGCGCCGGCGAGAACTCGGTCTGGACCGTGTTGTATGACCGCTTCCGCCGTGGCCCGCGCTGCGAAGACGTGACCTCGGGCGCCATCTGCGGCATGTGGGCAACCGCCGTCTCCAATGCTCAGTGACCGTATCGAGGGCAAGTGGATCGACGCCTTTCAACGGGTGTTCACCCTGTGCAAGGTCAAGGCCGGCGATGACGTTGCGATCCTCTCGGAGACCCAATCGCGACCGCTGAACGTGCAGCTTGCCGAACTGGCGCTGCAGCGCCTCGGGGTCAGGGCGTTCCATGTGGTGGTCGCCTCGCCGCCTCAAGCATCGCCGGTGCCGGTGCGTTCCACCGGCGCCAGCCGGGCGCTTTCAGGCCACAAGGCAGCGATCGCCTCGCTGCGCGAAGTCTCGCTGGTCGTCGACCTGACGGTGGAAGGCCTGCTGCACGCCCCGGAACTCCCCGATATCCTGTCAGGCGGCAAGGCACGCTTGTTGATGGTGTCGAACGAGCACCCCGATGCGCTGGAACGCCTGGTGCCCGATGCCGCCATGGAAGCCCGCGTCAAGGCGGCGGTGAAGCGCTGCCGCGCCGCCCGCCAGATGACCGTCACATCGGCCGCCGGCAGCGATCTCACCGTCGACATGTGCGAGGCGCGCACCGCCGGTGTGTGGGGCTGGACCGACCGTCCAGGCACCGTCGCCCATTGGCCGGGCGGCGTGGTGGTGAGCTTTCCCCGCGTCGGTGCCGTCAACGGTCGGCTGGTGCTTGATGCGGGCGATGTCAATCTCACCTTCAAGCGCTATCTCGAGCGCCCCCTCATTCTCGCCATCGAGAACGATTTCGTGACCTCCATCGAGGGCAAAGGCGCCGACGGCGAGCTGATGCGGCGCTATTTCGCCGCCTGGGGTGACCCGAATGCCTATGCCACCAGCCATGTGGGCTGGGGCCTCAACCAGAGCGCGCGCTACGAGGCGCTTGCCATGTACGACAAGCGCGACACCAACGGCACCGAGATCCGCGCCTATGCCGGCAACTTTCTCTATTCGACCGGCGCCAATGAATTCGCCGGGCGCTTCACCGAGGGCCATTTCGATTTGCCGGTACGTGGCACGACCATCCGCCTCGACGGGGTGGTGGTGGTGGAGGATGGCCGTCTGACGGATGCCGGGTAATGACGCTTCAGGTCTTCGCCATACCGGGCATCGGCGGCGACGCTTCGCTGTTTCAGCGCGTGGCGGCCGAACTGGCGCCAGACATCCACATCATTGGGCACGACCTGCCGGGCTATGGCGATGCCCCCATGGCCGAGGCGCAATACGGCTTCGGCGACCTTGCGCGCCGGCTGGCTGAGCACGGCACGCGCGAAGGCGTGGAGCGGCTTCACATCCTCGGGCATTCCATCGGCGGCATGGTGGCGCAGGAATTTGCCCTCACCTATCCTGAACGTACTGCCTCGCTGGTGCTTTCAGGCACCACCTCCTCTTTCGGCTCGGCCGACGGGAGCTTTCAGAAGGCGTTTTTGAAGAACCGCCTGTCACCGCTCGATGCAGGGCGCAGTATGGCCGAACTGGCCGAGATGTTCTCATCCTCGCTGCTGGGAGGCGATGCAGGTAGAGAGGTGGCGGACTTCACCAGGCGGGCGTTCGCTGCTACGTCGCCGGAGGCCTATCGCATGGCGATCACCTGCCTCACCACGTTCAACCGGCGCGTCGATGCGGGCCGTATCGCCGCGCCTTGCCTGCTGATCGCCGGCGTTGAGGACCTCAACGCGCCGCTCAGGACCATGGCGCGCATGGCCGAGATCATACCCCACGCCCGGTTCGCCGTTCTGAAGCGCACCGGGCACATGGCGCCGTATGAGAAACCGATTCAATTCGCTGGCCTAATGCGTGAATTCTACAAGGAAATCTCCGCATGAACGACGATGCCCCAATATTCGACCCGCAGGCCTTCCGCCTGGCGCCGCAGGAGGCCGATCTCACCGCGCTGGCTCGCCGGCTGGGCGCGGAAAACTTTGCCGGACGAGCGGCGGCTTATGATCGCGATGCCATTTTCCCCACCGAGAACTATGACGATCTGCACGCGGCGGGCCTGCTCTCCATCTGCGTTCCCAAGGCCCACGGCGGTCACGGGGCACCCTACCGGGCCTACATGCTGACCGCCGCTGAGATCGGTCGCTATTGCGGGGCCACCGCCCTCACCTTCAACATGCACGTGTGCTCGTGCCTGTGGACGGGCGATCTGGCGGACGACCTCGACATGGACGGCCTCGAGCGCAATCGCCACGACCGGCATCGGGCCAAACATTATGCCCGCATCGTCGAGGACGGCCGCATCTATGCCCAGCCTTTTTCGGAAGGCGGCGCAGCGGCCGCCGGCGTCGTTCCGTTTTCCACCTCAGCCCGCAAGGTCGACGGCGGCTGGGTGATCAAGGGCAAGAAGATCTTTGCCTCGTTGTCGGGCCATGCCCACTATTACGGTGTACTTTGCGGCGAGGTGAAGCCGGGAGAAAAGCCGTCGCGCAAGGACACCATGTACATCGCCGTGCCGGCCGATGCCGAAGGCGTCAGCGTCGAGGGCGACTGGGACCCGCTCGGCATGCGCGCTACGGTCTCACGCAACCTGATTTTCAAGGACGTGTTTGTCAGCGAGGACGAAGAACTGATGCCGCGCGGCGTCTACTACCAGGCCGCGACGCGCTGGCCGCACATGTTCATGACCCTGTCGCCGGCCTACATGGGCATCGCGCAGGCAGCCTATGATTTCACGGTGAAATACCTGCGCGGCGAATGGCCCGGCCTGCCGCCGGTGAAACGGCGCATATACCCGACCAAGCAGATCGCACTGGCCGAAATGCGCGTCAGGCTCGAACAGACCAAGGCCCTGTGGTTCCAGGCGATCAGCGAGGCGCGGCCCGATCCTTCCAAGGAGCAGGTGCTCAGGGCCTATGCGGCACAGTTCTCCGTCATGGAAAACGCCAACGCATTGTGTCAACTCGCCATCCGCACCTGCGGCGGCCAGTCGATGCTCAAGTCGCTGCCCATTGAGCGGCTCTACCGCGACAGCCGCTGCGGCTCGCTAATGCTGCCATGGACGGCCGAGATCTGCCTCGACCGTATCGGCCGCGAGGGTCTTTACGAGCCGGGAGAGAGCGACTGATGCGCGACCCGGCGGTGTGGGCAGAAGAGGCCGCCCAGCGCGATGCGCAAAAGGCCGCCATCCGGTTCAAGGGACGGGTTATCAGCTACGGCGAGCTTGCCGGGCTGGTGGACCGGGCGGCGGGGTTGCTGGCGTCGGGACTTGGCCTGAAGGTCGGCGCACGCATCGGCTATCTCGGCCTCAATGCGCCCGAACAGATTATTCTGACACTGGCGGCGGCACGGGCGGGCGTCATGGTGGTTGCCCTCAACTGGCGGCTGGCGGTGCCGGAACAGGCCTTTATCCTCGCCAACGCCGGCATTTCCGCGCTGGTCGTGGCCGATGACTTCGCCGAACGCATCGATTCCCTCATTACCGGCCTGGGCGACGTCCCGGTCTTCGGCATCGGCGCGGGCAGCGGTGCGGCGGTGCGACTTGCCGAGGCGGTCGAGGCCGAAAGTGGCGGCGGCGGTATTCGTGGCGATGCCTCAAGCCCGCTGCTCATCGTATATACCTCAGGCACCACCGGGAGGCCGAAGGGGGCGGTGCTGAGCCGCGAGGCGATACGCGTCAATGCCATCAACGCCCACCACATGCACGACATGACGGCCGCCGACCACGTCCTCACCGTGCTGCCGATGTTCCATGTAGGTGGCCTCAACATCCAGACGCTGCCCGCCCTGGCGCTGGGCGCCACGGTCAGCCTGCATGCGCGTTTCGAGCCGGCGGCAACACTTGCTGCCATCGCCCGAGACCGCCCGAGCCTCACCGTGCAGGTGCCGGCCACGTTGCAGGCCATGATCGCGCACCCCGCGTGGCAGGAGACCGACCTTTCCTCGCTGCGGGCGCTGGTGACCGGATCGACCGATGTGCCGGTTGACCTGATCGAGACCCTCCATGCCCGCAAGGTGCCGGTGATCCAGGTCTACGGCTCGACCGAGACCGGCCCGGTTGCTCTCTACCAGCGCATCGAGGAAGCCTTTTCGACCGTCGGCTCGATCGGCCGGCAGGGTCTTCAGAGTCAAATCCGCATCGCCGATGCCGAAGGAAACGAGGTGCCCGACGGGACCGAAGGCGAAGTGCTGGTCAAGGGCGGCAACGTGGCGTCGGGCTACTGGCGCGATGAGGCGGCGACGGCCGATGCCTTTCGCGGCGGCTGGTTCCATTCCGGCGATGTGGCGGTGCGCGATGCATCCGGTCTCTATTCGTTCAAGGACCGCATCAAGAACGTCATCATTTCGGGGGGCGAAAACATCTATTCGGCCGAATTGGAGCGTGTTCTCAGGACCCATCCCGGCATTGCCGAGGCCGCCGTCGCCGGGCGAGCGGATCCTCGCTGGGGCAAGGTTCCTGTGGCTGTGGTGGTGAGGAAAGACCCTCACCTCACCGCTGGCGACGTTCTGCAAGTTTTCGACGGTCAACTTGCACGCTACAAGCATCCGCGTGCCATTATATTTGTTGACTTTCTGCCGCGCAATGCAATGGGTAAGGTAAATACCGACGAAGTGGCTCGCATGGTAGCCAGCATTCTTTAATTCAATATCCCGCCGCTCTCGCTGCTATATGTAGATGAACATCGGATTAACGGCGCGATCAGCCCAGGTTCAAGACGCTTCTTCTATCAGGCTGTCATCATCGGTGATCGAAAGCTCAGTGCTTGCTGGTCACCCAAGTCAAGCTCGAAGGAGAATGAACCATGATCCGCAAGACCATGCTCGGCCTCGCCGCTGTTGCTGCCCTGACCGCCGCCGCCTCCACCGCCAATGCCGGCGTCCGTATATATTTCGGTGGCCCGACCTTCGGATGGGGTTATCAGACTCATTACTATGGCGGCTACTATGCCCCATACAGCTACTATGGTTGCCCGAAGGTGTTCGTCGGCTACAAGAAGTTCTGGAACGGGTACCATTGGAAAACCCGCAAGGTCTTCAAGCGCATCTGCTACTAAGGCCTCCACCAGGGCCTTGGGCAGCGATGACCCGCGGGCGGCAGTCCCGCCGCATGAGCCCTCACCTTCTAGCGCTCGCGGCATCGTTGACCACGGCGCACCCGATGAACCCAAGTTCATCGGGTGCGCCTTCATAATCAGGCCAGCGCAAAATTCAGACCATGGATTGAACTGCGACCGGTTTGTTCAGGCACGGTTCAGGAATCACTATCTATAAGGGTTTACATGGACGGCAACTCGTCGGCGTTGTAGAGTCTGCCGCCAAGAACCTCGGAGGACAAAAATTATGCACCGCACCCTCATATTTGGACTCGCCGTTGCCGCCGCAGTGACTTGCGCCGCCACAGCACCGGCCTCTGCCGGGGTCAGGCTTTATTTCGGCGCGCCTGCCTATCGGTACGCACCTTATTACCCGCCGGCGTACTACGTTCAGCCGCAATACAGATACCCTGTCTGCAGGTGGGTCATCGTCGGCTACAAGCGCGTGTTTAACGGCTACTACTATGTGACGGTGCCGAGGAAGAGAAAGGTCTGCAACTGAGACTTGGCGATTCGTAGCGCCGACAACCTCAAGCGAGCAAAATTCTGCGGCGGGCCGGGCCCGCCGCAGTTTGATTGCAGTTCATACTGCCGTCCACCATGGCCTTGCCGACATTAGTTGCACGCCGCACAAAATCTGCCGGGCAAGGGTACGTTACTGAGCACCTTGATTTGCGAAAGCGAAAGCCGTTGGGTGGTGCAGACCAAGGCGTGCGGTTGATCGTGCTTGGGCAAGATGCAGTGGCGGTGGTTCAGCCTTGAAGCGTGATGCCGGCATACTTGCCGCGATGGAAGACCAGCGGCCGGCCCTCGGGATCGTGCTCGGCATGAATTACCTCGCCCACGAAGATCACATGATCGCCGCCCACATACGTATGGGCGGTGCGGCACTCGAGCACCGCCAGGGCACCGCAAAGCATCGGGCAACCATTTTGTCCCGTTACGTAATCGACGCCGGCCCACTTGTCGCCGAGCGCCTTGGCGAAGCGATTGGACAACTCTTCCTGACCTTCGCGCAATACATTGACCGCGAACAGGTCGGTAGAAAGATAGGCCTTCAGGCTAAAGGCGTGGCGACCGAGACTCCACAAGATCAAAGGCGGATCGAGCGAGACCGAATTGAACGAACTCACCGTATTGCCCACCGGTTCGCCGCGCGGTCCGATGGCGGTTATTACCGTCACACCGGTGGGAAACGCCCCCAGGCAATTGCGGAATTCCCGCGGCTCCATTGCGATTGCTCCTGTCATTGTCTCAACCGGCAAACAGCCTAATGGCTGCGTCCGGGCGAGTTTTCACTTTTCCGCCATCGGTATGCAATAATTCACCAGACCAATATATACCAATACCGCCCAATAAAACCAATTGTTGCTAATCTCAACCGCATGGCCTAGCCTTGCGCATCGATCCGCATAGCTAGGAAAACCGTTCGCATGCTTGATACGCCACGGCAAGCAGGACTGATCGCCAGCGCGCCTCGGCCGAGCCTCATTCTCAGGCCAGGTATCCGTACCTTGCCGGCAAATGTCGAGCGCTATCTGGTCAAGGGCGGTGGCATCGTGGTAGTGCCGGTCGAGACCGGGGACCAGCTGGAGGTTATCGACAAGGAGGGCCTGCAGCCTTGCGAGTTGGTGGCCGTCGGCGATGACGGCCGCATCGACACGCAGTCCATTCTGGATGCATCCGCCGACAAGCCCGCGAGCGGCCTCCAGGCGACGCTTGCCTCGAGCGAGGACTCGGCGGTGATCGCCCGTCGTGTCCTCGAACGGCGCGGCATCGATTTGTCGAAGGCTACGGCCGTTGCCTTGTTCGGAGCCAGTTCGCAGGCCGGCAGCAGGGCCGGCCTTTCAGTTGTGCGCCCAGGCCTTCTCATCGTCGCCGCGCCGGGCAGAGCGATGGATGCCGAGGCGCAGGACACGACCACACCCATCGAACTCTTCATCACCCGCACACGGGCGCGCGAACCCAGCGAGGCCGTGTTGCCCGAAGCCCTCGCCGATGCGTTGCAGGATTTCCGCATCCCCGCGCGTACCGCCACCGCATATCGGGTGAAGGCTGGCGACTATGTCCAGGTTATCGACGTCCAGGGGCGGCAATGTACGGATTTCCAGTGCTTTTCCGTCCGCAAACTGGACAAGGGCAAGGACCTTGCACTGGATTCCACGGTAACGCGCAGCCTCATCGCCATGAGCTATCCCGTACCCGGCCTACCATCGAAAGCCTTCGACCGGGAGATGGAGCCGCTGGTTGAGTTAATCCGCGATACCTGCGGGCGGCACGACGCCTTCGCCACCGCCTGCAACCCGCGCTACTACGACGACATGGGTTATCCCGGCCATGTCAACTGCAGCGAAAACTTCAACGACGTACTGGCAGCTTATGGCGTCACGCCGCGCCAAGGCTGGGAGGCGATCAATTATTTCTACAACACCAACATCAATGCCAATAACCAGCTCTATCTCGATGAGCCCTGGTCGCGGCCAGGCGATTATGTGCTGATGCGGGCGCTTACCGATCTGGTGTGTGTGTCATCGGCGTGTCCGTGCGACGTCGATGCGGCCAATGGCTGGGAGCCGACCGACATCCATGTGCGCACCTATTCCGACAAAAACACCTTCTCCAGAGCAGTGGCTTACCGAATGACCCCAGACGCTGACGCCGAACTCACCCGCCAGACCGCCTTCCACGGGCGCTTCGAGGCGCTCACCCGCAATTTTACTGAATATCGTGGCTTCTGGCTGCCCAGCCAATTCAACAACGAAGGCCCCATCGAGGAATACTGGGCCTGCCGCGAGCGAGCCGCGGTGATGGATTTGTCGCCTTTGCGCAAGTTCGAGGTAACGGGGCCGGATGCAGAGAACCTGTTGCAGTACTGCATGACCCGCAATATCCGCAAACTGTCGCCGGGCCAAGTTGTCTATACAGCTATGTGTTATGAACACGGAGGCATGATCGACGATGGCACCGTGTTCCGCCTTGCCCAGGATAATTTCCGTTGGATCGGCGGCGACGACTATTCCGGCATCTGGCTCAGGGAGCAGGCGGAAAAGCTGGGCCTGAAAGCCTGGGTGCGCTCCTCCACCGACCAGATGCACAACATCGCGGTGCAGGGTCCGAAATCACGCGACATCCTGAAAGAGGTGATATGGACGCCGCCCGCCCGCACGGCGCTGGAAGAACTTAAGTGGTTCCACTTGACGGTTGGGCGCATCGGCGGCTTCGAGGGGGCGCCCGTCGTGGTGTCGCGCACCGGCTATACCGGTGAACTGGGGTACGAAATCTTCTGCCATCCAAGAGATGCCGAGGCGGTCTTCGATGCCATCTGGGCGGCGGGCGAACCGCTTGGACTTGCGCCGTTGGGCCTCTCGGCACTCGACATGTTGCGCATTGAGGCGGGCCTCGTCTTCTATGGCTACGAGTTCGACGACCAGACCGATCCCTTCGAGGCCGGCATCGGCTTTACCTGCCCGCTGAAATCAAAGGATGAACCCTTCATCGGCCGCAACGCGCTGATCGAGCGCAAGGCGCATCCCCGCCACAAGCTGGTCGGTCTCGACATCGAGGGCAACGACGCGGTCGGCCATGGGGACTGCGTGCATGTGGGCCGCGCCCAGGTGGGCATCGTCACCTCCAGCACCCGTTCGCCCCTACTGAAGAAAAACATCGCCCTTGCCCGCATGGACATCACCCACGCCGAACCGGGCACCGAGGTCGAAGTGGGCAAGCTGGACGGCCACCAGAAGCGCCTTCCGGCGCGCATCGTCACCTTCCCCCACTACGACCCGACCAAGGCGCGCGTCAGGGCCTGATGGCGCAAACATCGGTGAAATCACGATTTCTCCGGTGTCCACCGCTTCTTAACCCGCAAGGTCCAGCATGGCGGTCGAGCCCACATCCGCTTCAAACCGGAGAACCGACCATGTTCACCAAACCTGTCCGCATGATGCTCGTCGCCACGGCCATCATGTTCGCCCTAGCCTACTGGAACGTCAACGACAAGCCCGGCCAAACGGTGGAAGTGCCCGACCTGGGTGCTGTCGCTGCCGGCATCGCGCCGCAATAGCGGGCCTTTTGGCAAGTCGTTTCGATAGTTTTGCGCCATGCGGCCGGCTGCAACCGGGCGCAAGACCTTGTCCGCAATTGGCCGATGCTGTCGAAAAAGGGGGTTGAGGTTGGGAGCGAATGCTGATTCCGT
>CAZMSA010000008.1:0-49037 GCA_964568825.1 uncultured Rhizobiaceae bacterium | reverse complement strand
ACGTGTGCGATGCCGTCAACGCCACCGATGCCTCGGGCGCCAACTGCCACATGTCTTCCATGGGCATCTGCTCGCTCTTGTCGCATGCCGGCATCGGCGTCGTGCTGCAGATCTCCTGCCGCGACCGCAACCGCATCGCCATTCAGGGCGATGTGCTGGGGGCGGCGGCCATGGGGGTGGGCAATATCCTGTGCCTCACCGGCGACGGTGTGGGCGTCGGCGATCAGCCGGGGGCCAAGCCGGTTTTCGACTTCGACTGCATGTCGTTGTTGCGCACCCTCAAGACCATGCGCGATGACGGCACATTCCTGTCGGGTCGCAAGCTGACGACGCCGCCGCGGATGTTTCTCGGCGCCGCCGCCAATCCGTGCATCCCGCCGCTCGATTTCCGCGCTGACCGGCTGGAGAAGAAGATCCGTGCCGGCGCCGATTTCATCCAGACCAATTACATCTACGATGTCGAGATTTTCCGCCGCTACATGCAGCGGGTGCGCGACATGGGGTTGCACGAAAAGGCCTTCATCCTCGCCGGCGTCGGCCCCGTAGCGTCGGCCAAGACGGCGCGCTGGATGCGCTCCAACGTGCCCGGTATCCACATTCCCGATGCGGTCATCGAGCGCCTGGAAAAGGCCGAAAAGCCCGGCGAGGAAGGCAAGAAGCTGTGCATCGAGCTGATCCAGCAGATCCGCGAGATCGAGGGGGTGGCCGGCGTCCACGTCATGGCCTACCGGCGCGAGCACCTGGTGGGCGAGATCATCGAGGAATCGGGCATTCTCTCCGAACGCATGGCCGCCCGCGACCGCGCCGGCAACTAGAGCATGATGCCGAAAAATGGAAACCACTTTTCGGATAACATCATGCTCAAAATATTGGAATCGATCAGCTTTTATGCAATTGGGTGATTCCACCCAATTGCATGCTGATCTAGGGTCAGGACCCTGGATCAACGCCGACGCAAGGGCTCACGCCTTGTCGGTGAACTTGCCCTTGCCGCTGAGGGTGTCCTCGACGACCTTTCGCAAATCATCGCGGCGATACGGCTTGGAGATCAGGTTGTCCTTAAGCCGCGGCTCTTCCTGGTGCACCATGGCGCCCTTGGGATAGCCCGAGGCGTGGATGATCTTCAAGCCGGGATGGATCTGCGAGGCGGCCTGCGACAGGTCGAACCCGTTCATGCCGCCCGGCATCACGACATCGGTGAACAACAGGTCGATATCGGGGGTGTCCTGCAGGACCTGCAGGGCCTGCACGGCGTTTTCGGCCTCCAGCACCTCGTAGCCGAAGTCGATGAGGAACTCCATCGCCACGGCGCGCACCGCCTCCTGGTCCTCGACCACGAGGATCTTGGCCTTGCGCTTGGCGTGCTCGGGCACGTTTGAGTCGCCGGTGGGGTCGGTTCCGGCCTTGGGCGGCAGGTACATCTTGATCGAGGAGCCGCGGCCTTCCTCGGAATAGATCTTCACATGGCCGCCCGACTGCTTGATGAAGCCGAACACCATCGAGAGGCCGAGACCGGTGCCCTTGCCCACCTCCTTGGTGGTGAAGAAGGGCTGGAACACCTTGTGGACCAGATGCTTGGGGATGCCGGAGCCGGTGTCGGAGACCGCGATCATGATATAGGGACCGGGCTTTACCTCCTCGTGCTCGGCGGCATAGTGCTCGTCCAGCATCACGGGCGCGGTCTCGATGGTCAGGCGGCCGCCGTCGGGCATGGCGTCGCGGGCGTTGATGCACAGGTTGAGGACCGAGGTTTCGAGCTGCGTCGGGTCGGCGACGACGATGGGTTGGCCCTCCATCAGGTCGATCTTCAACTCGACCGCTTCGCCGACGGAGCGCTGCAGGATGGTGTCCATGCCGGAAATCAGGGCGTTGACGTCGACATCCTGGGCATCGAGCGACTGGCGGCGGGCAAACGCCAGCAGCTGCTTGGTCAGCGCCGAGCCGCGGGTGGCGGCATCGATGGCCTCGCGCGCCCGCTTCAGCGCCTTGTCGTTGCCCTGAAGGGCGTTCTCGACCAGTTGCAGATTGCCGATGACCACCGTCAGGAGATTGTTGAAGTCGTGGGCGATGCCGCCGGTAAGCTGGCCGACGGCCTCCATCTTCTGGGCCTGGCGCAGGTGTTCCTCGGCTTTCTGGCGGCTGGTGATATCGACGATCTGGACAATGAACTGCTCGATCTTGCCGGCGGCATCGCGCACTGCCGAAACCGAGGTGAGGCCGTGGATGACACGCTCCTCGCTGGCGCAGAACTTGAGCTCGGCATGCAGGCCGACGCTTTCGCCGGTCGCCAGGCGGGCCACCAGCGCCTGCACCTTCTCATGATCCTCAGGCGCCACGATATCGGTAAAGCGGGTCTTGTCGGTGGCAAGGTCAGGGAGGCCGAGCATGTCCTTGAGCGCCGAGTTGACGGCCGCCAGGCGTCCGTCGACTGTGAGCACCGCCATGCCGTGGGCAGCAGCCTCGAAGGAGCCGCGGAAGCGCTGCTCGGACTGGCGCAGGGCCGCCTGGTCGACGGCGCGCTGTGACAGGTCGGTGAACACCGCGATCGTGCGCTCGATGCGGCGTTCGAGATTCATGTAGCCGACGGCGGACATGAGAAAATCCACCACCTTGCCGTTCTTGCACACGAACTGCACCTCGGCATTGGCGCATTCACCGGTCTCCAGGAAGGCCGGCATGACCTCTTCGTTGAAGTGGTCGCGCGAGACGGGGGACAGGAACTGCTGCCAGGACTTGCCGCGCATCTCCTCGAGCTTGTAGCCGAGGGCTGCAAGTGCTGTGCGGTTGATGCTGGAGATCAGGCCGTCGCCGTCGAAGATCTGGATCATCGCCGGCAGGCGGAACAGCAGGTCCTCATAGACGGTGATGGGATGGCCGGTGAACAGGCCCTCGCGCGAGGCGGTCACGGGGCTGTGGAAGCGCCCGCCGATCGGACGCGGTGCCGGCTGCTGCGCTTGCGGGCGCGACGCTGTGGCGCCGGCGGGCTTGTCGATGGCGCCCGGCCCGAAGTCGTCGGTCTGCGGGTTGGGCTCGCGCGCAAAGGCCACAGCACCTGCTTCCTTGGTCAGCATCCAGTTCATGCAAAAAACCCCTGCGAATTCGCTCCAGACAGCCTCGAACGCTAGCGGGGAATGGTAAACAGGGGGTTGGTCAGGCCGCGAAACTTTTCGTCAAACAGGCAATCATCCGGCAACCCGGCGGCTTTTGCCGGTTATGGTGAAGCAGTGATTAATGCCCGAAGAACGAGGGGGTTCGATGCTCAGGCCGGGACGCGCGGACGGCCGACCGCCTCGGCGGTGACGATGGCCTCGAACAGGCCGTTGTCGTCGATCGCGTCGGGCAGCATCTGGCGGGCAATGCCGACCACCACCTCGGGGTCATCGGCGCCCATGGTCGCAACCGCGGCAAGGGCGTCGCGGCGGGCTTCCGCCTCAGCGAATTGCAGCGCCTCGGCGGCGGCGGCAAAGATGCGGATGCCTTGCGAGCCATGCACGCGAAACAGCCCGGCGCCATCGCCCGTCACCTCGATGCGGACCGTTTGCGCCACCACGCCGGTCGCCGCGCCCACGGCATTGGCGACCTCGCAGAAGGCGGGGAACACCATCTCCGCGCCCAGCCTCTTGCCCACTTCGCCGTAATAGACGCGCACCGGTCCGCCGGCCGCAACCACCGGCACCGTCGGGGAGATGCGCACCGAAGCCAGGCCCACCTGATGCACGCCGCGGCACACCGCCTCGCGCAGGCCGCTTGGCCTTGCCGGGTCGGTTGCGGCGCCGCCCATGGCGGTATCGAGGATGACGTGGCCGGTGAGGCGCACCACTTCCGACCACACCTTGTGGCACATGTCGGCGATGCGCTCTTGTGTGGGCTCCGACAGGGTGAGGGTGCGGGTGACGAGGACGGCGGCCTTCAAGGCCGCTTCGCGCGACCAGTTGTCCTGGAGGTTGAGGACGTGGGCGGCATCGGATGGGGTGAAGGCGGCGACCTGCACGATGCCGCGGCGGCGCAGGGCCTGCAGCGCGCGCTGGGCACCGCTCGAGGCGGCGATGCGCCTGATGGGCAGTGGGCGCTCGCCTACCAGGGCGAGCACGTCGGCTTCGCGCTGGCTGAGGCCGGATGGCACGGCGGCCTGGGTGTCGTGGCCGAGCGGGCGCATGACGAACTGGCAGGCATCCGATCCCGGGGCCGGGTCGCCGAGGGCGGCATCGAACATGTCGAGCACTTCGGGAAAGCGACCGCCGATGAGGGCGACCGGCACGGCGCGCTGCGGACCGACGCTCATCTGAGCGTTCATGGCAAAGCTCACCTCGCTGTCGCCGCCCAGGCCGACGGTGGTGACGTCGACGGCGGTGACCATGGTGCGCCAGCCGCCGACCGCGGCGCCGTCCTCGCGCACCCTGGGGCGGCCGTCGATGAGGACCCCGAGATCGGTGGTGGTGCCGCCCATGTCGGACATGATGAAGGTTTTCAGGCCCGACAGCGTCGCCGCCCCGACGAGGCTGGCGGCGGGTCCCGACAGCACCGTCTCGATGGGCCTGAGCGCCACGCCTTCGGCCAGCGCCAGCGTGCCATCGCCCTTCACCACCATCAGCGGACAGTCGATGCCGAAGCGGGTCATCGACTGGCGCACGGCTTTGATGAGTTCGGAGATGCGCGAGATGAGGCGGGCATTGAGGACCGCCGTCAGTGCCCGGCGCGGGGCGTCCAGCGCCGATGAGAGTTCGCTCGACAGGGTAACCGGCTTGCCGGTGGTAGCGATGACCTGGTCGCGGATGGCGCGTTCGTGGGCAGGATTGCGCGGCGCGAACTGGGCGGCAACCGCGAAGGCCTCGACCTCGCCGGCGTGGCGCCTGAGGGCGGCTTCAAGGCCGGCGGTATCGAGCGGCAGGTGCTCGTCGCCATTGTGGTCGTGACCACCGGCGATGCGGATGATCGGCATCTGGGGGAAGGCGGCGGCCATGCCGGAGCGATGCAGCATGGTGTCGTCGAAACCGGCGAGGATGGCGGCGACCGAGCCGCCATGGCCCTCGACCACGGCGTTGGTGGCCAGCGTGGTCGACACCGAGACGAGACCGATGCGGCGAGCGGCATCGCTGGAGGGCAGCAGATCGAGCACCCTTTGCATGGCCTCGGCCACACCGATGGCCAGGTTGCCGCGGGTGGTGAGGGCCTTGGCGGAGGCGACGACGGCGTGGGTGGAGCCGGAAATGATCACCGCGTCGGTATAGGTGCCGCCGGTATCGATGCCGATCAGCCAGGCGCTTTCGTGGTCGTTCATGGGGCCATCCGTCAAGGGACAAGGCTCGCCGCCGGCGGTGCGATGCGGGCGGTGCGACAGCGGCACCAATGCCCGTTCGCGCGATGCGCGTCAATGCTCGTACGGCAGCGACGGGAGCAAGCAATTGTGACCGCCTGCGTCTGGGCAAAGCGGGCGCGGCGTGGCAATGATGGCGGGCGATTTCAATGGAGGCAGGCGATGTATCGACTTCATACCAGTGCGGGTTCGGGGGGGTTTGTGGTTGAGGCCGTGATGGCCGAACTGGGCGTCAAATACCAGCTTGTGCATGTGGACCTGGCAGCCGCCGGACACCGCACGCCGACCTTCCTGAAGCTCAATCCGATGGCGCAGGTGCCGGTGCTGGAGGTGCCGGGGGGCAAGGTGATGACCGAATCGGCGGCCATGGTGCTGTATCTGGCGGACCGTCACCCGAGCCCGCGCCTGGCGCCGGTCGCCAGTTCTGCGATGCGCGCCGACTTCCTGCGCTGGCTGTTCTTCTTCTCGCAGGTCTACGGCACCGACCTCAGGATCTATTATCCCGAGCGCTATACGAGCGACCCCGGCGGGGCAGCGGCCGTGAGGGCCGCGGCGACCGCTGCCATGGATCGCGAGTTCGCCATCATCGACAGGGCCATCGGTAAATCGGCGTACATGCTGGGGGCGCGGTATTCGGCGCTCGATCCCTATCTCACCATGCTGGCCCACTGGCATCCCGACGTGCCCGGGTTGCTCAAGGCCTGCAAGAACATCGCCCGGGTGGGCGAAAAGGTGAAGGCGCGCAAGGCGATCAAAGCGATTGCCGGCGATCACAAGCTGTGGTGAGGCGCATCGGGGCCGACCAGCCACAGGCGCACCGCCAGACCTTCGTCGCCTGAGCCGGCGGGCGCATCGAGGGTTTCACTGGCCAGGATCTTCAGGCCGGCGCGGCGCAGCCAGCCCGCCATGGCCTGATCGGCGATGCCGAGGCGCCGGTGGGCGTGCTCCTCGCGCAGGAACTCCAGTTCGTGGGGGGCGAAATCGACGATCAGCATGCGGCCCGACGGGGCCAGCACGCGGGCGGCTTCCTGCAGGGCGCGGCCCGGGTCGTCGAGATAATGCAGCACCTGGTGCAGCGTGACGAGGTCGGCAGAAGCGGAGGGAAAGGGCAGCGCCATGATATCGCCCTGGCGGATCTGGGCGCGGCGTTCGTGGCCCACCTCCAGATTGGCGCGGGCCATGGCCAGCATGTCGCGGGACTGGTCGATGCCCACCGCCTGCTCGGCGAGCCTTGAGAACAGTTGCAGGACCCGCCCGTTGCCGGTGCCGAGGTCGAGGAAGAGGCCGACGCGGGTGTCGCCCACGAGGCGCTTCATGGCGGCCTCGACCTTGTCTTCCGAGACGTGCAGCGAGCGCAACTGGTCCCAGTTGGCAGCATTGGCGCTGAAATAGGTCATGGCGGCGGCGTGGCGCTCGGCGATGACCTCGGCGAGGCGGGCGCGATCACGTTCGAGCACTTCATCGCCCGAAGGCAAGAGGGCGAGGATAGCGCGGGCGAGGTCGGCCGGACGGCCATGCTCGGCGAGCCGGAACAGCACCCAGCTCGCCTCCTTGTAGCGCTCCAGCAACCCCGCCTCGACCATCAGCTTGAGGTGGCGCGAGACCCGCGGCTGGCTGTGTCCGAGCACGCGGGTGATCTCGCTGACGTTGAATTCGCCCTGCGACAGCAGATGCAAAAGACGCAATCTGGTCGCTTCGCCCGCTGCGCGCAGACCGGCAAGCAGTATCTCCATCGCCCCTCGCGTTGCCCCATGGCTCCCTGCCGGGTGCCGTTCACGATCACTTGTTGCACGTCGGCTGGTGACATTTAACCAAAAAAAAGACATAGTGGAGGGACAAGTGTAGCGTTCGGTCCAGTCGTGCGGGCGGCGACTCGTTGCCGTAGCAGCGGATCTGGGCGGTCAAACGAGGCAGCACAGTGCGGTTGAGGTGCGGTTGAACGGAACTGAATTTTTGGCCCAGATGAGTGATTTTTCCCCGATGCCGAAGCTTTCAAGTGCGGCTGTCCGAGGGCGATTCCGGCGTATGCTGGTGCCGCTCGCCATTGCTGCAACCTGTGCTGTCGCCGGCGTGGCGAACGCTGAGTCGGGCGTGGTCGGGCACTGGCATCACGCCAACGAGGCGGCGCGGCCGACGAGTTCGTTGTGGGCGGTGCTCAGGGCGTCGGCCGAGGAGCGGGCCCAGGCGGCCGACAAAACCGTCGTGACGCCGGCGGCCGATACCAGGATGAAGGCGCCGACCACGCAAGTGCGGGCCCTCGCCACGACGACCGACCAGCCGGTGGTCGATCCCCTGGGCGCGGCGGACAACGATCCGCTGGAGCCCGTCAACCGCGTGGTCTTCGGCTTCAATGAAGCCATCAACCTGGTGATCCTGAGGCCGGTGACCTTCGTCTACCGCACCATCGTCCCCAAGCCGTTGCGCATGGGCATCTCCAACATGGTGGCCAATGCTTCTTCACCGGTGGTGCTGGCCAACGATTTGCTGCAAGGCGACACCAAGGCGGCCAAGATCACCCTGGTGCGTTTCATGGTCAACTCGACCGCCGGTTTTGCCGGCATGGTCGATGCCGCGGCGGCGGCCGGCCTGCAACCGCGTTATGAGGATTTCGGCCAGACGCTCGGCGTGTGGGGCGTTGGACCGGGGGCCTATCTGGTGGTGCCGGCGCTGGGGCCGACAACAGTGCGCGATGGCGCCGGCCGCATCATCGACATCGTGTTCAATCCGCTGACATGGCTATTGTGGGACGCGCCGACGGTGGAGCAGTTCTCGCCGTTGATGGCCACGTTCTTCACTACCCACGACAACATCATGGACGAACTCCAGGCCATGCGGGAGACGTCGCCGGACTTCTATGCTTCGATCCGCGACATCTATCTGCAGAAGCGTGAGGCAGATATTGCCAACGGCACGGCGCCGGACGCGAGCCTTGAGCCCATAAACCTGAGCAACTGAAGCCTAAGAGGACTTGATCATGTCGTATGACAACGCCATCCGGGCACGGATGACGAGGCGGGGACTGGTACTGGGAGCGGCGGCGGCGGCAATGGCCGGGCTGGTCCGCAGCCCTGCCGCAATGGCCTCGTCGGCCGCCGAGGCCTTCGTCGAGCGGGTAGGCGCGGGTGTGTTGAGCGCCGCCAACTCCGGCTCGGTTTCCGCCTTCCGTGCGCTTTTGCGGCGCGACGCCGACATCTCCTCGATCGCCCTGTTCTCGCTCGGGCCGTATCGCCGCAAGCTGCCGTCCAGCCAGCGCGGGGAATATTACCGCCTGGTGGAAGACTACATTTCCGGCGTATTCGCCGCCCACGCCAAGAGCCTGCAGGGCCAGGGCCTGAAGGCGAGCGGCAGCCGCAATGCCTCCGACAGCGTCATCGTGACCTCCAACTTCAAGGCCGCCAGCGGGCGCAACGTGCCGGTGATCTGGCGGCTGGTGAAGCGCGGCGGCGGCTACAAGGTGTTCGATGTGAATGTCGAGGGCATCTGGCTCGCCACCACCCAGAAGACCAACTTCATCTCCGTTCTCAAGCAGCACAACGGCGACTTCAATGCCCTGCTTGCTTATCTGAAGCAGTAGGCCGGGATTGCTTCTGGATGGCTCTCGGCAAGGGGATCGATCGGTGAAGGCGATGAATACCCGCCGGCATTTCATGCTCATGGCCGTTGCCGCGGTCCTGGGCGGCGCCGGCGCCGGTGCCGATGAGGCGGCGGCCGCCAACGCGGCTATCCGCTACATGCAAAGGGTTGCCGCCGATCTCATCGTTGCCCAGCGCGACGGACGCCCCGCTGCCTATTACCGTGTCATCACCCGGCACGCCGACCTGCCGGCCATTTCGCTTTATTCGCTCGGCCAGTACCAGAACCAGTTGCCCAAATCCAAGCGTTACGCCTTCTACCGCGGCGTTGCCGGCTTCATGTCGCGCTATTTCGCCGACCAGGCCAAGGACTACCGGGTGGTCAAGGCGGACTTTTCCCCCACGACCCGCCGCGACGGCGACTTCACGCTGGTCTACAGCCAGCTGACGCTGGCCTCGGGCAGCGTCTACAGCGTCACCTGGCGGCTGGCGCGGCGGCGTTCGGGCTACCGGATCGCCGATGTCAGGGTGCTGGGTTTCTCGCTGGTCTACCTGCAGCAGCGCATCTTCCAGTCCTACATTTCCAAAAAAGGTGGCAATGTCGGCGCCCTGGTGGCGGCACTGACGCAATAATCCTGCATCAGCGCCCCACCGCCCGGCGCAAGGCCGCGCGGGCAAGCAGGCGGGTCGAATCGAGCGTCGGCAGGGGGGAATTCCCGTCGTTCATGATGAGGGGGATTTCGGTGCAGCCGAGCACCACGGCATCGCAACCCTCATCCTTGAGGCGGGCGATGACGCGCTGGTGGCAGGCAATCGCCGCCGGGCTGAAGACGCCCTCGACCAGTTCCTGCATGATGAAACGGTTGATCTCGTCGCGCTCGCCCGGTTCGGGGCGCATGCAGGCGATGCCGCGGGCGGCGAGCTTTTCGGGATAGACCTCGCTGTCGATGAGCCAGCGGGTGCCAAGCAGGCCGAGGCGGCGAAATCCACGCTCGGCGGCTTGGGCGGCGACGACGTCGGCGATGTTGAGCCACGGCAGCGGCGAACGCCCGGCTACCCACGGCATGGCCTGGTGGATGGTGTTGTCGGGCGAGATGAGGAAATCGGCGCCGCTGCGCCTGAGCTTTTCAGCCGAGGCAAGCATCAGTTCGGCGACACCCGCCCAGTCGCCGGCCTCGATGCATGCCTCGTAGGCAGCAAGCGACAGGGAATGAAGCGAGATTTCAGGGTGGGCGTGGTGGCGGCCCATCAGGCGGCCTGCCTCGATGCAGATGGTGCGGTAGCACAGGGCCGCCCCCTCGGCGGAACAGGCAACGATGCCGATATGGCTGGACACGATTTCAGCTCTTGCGCCGGAAGCGGGCGCGGGCGGCGGCAAAATCCTCCGACATCCAGGCGACGAGCTGTTGATCCTTGTCGAGGGCCGACAAGGCGAATTCGCCGGCATGGGCGGCGGCGGCGATCTGGCGCTTGATCATGCGGGCGGCGGTGCGGGGATAAGAAGAGATGCGCTCGGCCATCTCCAGGGCTTCCGCAAGCGCGTGGCCAGGCTCGGCAAGGTGGTCCGCAAAGCCCAGCCTTTGCGCTTCCTCCGTGCTCCATTCCTCGCCCGCCAGCAACAACCGGCGGGTCGCCTGGACGCCCACCAGCGCGATCAGGCGCGGCACCGAATGCCAGCCCATGTTGTGGGCAACCTGGATTTCGGGTGCCGCGAAACGGGCGTTGCGGGCGGCGATGCGGAAATCCAGCATGGCCGCCAGCGCCAGCCCGCCGGCGAGGCACGGACCTTCGATGGCGGCAATCGTCGGCGCCTCGATCCCCGCCCAGGCGCGGGCAAGGCGGGGGCCGTGCTCGGCCAGCATGCGGCGCTCTGCCAGGTCCATGGAGTCGAGGCGGTCGAAAGCGGCATCGGCGAGATCCATGCCGGCGGAAAACAGGGTGGCGGTACCGGTCAGCACCACGCAGGCCACACGCGCATCGGTCTCGAAGCTCAAGGCGGCTTCGGTGAGCATGTCCATGATGGCAAAGGACATGGCGTTGGCGCGCGCCCCGCGATCGAAACGCACGATGGCGATGGCGCCACGATGCTCGATGGAAACGACCTTGTCAGTCATGGCGCCGGAGGCCTTTCGCTGTTAATCAGGAAGCCATGGTAGAAGATGAGATGCGTCCGGGGGAAGAGCGCGCAGGGCTGGATCCGGCGGAAATGCCGGGCGATGCGGGCGTCTGCTTCATCGGCCATCTCTCGACACCGTGGGCGACCCGCGACGATTGTCCCAAGAACCTCAGGCAGGCGCGCGAGCGCGCCAGGGGGCAGGCAGGCGCGCGCTTTGCCGTGACCGTCGATCCGGCGTTCCGGGCGGGCCTTCAAGGCATCGAGGCGGGCGACTGGATCATCGTGCTCTACTGGATGCACCAGGCAAGGCGCGATCTCGTGGTACAGGCGCCGCGCCATGCCGATCATCCAACGGGCGTTTTTTCATTGCGTTCGCCGGTGCGCCCCAACCCCATTGCGATGGCGGTCGTCAAGGTGCTTGGCATCGACCGGCCGCAGGGCATCCTCGATATCGACGCCATTGATTGCGTCGACGGCACACCGCTTGTCGACATAAAGCCGTGGCTGGGGGCCATCGATTCACCGCCCGGCGATTAATCGCCCCGACTGTTACATTCCTATCACAAGACTAAAGCAAGCATTAGTAGACTGCGGTTAGGTTAGGGGCTCCGGAAGTGCCCTGTCCGTCACGGCAGATGCCACTTGTCGTTGTCGCTTGCCCGCCTTTGGAGGCCCTTGCGACGAAGTGAGCAACAAGGTGTGACGATGAACCTGCATACGAACAGTTACCGGTCGATGGGCGGCAAGGCTGCGACTAGCCTTGTCGCGTTGTGGGCGGCATTGTGGCTGGTGCTGGCCGCCCATCCGGCATCGGCCGGCGAATGCGCGGTCTCGGGTGTGGTCACGCGGACGGTGGCTTCGTTGCAGGTGGCTTCGCAGCGTGGAACGGCCAGCGCCTATACCGCCGTGCTTGCCCGCCACGCCAATATCCCGGGGGTGGCGCTGTTTGCGCTGGGCCCCTACCGCAATTCGGTGAGCGCCCGCGAGCAGGTGGAATATGTGCGCCTGGCGGGTGCCTACATGGGCCAGATGCTGGCGGATTATGGCGGCCGCATCGTGCACGGCACGCTGGTGATCGGGAATTGCTTGGACTTGAACGGCGCCACCCTGGTGAAGAGCCGCTTCGGGTCGAGCCAGGTGACGTGGTGGGTCAAGGGGCAGCGCATCGGCGATGTCAACGTGGAAGGCATCTGGCTGGCGGCGCAACTGCACTCCACCTTCGTTGCGGTGCTGCGCCGGGGCGGCGGCGATATCGATGCCTTGTTGCACTATCTGCGCTAGACCATGATGTGCGAAAAGTGGAAACCACTTTTCGCATAACATCCTGATCCAGGGGTGATCCTTCGCTTCAATCCTTTGCGCCACTCAGGCCGATGGCGCTGTGGGTGCCGCCCGCCGGCATGCTGGCCGGATCGCGGCGGCGCCAGGCGCCGAGATCGACTTCGGCCAGGAAATCCGCCGTGAGCGCATTGAAGGTGGCCGGTTCTTCGAGGTTGAGGGCATGGCCCGACCCCGGCAACAGGGCGAGGCGGGCCGCCGGCATGATCGACTTCAACCACAGATTGACATCGAGGCACGAGGCGTCCTCATCGCCCGCCATGAGCAGCACCGGGGTTTCGAGGCTTGCCAGCCGGTGATGGAAATCGCGCAGCGAGGCGCGTCCGGCCTGCACCCGCTCAAGGGTGAGGGCGGCGGCATGGGCGGGGCGGGCGGCCATGCGCCTGACCTCTTCGGCCCATGCAAGGGGGTCCTTGTCGAGGAGGTGGATGCGGGTCGGCCCGCGCCACATGGCCTCGGCGGGAATGCTGCCTGACTTCAACAGGCGCACCGCCAGCGCGCGGGCTTCGGCGAGGAAGGCATCACGACCGCTGGCGCCCGAGCCCGAGCCGCCCGCCGCGGCCACAACCGCGGTGATGCGCGCCGGTTCCCGCAAGGCAAGCTTCAGGGCAGTATAGGCGCCCATCGACAGGCCCACCACGTGGGCCTTGTCGCAGCCGAGGTGATCGAGCAGGGCGAGGGCGTCGTCTTCGGCTTGTTGCTGGCCGTAGAAGTCGGGGTCTTCAGGGGCATCCGACGGCGGATAGCCGCGGGCTGAAAGGGTGATGCAGCGGTAGCGGCGGCAAAGTGCGGATACCTGGCCGCGCCAGCTTTCATGATCGCCCGCGAACTCGTGCAGGAAGAGACATGGCCTGCCGCTTCCCGTCACCTCGTAGTGCAGACTGACGCCGTCGCGCTCGATCCTTGGCATTGCCTCTCCCTTCATTTCCCGGGCAATCTCTACCGGGCGGTTGCCTGGATCAAGGCTTGTGTGGCAGGCAGGGATCGCACATTGCAAAAAGGGTGAAGGCCATGGCGAGCGGCAAGTGGGATTTCTGGATCGACCGGGGCGGCACTTTCACCGACGTGGTGGCGCGCGATCCCGAAGGCCATGTCAGGGCGCACAAGCTGTTGTCGGAGAACCCGGAGGCCTATAGCGATGCCGCCGTGCAGGGCATCCGCGACCTGATGGGGGTAGGCGGGGCTGAAAAGGTGCCGGCCCAGCGCATCGCCACCGTCAAGATGGGAACCACGGTCGCCACCAACGCGCTTCTGGAAAGGAAGGGCGACCGCACCCTGCTGGTCATCACCCGGGGATTCCGCGACGCGCTGGAGATCGGCTACCAGGCGCGGCCAAAACTGTTCGACCTTCATATCGTCAAGCCGGAACTGCTGTACGAGCGGGTGGTGGAGGTCGACGAGCGGGTGAGCGCCGACGGCGAGGTGCTGACACCGCTCGATCTCGGCAGCGCGCTGGCGGGGATGCGGTCGGCCTACGATGCCGGCATCCGCGCGGTCGCCATCTGCTTCATGCATGGCTATCGCTTCACCGCGCATGAGAAGGCCGTGGCAAAGCTGGCGCGCGACATCGGCTTCACGCAGGTCTCGGTGAGCCATGAGACCTCGCCGTTGATGAAGCTGGTGGGGCGCGGCGATACCACGGTCGTGGACGCTTACCTTTCGCCCATCCTCAGGCGCTACGTCGATCAGGTGGCGAAGGAACTGGGCACGCATGGGACCGGCTGCCGGCTGATGTTCATGCAGTCCTCCGGCGGGCTGACAGCGGCGGAGATGTTCCAGGGCAAGGATGCCATTCTCTCGGGGCCGGCGGGTGGCGTGGTCGGCATGGTCGAGACAGGGCGCATGGCGGGCCTGAAAAGGCTCATTGGATTCGACATGGGCGGCACCTCGACCGATGTGGCGCATTTTGACGGCGAGTTCGAGCGCGCCTTCGAGACCGAGGTGGCGGGGGTGAGGATGCGGGCGCCGATGATGCGCATCCATACCGTGGCCGCCGGCGGCGGCTCGATCCTCAATTTCGACGGGGCGCGCTTCCGGGTGGGGCCGGATTCGGCCGGCGCCAATCCGGGGCCTTCATGCTACCGGCGCGGCGGGCCGCTGGCCGTCACCGATGCCAATGTCATGCTGGGCAAGATCAACCCCGACTATTTCCCCCGCGTCTTCGGCCCCAAGGGCGATGAGGCGCTGGATGCCGGGGTGGTCAAGGTGCGGTTCGAGGCGATGGCGCGCGACATCGGCGACGGGCGCTCGCCGGAAGAGGTGGCGGAAGGTTTTGTGCGCATCGCGGTCGAGAACATGGCCAACGCCATCAAGAAGATATCGGTGCAGCGCGGCTACGACATCACGGCCTATGCCCTCAACTGCTTCGGCGGCGCGGGGGCGCAGCATGCATGCATGATCGCCGATACGCTGGGCATGAAGACGGTGTTCATCCATCCCCTGGCCGGCGTCCTGTCGGCCTATGGCATGGGGCTGGCCGACATTCGCGCCAACCGCCAGCAGGCGGTGGAAAAGCCATTGGGTCAAAAGGCGATGGGCGAGGTGAAGGCGGTCATCAAGCGATTGACGGCCGAAACCCTGAGTGAACTGAAGCAGCAGGGCATCGTCAAGAAGGAGGCGAAGACCTTTGCCCGCCTGCACCTGCGCTATGCCGGCACCGACACGGCGCTGATCGTTGATTTCGCAACGCCGGAGAAGATGCAGAAGGCCTTCGAGAAGGCGCACCGGGCGCAATTCGGCTTCGTGACGCCGGAAAAGGCGATCATGGTCGAAGCCGTGTCGGTGGAGGCGGTGGGCGGCGGCTCCAAGGCGCATGAACGCTCGGCCAAACTCAGCGATGAAAAGCCGAAACCATTGGCGCGGACGAAGATCTTTGCCGCCGGTAAGTGGCGCAAGGCGCCGGTTTATGCCCGCGACAAGCTGAAGCCCGGCCAGCGGGTGAAGGGTCCCGCCCTCATCGTCGAGGCTCATAACACGACCGTGGTCGAAGACGGCTGGGGCGCCGAACTCACCGCCCGCAGGCATCTGGTGCTGAAGCGGGTGAAGGCGCTGCCGAAGCGCGTCGCCATCGGCACCAGGGCCGATCCCGTCATGCTGGAGGTGTTCAACAACCTCTTCATGTCGATCGCCGAGCAGATGGGGGTGACGCTGGAAAAGACCGCCTATTCGGTCAACATCAAGGAACGGCTGGATTTTTCCTGCGCGGTGTTCGACCAAGGCGGCCAGCTGATCGCCAATGCGCCGCACATGCCGGTGCATCTGGGCTCCATGGACCGCTCGGTGGAGACCATCATCGCCGGCAATCCCCACATGAAGCCGGGCGATGTCTATGTGCTGAATGCCCCCTACAACGGCGGCACCCATCTGCCCGACATCACCGTGGTGACGCCGGTGTTCTCCGACGACCGCAAGTCGATCCTGTTCTACGTGGCGAGCCGTGGACATCATGCCGATGTCGGCGGCATGGCGCCAGGCTCGATGACGCCGCGCGCCACCTCCATCGAGGAAGAAGGCATCGTCATCGACAACTTCAAGATGGTGGATCGCGGGCGGTTTCGCGAAAAGGCGCTCCACGACATCCTCACCGCCGGGCCGTGGCCGTGCCGCAACCCGGCCCAGAACATCGCCGACCTGAAGGCGCAGGTCGCCGCCAACGAAAAGGGCGTGCACGAAATGCGCAAGATGGTCGAGCAGTTCGGCCTCAAGGTCGTGAAGGCCTACATGCAGCACGTGCAGGACAACGCCGAGGAAAGCGTGCGTCGGGTGATCGACGCGCTGAAGTCCTGTTCGTTCGCCTATGAGATGGACCAGGGCACGGTGATCAAGGTGAAAATCAGGGTTGACAGGAAGACGCGCTCGGCCAGGGTCGATTTCACCGGCACCAGCCGCCAGCAGCCGTCGAACTTCAACGCGCCCAGGCCAGTGACGCGGGCAGCGGTGCTGTATGTGTTCCGCTGCATGGTCGCCGACAACATCCCGATGAACGCCGGGTGCCTGAAGCCCATCGAGATCGTCATTCCCGAGGACTGCATGCTGGCGCCGAAATATCCGGCCGCCGTGGTGGCTGGCAACGTCGAGGTATCGCAGGCCGTCACCGATACGCTGTTCGGGGCGCTGGGAGCCCTGGCGGCGGCGCAGGGGACCATGAACAACTTCAACTTCGGCAATGCCAGATACCAGTACTACGAGACCATCTGCGGCGGCTCGGGGGCTGGGCCGGACCATGACGGCACTTCAGCCGTCCACACCCACATGACCAACACGCGCCTGACCGATCCGGAAATCCTCGAATTCCGCTATCCCGTCATTCTGGAAAGCTTTTCGGTCAGGCGGGGCTCGGGCGGCAAGGGAAAGTTCAAAGGCGGCGACGGGACGCTGAGGACGGTGGTGTTCCGCGAGAAGATGGACGTCTCGCTGCTCACCGGCCATCGCCGGGTACCGCCGTTCGGGCTCAAGGGCGGTGCGCCCGGCGAGGTGGGTGAGAACTGGTGCCGGCGCGCCGACGGTCGCATGGAACGGCTGGAAGGGTGCGACCAGACGGTGGTCGAGCCGGGAGACGCCATCATCATCAAGACGCCCTCGGGCGGCGGCTACGGCAAGGCCCGAAGGGCAGCGCCGACCGATGCAAGGAATTCGTAAAGCGCCTTGTGTCACCATCGCCGGCGTGATGTGTGCATTTCCTTATTTCATGTTCATCGCCGCGGTTGGGGCGATGCTGACCTATCGCTGGAACATGTCGCCCGACGTACGCTGGACGGTGGCGGCCGTGCTCCCCTTCTTGCTCGGCTTTGCGGGGATCGGCTGGGGGCTCAACGCCCTGAGCAGTGGAGAGACAGTGGTCTACAACTACTCAGCCTCGCGGGCGGAGCGGCCGTTCACCTTCTGGGCAAACGTTCTTGTCTTCCGCTTCGCCATCGGCGCGGTCCTGATCGCCGGCGGCGTGTGGCACCTCGCGACGTCCTAATGGCAATAAGTGCTGTCGTTCTTGCGATGCGCGATGTCGAGGTGGAAGTGGTTGTGGTGCTCGGCGTCGGAACCGGGGCCGAGGACGGTCTTGAACTCCCCGCAGGCCTTGCTGCGGACGGTGCGCAGGAAGGCGCGTTCGTCGCGGGCACCCGACCAGCCGTGCTCGACCGTCACCTTGCGCCCATCGGCCAGCGTGAAGCCGGATATGTCGATGGCATCGCCAAAACCGTGCTCGGAGAGGCGGGCGCCAGGCACGTTGTTGCGCGGCCGACAGGCATAGCTGGCGGCGACTTCGATGCCGACCACCGGCTCGCCGAAGTCCTTCGCTGCAGCTTTCTGCACCGTGGTGTTGAGCCAGTCGTCGACGGCGGCGATCTCGCCGCAGTTCAAGGTGGCGGGTTGCGATAGCTGCACGCCCGATAACGAACGCATGCGCCAGGGATTGGGAATGCCGCAGCCGTTGGCCTCCTCGAAGGGCTGTAACTGGTCGCCATCGCCAAGGGTGGCGGGATCGACCGCGCACTGGGCGACGGGGGCGATGAGGCCGCGGGTGGTGAAGTCGGGGCCGCCGAAGGAACACGCCGCGACGAGGCAGGCGAAGCCGCTCGCAAGGCTGAGGTGCATAAATTTCATACCCCGATGCTACGGGTTTTTGGTAAATGCAACCTTTGTAGGGGTGTTGGCCTTAAACATTTGTCACTATCCCGCCACCAAGTTCCGCTGATATTGTGAGCCATGACCATCTGGAGCAAGATATCGGGCTCGGCCCTCAGCCTCGGCGGCCCGCTGGCCAGCCTGATGGATTGGCTGAAGGGCAAGGGCCCCGGATCGCAGGATCCCGAACGTTCGGTTGCCTTCACCGTCGGGGTGATCGCGCTTGGCGCCAAGATGGCGAAGGCCGACGGCATCGTGACGGAAGCCGAGATCGCCGCCTTCCGCGAGGTGTTCCAGGTCGATGCCGATGAAATGGCCAACGTGGCGCGGGTGTTCAACCTCGCCAAGCAGGACGTGGCCGGCTTCGAGGCCTATGCGGGCCAGCTTGCCCGGCTGTTCGCCGACCAGCCGGAAGTGCTGGAAGACGTGATGGACGGGCTTTTCCACATCGCCAAGGCGGAAGGCCGGGTCACCGAGGCGGAACTTTCGTACTTGAAGGCGGTCGCCGACATCTTCGGGCTCGGGCAGCGTTTCCGCTGCATCAAGGCGCGCCACATCGAGGCCGCCGAAGACGATCCTTACGTCATCCTCGACATCGAGCCGTGCGCCGGCGATGCCGAGGTGCGCCGGCATTACCTTCGCCTGGTGAAGGAAAACCATCCCGACCGCCACGTGGCCGCCGGCCTGCCGCCGGAGATGGTGTCGATCGCCACCGAACGCCTCTCCAGCATCAATGCCGCCTGGGAGGCCGTGCGCAAGGAACGCGGCCTTTGAGGCGATATCGCCTCGCCGCCTCACCCAACCACGGTGAACGGGCAGGGGCCCGCGCCCCCGACATGCTCATCATGCATTATACCGGCATGGCCAGCGCCGGGGCCGCCTGCCGCTGGCTGTGCGATCCGGCGTCTCAGGTCTCATGCCACTACCTGGTGGACGATCAGGGCGCGGTAACGCAGATGGTGAACGAGGACCGGCGTGCCTGGCATGCCGGGGTTTCCTCGTGGGAGGGGATGAGCGACATCAATTCGCGCTCCATAGGCATCGAGGTCCACAATCCGGGGCCGGAAGCAGGGTATCCCGATTTTCCGCCAGCGCAGATGGCTGCGGTCGCGGACCTGGCTCGCGATATCGTCGCCCGGCACGCCATTCGACCCGAGCATGTGCTTGCTCATTCCGACGTGGCGCCCGGACGCAAGATCGATCCGGGCGAAAAATTCGACTGGAAGGGGCTGGCATCGGCCGGCGTCGGCCTGTGGGTGGAGCCGACGGGAGTGGCGGACATGGCGGTTCTCAAGCCGGGCGATGCGGGCGGCGCGGTCAGTGCCTTGCAGGCAGCGCTCGCCCGTTTCGGCTACCGCATCGTGGTGAGCGGCAGCTATGACGAGCCTACGCGCATCGTGGTCTCGGCCCTGCAACGGCATTTTCGGCCAGACCGCATCGATGGTATCGCCGACGCTGCGACACAAGCCATATTGAGCGCACTGTTAGTCGCGTGCGGCAGGGGGGAAGCGGTTTCATGAGCAACGATCAGGCCGATCTCATCATCGTCAACGCTCGGGTCATGACCATGGATGGCACCGGGCGGCGGGCCGAGGTCATCGCGGTGAAGGCCAACCGCATTGCGCGGATCGGCTCAAACGCCGATATCGCGGAGCTGAAGGGCAAGGCGACGCGCGTCATCGATGCGGCCGGCGGCAGCGTCCTGCCGGGCTTCATCGAAGCCCACATGCACCTGTTCTCCGGGGCGGCGAGCCGCAGCGATCTGCAATTGTTCGAGGTGCACGGGTTTGCCGCGCTTAAGGCGGCGATCAGGGCCTATGCAGCGGCCAAGCCGGAGCGGCGCCTCCTGACGGGGCGCGGCGCCAGCTATACCATCCTGTCGGAATCAGAACCGGTGACGCGGCACCATCTCGACCGCATCCTGCCCGACCGGCCGTTCATCATGACGGCGCCGGATTTCCATACCGCCTGGGCCAATACGGCAGCGCTCGAGGCGGCCGGGCTCTTGTCGGGCCGCAAGCTCGGGGTGGGCAACGAGATCGTCATGGGCGATGACGGGCTGGCGACGGGGGAATTGCGCGAGGGCGAGGCCATGGGGCCGGTCCTCGATCTCAAGGACACCGGCGGGCGCGAGCGCTTCGGGCTGTCGACCGGCGGTGAGCCCGACCCGGCGCCGAGCGCCGATGAACGCGCCGGCGACCGGGCGATCATCAAGCAGGGGCTCGATTATTGCGCCAGCCACGGCATCACCTCGATCCACAACATGGACGGCAATTTCTACCAGCTCGAATGCTTGAGCGAGATCGAGGCTGAAGGCGGTCTCAATGCGCGTGTCGAGATTCCCTTCCACTTCAAGAACTTCATGCATCTGGCCGACCTCGAAAAGGCGAGCGAGATGCATCGCCGCTATGCCAGCGACATGCTGCATTCGGGTCGCGTCAAAATGTTCATGGACGGGGTTCTCGATTCTTGGACAGGAGTGACGGTCGAGGATTACGCCGACAGACCGGGCTGGCGCGGTGAGCCACTGTTCAGCGCTGAGCAGTTCGCCGACGTGGCCATTGAGGCCGACCGGCGCGGGCTTCAGATCAGCGTGCACGCCATCGGTGACGGGGCGGTGCGCATGGTGCTCGATGGCTACGAGGCGGTCCGCCATGCCAACGGGGCGAGGGATTCGCGCCACCGCATCGAGCATATCGAGGTGGTGCACCCGGAGGATATTCCGCGCTTTGCCGAACTGGGGGTCATCGCCTCCATGCAGCCGCCGCACGCGCCCGGCGCAGGTGGCCATCCACTTGAACCCATCATTTCGCGCATCGGTAGGGCGCGCTGGCCGCTGGCTTATGCCTGGCGCACCTTGAGGAATGCCGGAGCGCGGCTGGTCTTCGCCACCGACTGGCCGGTGTCGCCCATCGATCCCATGGCCTCCATCGAGGCGGCCGTCACTCGCAAGGTGTGGGCCGAAGGCATGCCCGACCAGAGCCAGACGCTCACCGAGTCAATCGCCGCCTATACCCGCGACGGCGCCTTTGCCGAATTCCGCGAGGACAGGAAGGGCACGCTGAAAGAAGGCCGGCTCGCCGACATCGTGGTGATGGGCGGCGATGTCGAGGCGGTGGCACCTGAGGCCCTGCACCAGGTGCGGCCGGTCGTGACCATCTGCGACGGGCGGGTGAGCTTCGAAGCTTGACCCGTTGCGGCGCAGCGCCGATATAGGCGTGGTGCCAGTCGGCCGGATGACCGCCGGGAAGGGTATTCCCGAAAAGGGAGTGCTCTTTCGGGAGGAAAGTCCGGGCTCCATGGAGACACGGTGCCGGGTAACGCCCGGCGGGGGCGACCCTAGGGAAAGTGCCACAGAGAACAGACCGCCGCGGCACGTTCCGCGGCAAGGGTGAAACGGTGCGGTAAGAGCGCACCGCGCTTCCGGCAACGGCGGCGGCACGGCAAACCCCACCGGGAGCAAGACCGAATAGGGGCGGCACGGGGCTCTTTTGGGCTCCAGGACAGGTTTTCCGGTCCGCCGCCCGGGTTGGTCGCGCGAAGCGCATGGCAACATGCGCTCCAGATGAATGGTCATCCATCGCGGGTGAAGGTTCGCCTTCCTCGCGGGGACAGAACCCGGCTTACAGGCCGGCTGGCACCTCATACCTGCGTTGCGGGAACATACATTGACGTTGCGTTAAGATGTGTGCCCGGCGGCACCGTCCGGGCAACCATTTGTTAAGCACAATCAGCGCAGAGTCCTAACAACCGTTAACGCCACTTCCAGGTCCCAAAGCGTGCCTTGCAAGGGGCACTGGATGACCGGCGTCGACGCGGGGATGAATGATGATTGGCCAGGACGCGACAAGCCTTGACGCGCGGCATCGCCCGGTGATGCTCGCGGAAGTCATCGAGGTGCTGGCGCCCAGGGACGGCGGCATTTATGTCGACGGCACCTTCGGCGCCGGCGGCTATGCGCGTGCCATTCTCGAAGCGGCGGCATGCTCGGTGGTGGGCATCGACCGCGATCCGGCGGCGATTGCGGCTGGCGAGACGCTGGTGGCGGAATTCCCTGAGCGCCTGCACCTGGTGGAGGGGCTTTATTCGGGCATGGAATCGATCGTTCGGGCCGAGGGGTTCGCCGGCGCCGACGGGGTGACGCTCGATCTCGGGGTTTCCTCCATGCAACTGGACGAGGCCGCGCGCGGCTTTTCCTTCATGCGCGACGGCCCGCTCGACATGCGCATGTCGCAGTCCGGTCCCTCGGCGGCTGATCTGGTGAACGGGCTGGCCGAGGACGCACTGGCGAAGATTCTCTTCGATTATGGCGAAGAGCGCCGCTCGCGCGCCATTGCCAGGGCCGTGGTGCGCGAACGGGCGAAAAAGCCGCTTGCGACCACCTTCGATCTGGTGGCGGTGGTGGAAAGTGTCCTGGGGCGGGGGCGGCCGGGAGAGCGCATCCATCCCGCCACCCGCACATTCCAGGCCCTCAGGCTGGCGGTCAATGAGGAACTGGACGAGGTGACGAACGGCCTTGCCGCGGCTGAACGGTTGCTGGTTCAAGGCGGGCGGCTGGCGGTGGTGTCGTTCCATTCGCTGGAGGACCGGCTGGTCAAGCGCTTAATCCAGTCGCGTTCCGGGCCGGGGCCCAACCCGTCGCGTCATGCCCCGCCGGCAGCGGCGGCGCCCCAGGCCAGTCTCATCGACCTGATCAAGGGCGGGCGGGTGCCGGGTGCTGAAGAAATCGCCGCCAACCCGCGGGCCCGTTCGGCGCGGCTCAGGGCGGCCGAGCGCACGGCTGCGCCCCTGCAGGGGGACGCTGCATGCTGAGGGCGCTCAACACCTTGCTGGTCATCGCCGTGCTGGCGGCCGGGTTCGTCATCTATTCGCTCGAACATCGCACCCGCGGCGCCGAGCAGCGCATCGCGGCGATCAAGGACGAGATGGCCAAGGAACGCGATGCCATGAAGCTGCTGAACGTGGAGTGGAGCTACCTCACCCGCCCGTCGCGGCTGGAGCGCATCGCGCGCAAGGACCTGGGCCTGAGGCCGATTAATGTGCTGCAGATCGCCAGGCCCGACGAGGTGGATGCGCGGCTGGCGCCACGGCCGGCGGAAAACCCGGCCAATTCCAGCAAGGACCCGCTGGCGGCGATGCTGAAGGGGTTGCAGTGATGGGGCCGGACGAACGCGGGCGCGCCGACCTGCTGAAAGGCCGCAATCGGCTGAGGCTGGTGATGATCGGCTTTGCCGTGTGCTTCGTGGCGATCGGGGGGCGGATCGGCCAGTTCTCGCTGCTCGAGGCCAACAAGGACACAACCGCGCGGCCGCACGTCGAGGCGCGCATTCCGCGTCCCAACATCACCGACCGCCACGGGCAGGTGCTGGCGAGCGATCTGCCTATTGCCTCGCTTTATGCCAATCCGCGCCAGATCATCGATGTGGACGAGGCCGTCGAATTGTTGACCTCGACATTGCCAGGCCTCGATGCCCGCGAGGTGCGCCACAGGCTCACCCAGGACAAGGCCTTCGTGTGGCTGAAGCGCGAGATCACGCCCACCCAGAAGGAAGAAGTCTTCCAGCTTGGCATCCCCGGCCTCTACTTCCGCGACGAGACGCGGCGGGTTTATCCGATGGGCCGGCTGGCGGCGCATGTGCTGGGCTTTGTCGATGTCGACTCGCATGGTCTGGCGGGTATAGAGAAATTCCTCGATGACCGGGGGGCGCTCTATACCGCCTCGCTGACCGAGCCCTCCACCGATACCGCCATGCCGGTGGAACTGTCGATCGATGCCAGCGTCGAAGGCGCAGTCAATGCCGAACTGTCGGCGGCCATCGCGCACTTCAAGGCCAAGGCCGGCGCCGGCGTGGTGCTCAATATCAAGACGGGCGAGGTGCTGGCGGCAGTGTCGCTGCCCAACTACAACCCCAACAACCCGAAGGAGGCGTTGCTGCCGGACCGCCTCAACCGCATCACCGGCGCCACCTACGAACTGGGGTCGGTGATCAAGGCGGTGACCTTCGCCATGGCCTTCGAAAGCGGGGTGACCGATCTCAACGGCAAGTTCGACGCGCGCCAGCCACTGGAAATCGGCCGTGCCCGCATCCATGACTACCATGCCACCCACCGTATCCTGACGGTGCCCGAGGTGTTCATCCATTCCTCCAATATCGGCACGGCGCGCATGGCGCTCGATGTCGGCATCGAGGGCCACCAGGCGTTCCTCAAGAAGATGGGCCTGTTCGACCGGCTGGTCACCGAACTGCCCGAGGCGGCATCGCCCCAGCTTCCCAAGCGGTGGGGCAAGCTGACCTCGGCCACCGCTGCCTTCGGCCATGCTTTCGCCATCGAGCCGCTGCAAGGCGTATCGGTGATCGGTGCTTTCCTCAATCACGGGCTTCTGGTGCCTCCGACCTTCCTCAAGCGCGACGCGGCGACGGCCAAGGCGCTGGAGCGGCGGGTGGTGTCGGAGGATACCAGCCAGAAGATGCGCTACCTCTTCCGCCTCAACGTGGTGGAGGGGACCGCCACCAAGGCCGACGCGCCGGGCTACCGTGTCGGCGGCAAGACGGGGACGTCGGAAAAGGTGGTGAATGGCCATTACAGCAGCGACCACAACCTCAACTCCTTCATCGGTGGCTTTCCCATGGACGATCCCACCTATGCGATCCTCATCATGATCGATGATCCGCAAGGGTTGCCGGAGACCCATGGCTTCGCCACGGCGGGGTGGAACGCGGTCCCCACCGCCGGCGCCATCATCAGGCGCATCGCGCCGTTGCTGGGGGTCGAGCCGCAACTGAGCGACGAGGAACGCGCCAAGCTGGAAAAGATCGCCGCCAGGCAGGCCCAGACCTCGACCAAGGGCAACTGATGCCATGAGCGCGCGGCTTAAAGACCTTGTGGCATCGGACGGCACGCTTGCGGCCGGCCACGCCGACACGGCGATCACCGGGCTCACCGCCGACAGCCGCGAGGTGGAGCCGGGGTACCTGTTCGCGGCACTGGCCGGCAGCCGCACCGATGGGGCCCGCTTTATCGCCGATGCGCTGGCGCGCGGGGCGGTGGCGGTGCTGGCGGGCGACAAGGTCGGCGTCGACGCACCGGCCTCGTTGGCCGTGGTCAGGGCGGCCGAACCGCGGCATCTGCTGGCGGTGATGGCGGCGCGCTTTTACGGCCGCCAGCCGCAAACCGTCGTGGCGGTGACCGGGACCAACGGCAAGACGTCGGTGGTGTCGTTCGTGCGCCAGATCTGGCTGGAACTGGGGTTCAAGGCCGCCAGCCTCGGCACCGTCGGGCTGGTGAGCGCGGTGGACGAGGCAAAGGTCGACCACACGACGCCCGATCCGGTGCGCCTGCAGGCGCTGATGGCCGGGCTTGCCGATCAGGGCATCACCCATCTGGCGCTGGAGGCGTCTTCGCACGGGCTCGAACAGCATCGCCTCGACGGCCTTCGGCTGGCGGCGGGGGCCTTCACCAATCTCAGCCGCGATCATCTCGATTATCATGCAACGCCCGAAGCCTACTTCGCCGCCAAAGCACGGTTGTTCAAGGACCTCCTGCCGGCCGGCGCGGCGGCGGTGCTCAACGCCAACAGCGACGAGGCCATGCACATCGAGGCCATCGCCCGGGCACGCGGCCTGCAGGTCCTCACCGTCGGCCACAAGGGCCGCGACCTCGCCATCGTCGAGCAGACGCGGCGTGGCCTCGGCCAGCACCTGGTGATCGCCGGGCGCACCGGCCGCCACGCCGTCCACCTGCCGCTGGTGGGTGATTTCCAGGCCTCCAATGCCCTCGTCGCGGCCGGGCTGGTGATGGCCGCGGGCGGCGAGGAAGCGCGCACGTTGCGGGCGCTGGAAGGCCTCAAAGGCGCCAGGGGGCGGCTTGAACTGGTGGCGTCGACGCCGGTGGGTGCCTCGATCTTCGTCGATTACGCCCACACGCCCGATGCCTTGCGGACGGCGCTCGAAGCCCTCCGGCCCTATACGGCCGGGCGGCTTGTCGTGGTGTTCGGGGCAGGCGGTGACCGCGATAAGGGGAAGCGTCCGCTGATGGGGGCCATAGCGGCCGAAATTGCCGACCAAGCCATCGTCACCGATGACAATCCAAGGAGCGAGGATGCGGCTGCCATTCGCGCCGAGATCATGGCGGCCTGCCCGGGCGCCAGCGAGATCGGCGACCGTGCCTCGGCCATCGATCAGGCTATCGCCGGGCTGAAGGCGGGCGATGTGCTGCTGGTGGCGGGCAAAGGCCATGAAAGCGGCCAGATCGTGGGTGACAGGATCATTCCGTTTTCGGATCACGTTGAAGTGCTGGAGCGGGTGAAAGGAAGCGCCCATGGCTGAGGCGGCGTTATGGACCCTGAAGGCCGTCGTGGCCGCAACCGGCGGCAAGCTGGTGGGCGAAGGGGGAATTGAAAACTTCGGCGGCGTCGCCATCGACAGCCGCACGGTTGCTGCCGGCGATATCTTCGTCGCCATAAGGGGCGAGCGGCTCGACGGGCACGACTTTGCCGCCGCGGCGCTCAAAGGAGGTGCCGGCATCGCCATCGTGTTGCGTCACGATCAGACGATGCGGGCAGCTGGGACGCTGCTTGAGGTGGACGATCCGCTGGCCGCGCTGGAACGGCTGGCGGCGGCGGCGCGGGCGCGCTCATCCGCCCGCATCGCCGCCATCACCGGGTCGGTGGGCAAGACCTCGACCAAGGAGGCGCTGCGCCTGGCGTTGTCGGCATCGGGCCTCACCCATGCCTCGGCTGCCTCCTACAACAATCAATGGGGGGTGCCGCTATCGCTTGCCCGGCTTCCCCTTGAAGCCCGCTTCGCGGTGTTCGAGATCGGCATGAACCATCCCGGCGAGATCACCCCGCTGGTCAATCTGGTGCGCCCGCATGTGGCCGTCATCACCACTATCGCCGAGAGCCACCTGGGGTATTTCGGTTCGCTCGCCGAGATCGCCGAGGCCAAGGCCGAGATCTTTTCGGGCATCGAGCCCGGTGGTGCTGCGGTGATCAATCGCGACACGCCGTTCTTTGCGCAACTATGGGCGGCAGGGCGCGCGGCCGGCATCGAGCGGATCGCCGGTTTCGGGGCCCATCCGGAAGCCGATGCCCGCCTCGATCACCTGGTGCTGCACGAGCGATGCTCTTGCGTGAAGGCGACGATCGACGGCGAGGAGGTGGCCTTTCGCCTCGGCGCGCCGGGCCGCCACATGGCGATGAATTCGCTGGCGGTGCTGGAATGCGTGCATCTGATGGGCGCCGATCTGGCGCTGGGGGCGCTGAAGCTTGCGGAGATGATACCGGCAAAGGGCCGCGGGCTGCGCCTGGAGCTCAAGGTGCCGGACGGCAGCGCCATCCTCATCGATGAGAGCTACAATGCCAACCCCACCTCCATGCGCGCCGCCCTGGCGCTGCTTGGACACACCGCGCCGGGCCGCCACGGTCGCCGCATCGCAATCCTCGGCGACATGCTGGAACTGGGCGAGGAGGCGGCGCACATGCACGCCGCACTTGCCTCAGCGATAGACGAAGCTGCCACCGATGTCCTATATGCCTGCGGTCCCAACATGGTGCACCTGTGGAACGCGATCAGCCCCGGCCGGCGCGGGGCCTACGCCGAGACGTCTGAAGACCTGAAGGCGCCGGTCACGGGCGATGTCAGGCCCGGCGACGTCATCATGGTCAAGGGATCGCTCGGCAGCCGCATGGGTCCGCTGGTAGAAGCGCTGGTGGCGAAGTATCCGCCGCGCACGGACTGACGGCAATCTGACGGCGGCAACGGAGAACGCGAACGGCATGCTCTATCACCTCGCACTCGAACTCCACGAGACGATTCCGATACTCAATGTCTTTCGCTATCTGACATTTCGTACCGGGGCGGCGATCATGACGGCGCTGTTCTTCGTCTTCCTGTTCGGGCCGGGCCTGATCTCGGTGCTGAAGCTGAAGCAGGGCAAGGGCCAGCCCATCCGCTCCGACGGGCCGGAGCGCCATGTGGTGGAAAAGCAGGGCACCCCCACCATGGGCGGGCTGATGATCCTCGCCGGCATCCTGGTGGCCAGCCTGTTGTGGGCGGACCTGGCCAACCTCTATGTCTGGGCCGTGCTGTTCGTCACCCTGGGGTTCGGCGCCATCGGCTTTTACGACGACCTGTTGAAGGTGACGCGGGCTTCGCATCGCGGCTTTTCCGGGTGGGTGCGGCTGTCGCTGGAATGCGCCATCGCCGGGGCGGCGGTCATCGCCTTCATGAAGATTGGGGCGCCCGAACTCTCCACCGCCTTTGCCTTTCCGTTCTTCAAGAACCTGCTTTTGCAACTGGGCTGGTTCTTCCTGCCGGTGGGGGTGTTCGTGATCGTCGGCGCCGGCAATTCGGTCAATCTGACCGATGGGCTGGATGGCCTCGCCATCGTGCCGGTGATGATCGCCGCGGCAAGCTTCGGGCTCATCGTCTATCTCACCGGCAACGCGGTGTTCGCGGAATACCTGCAACTGCACTTCGTCAAGGGCTCGGGCGAACTGGCGGTGGTGTGCGGGGCGCTGGTCGGGGCGGGCTTGGGGTTTTTGTGGTTCAACGCGCCGCCCGCCATGATCTTCATGGGCGATACCGGCTCGCTGTCGCTGGGCGGGGCGCTGGGGGCCATCGCGGTTGCCTCCAAGCACGAGATCGTGCTGGCGGTGGTCGGCGGCCTGTTCGTGCTGGAGACGGTATCGGTCATGGTGCAGGTGATCTCCTTCAAGCTCACCGGCCGCCGGGTGTTCGCCATGGCGCCTTTGCATCATCACTTCGAGCAAAAGGGCTGGAAGGAACCAACCATCGTCATCCGCTTCTGGATCATCGCCGTGGTGCTGGCCCTGATCGGGCTGGCCACCTTGAAGCTGAGGTAGGCCGATGTTTCCCGCACGCCGGTTCGCGGCCAAAAAAGTGGCGCTGTTCGGCCTTGCAAGGTCGGGCGAAGCTTGCGCGGCCGCCCTCATGGCGGGGGGTGCTGCGGTGACGGCGTGGGATGATTCACCCGCCGCCGTGACCCGGGCGCGGGCGGGGGGACTGCCGGTCGATGACCTGCGCAAGGCGGATTTTGCGAGATTCGATTGCCTGGTGCTGTCGCCGGGGGTGCCGCTTACCCATCCCGAACCGCACTGGTCGGTGAAGGCGGCGCAATCAGCTGGCATCGAGATCATCGGCGACACGGAGGTGTTTGCCCGCGAGATCGAAGGCTCGGGCGCCCGCATGGTGGCCATTACCGGCACCAATGGTAAGTCGACCACCACTGCCCTCATCGGCCATATCCTCAAAAGCGGCGGGCTGGATGCGCATGTCGGCGGCAATATCGGCACGGCGGTCTTCCTCTTGCCGCCGCCGGGCCGCCGGTCGATCTATGTGCTGGAGCTTTCCTCCTACCAGATCGACCTGATGCCAAGCCTTCAACCCGATGTGGGGATCATCATGAACCTCACCCCCGATCATCTCGACCGGCATGGAGCCATGGAAAACTACGCCGCCGTCAAGGCGCGGATGATCGCCAGGCAGGCCCCTGAGGACACCGCCATCGTCTCCATCGACGATCCCTGGTGCCGACGCGTCGTCGAGACGCGAACCTCCAGATCGCGCCTCGTCCAGATGTCGGTCGAGCAACGGCTTGAAGACGGGGTGAGCGGACCCGACGGCATTCTCACCCTGAAGCGCCACGGCGCCGAAATCGCCCGCATCGACATGGGTCCGGCGCGGTCGTTGCGCGGCAAGCACAACTGGCAGAACGCCGCCGCCGCGCTGGCGGCCGGCGATGCGCTGGGGCTCGATGGCGATACCATTGCCGCGGGGATGATGTCGTTTCCAGGTCTTGCGCACCGCATGGAAGAGGTGGGCAGGCTGGGCAAGGTCATCTTCATCAACGATTCCAAGGCCACCAACGCTGACGCGGCGGCCCGTGCCCTTGCCGCGTTCCCGGCCATCTACTGGATCGCCGGCGGCCGGCCCAAGGCGGGCGGCATCGCCGAGCTTGAACCGTTCTTTGGCCATGTCAGGTGCGCCTACCTGATCGGCGAGGCGGAAGACGAATTCGCCCGGACGCTGCAGGGCAAGGTCGCCTTTGAGCGCTGCGGCACGCTCGACAAGGCCGTGGCGGCGGCGGCAAGCGATGCGGGCAACGATGCAGCGAGCGAGCCGGCGGTGTTGCTGTCGCCGGCGTGCGCCTCGTTCGACCAGTATCCCAATTTCGAAGTGCGCGGCGAAGCGTTCTGCGCCGCGGTGCGCCAGCTCAGCGGCGTGGTGGTTAACAGAGGGGAGGCAGCGTGATGCTGATCAGCCGGTCCGATCGCGGCCTGGTGGCCAACTGGTGGTTTACCGTCGACCGCAGCCTGCTCACCGCCATCTTCCTGCTCATGGCGGCGGGCGTGCTGTTTTCCCTGGCGGCCAGCCCGCCGGTGGCCGAGCGCATCGGGCTGGAGCCGTTCTTCTTCTTCAAGCGCCAGGTCATCTTCCTGGCGCCGGCAACCGTCATGTTGATCGCCACGTCGTTCCTCGACGAGCGCCAGGTGCGGCGCATTTCGTTGTTAGCCCTTGTGGCGAGCGTGGTGCTGATGCTGGCCGCCTTGAAGATCGGCCCGGAAATCAAGGGGGCGCATCGCTGGGTGAGTTTCGGGCCGTTCAACCTCGAACCGTCGGAATTCGTCAAGCCGGCGCTGGTGGTGATGGTGGCCTGGTTCCTCGCCGAGGGCAGAAGGCGGCGGGAAATTCCCGGCCAGCTCATCGCCTGGGTGCTGTTCGGGCTGGTGCTGGCGATCCTCGTCAAGCAGCCGGATTTCGGCCAGGCGGTGCTCATCTCGCTGGTGTTCGGCACCATGATGCTGGTGTATGGCATACCCTGGCTGTTTGTGGTGGGCATGGGCGGCCTGGCGTCGGCGGGGCTATTCGCGGCCTATCGACTGGTGCCGCATGTGACCTCGCGCATCGACCGCTTTATCCACCCCTCGAGCGGCGATACCTTCCAGGTCGATACCGCCATACAAGCGTTTCGCAACGGCGGGGCGCTGGGCACCGGGCCGGGTGCCGGCGTCGCCAAGAACATCCTCCCCGACAGCCATACCGATTTCGTGTTCGCGGTTGTCGGCGAGGAATTCGGCCTCATCGCTTGTGTGTTGCTGATCGCAGCGTTTGCCTTCGTGGTGATGCGGGTGTTGCGCCAGGCCAAGCACGAGGAGGATCCGTTCGTTGCCCTGGCGCTCACCGGCCTGGTTTCGATCTTTTCCCTGCAGGCGATCATCAACATGGCGGTGAATGCCTCGCTGATACCGGCCAAGGGGATGACCCTGCCGTTCATTTCCTATGGCGGTTCCTCGCTGCTCGCCATGGCCTTCGCCATGGGGCTGGTGCTGGCGCTCGGCCGTCGCAGGCCCCGCGCCCGCGTGCCGGCGAGCCAGCTCGGCCACGCCACGGGACAGTGATGGATGAAGGCCTGAAATTCGATCTCGGCGGCGCCCGGCGGACCCATATCGTGCTCGCCGCCGGCGGCACCGGCGGGCATCTGTTCCCGGCCCAGGCATTGGCTGAAGTGCTGGTCGAACGCGGATTTGTCGTTCACCTGATGAGCGACCAGCGCGGCAAGAATTTCGGGGCACGATTTCCGGCTGCCGACATCCACGCCATTACCGCTGCCACCATCACGCCGTCGAGACCATGGCGGCTGCCGTTGCAGGCCTGGCGGCTGGCGCGCGGCTTCCTTCAGGCATCGGCACTGCTCCGGCAGATCGCCCCGGTGGCGGTGGTGGGCTTTGGCGGCTACCCCTCGGTGCCGCCGCTGCTGGCGGCCCAGCGTCTCGGCATTGCGGTCGTGCTGCACGAGCAGAACGCGGTAATGGGCCGCGCCAACCGCTTCCTTGCCCGGCGGGCGCGAACGGTGGCGACATCGTTTCCTGAGGTTGCGGGGCTTGGCGGATTGAAGGCCAGCGTCGCGTTCACCGGCAACCCGGTGCGCCACAGCGTCATTGCGGTGCGCGATCAAGCCTACGAGCCGTCGGCCGCCGATCAGCCCTTCCACCTGCTGGTATTCGGCGGCAGCCAGGGCGCGCGGTTCTTTTCCGATTTGCTCCCGGCCGCTGTCGCCGACCTGCCGCTGGCGATGCTTCGGCACCTGAAGATCACCCAGCAATGCCGTCCGGAAGACCTGGAGCGGGTGAAGGCTGCCTATGCGGAGCTCAAGATCGGCGTGGAGCTTGCGGCGTTCTTTGCTGACCTGCCGCAGCGCATCGCGGCAGCGCATCTGGTGGTGGCCCGGGCGGGTGCCTCGACGGTGGCGGAAATCGCCGCCATCGGCCGGCCCGCCATATTCGTGCCGCTGCCCCATGCCATCGACAACGACCAGTTGCGCAACGCCGAAAGCTTTGCCCGGGCGGGTGCCGGATGGGTGCAGCGCGAGGACGAGGCGAGCGCCGATGGCTTTGCCGCCTTGCTGACGCGGCTGCGCTATGGCGAGGCCGATCTCGTCGCCGCCGCCCAGGCGGCGCGGGCACTGGGGGTGCCGGATGCCGCTGAACGGCTGGCGGATGTGGTAATGGAGGCGGCCGCAGGGGCCACAGAGAGGATCGAGACAACATGAAACTTCCGCGCACGGTAGGGCCCATCCATTTCGTGGGCATCGGCGGCATCGGCATGAGCGGTATCGCCGAGGTCATGCGCACGCTCGGCTATCAGGTGCAAGGCTCCGACATTGCCGACAATTACAACGTCGCACGGCTGCGCAAGGCCGGCATCACGGTCAATATCGGGCATCGGGCGGAAAACCTCGGCGAGGCCCAGGTGATCGTTGTTTCCTCGGCGGTGAAGAAGGACAACCCGGAGCTGATAGCGGCGCGGGCGCGTTTCCTGCCGGTGGTGAGGCGGGCGGAAATGCTGGCCGAACTGATGCGTTTCAAGTCATGCGTCGCGGTCGGCGGCACCCACGGCAAGACCACCACCACCTCCATCGTGGCCGCCCTGCTCGATGCCGGCGGGCTCGACCCGACGGTGATCAACGGCGGCATCATCAACGCCTACGGCTCCAACGCGCGCCTCGGCGAGGGTGAGTGGATGGTGGTCGAGTCGGACGAATCCGACGGCACCTTCGTCAAGCTGCCGGCCGATGTGGTGATCGTCACCAACATCGATCCCGAGCACCTCGACCACTACGGCACCTTCGATGCGGCCAAGGAGGCTTATCTTGCCTTCGTGGAAAACATCCCGTTCTACGGCTTTGCGGTGATGTGCATGGACCACCCGGAGGTGCAGGCGCTGATCGGCCGGGTGCGCGACCGCCACGTGATCACCTACGGGCGCTCGCCGCAGGCCGATGCGCGGCTGATCGGCGGGGCCTACGAAGCCGATGGCAATCGTTTTGCCGTGCAGATCACCGACCGGCGGGTCAAGCAGACGCGGACGATCGACAACCTGGTGCTAAAGATGCCGGGGGAACACAACCTGCTCAATGCCACCTCGGCGGTGGCGGTGGCGGCCGAACTGGGTATCGATGACGATGCCATCCGTTCCGGACTTGCCGGGTTCGCCGGGGTCAAGCGGCGCTTCACCCGCACCGGCGAGGCGGGAGGGGTTGAGGTCTTCGACGACTATGGCCATCATCCCGTGGAAATCGCCGCCGTCCTCGAAGCCGCCCGCGGGGTGAGCAAGGGGCGGGTGGTGGCGGTGGTGCAGCCGCACCGCTACACACGGCTCGCCAATCTCTTCAACGAGTTCTGCTCATGCTTCAACGATGCCGATGCGGTAATCGTGGCGCCGGTCTATACAGCCGGCGAGGCCCCCATCGAGGGGGCGACCCATACCCACCTCGCGGAGGGCCTGAGGGATCGTGGCCATCGCCATGTCACGACCATCGACGGCCCTGAGGAGCTTGCCGGGGTGGTGTTCTCGCAGGTCGAGCCGGGCGACATCGTGGTTTGCCTCGGTGCCGGCAGCATCAGCCAGTGGGCCTATGCGTTGCCGGGCGAACTGGAGGGGCTCGCCGCCAGCGAGGGGGCGGCATGAGCCTCAAGCCTGAAGCGGCAGGGCTCATCAAACGCCTGCCGGCGGTCAGGGGAAGGCTCGAAGCCGACCGGTCGCTGGCTGATCTCACCTGGTTCCGGGTGGGCGGGCCGGCCGAGGTGCTGTTCACACCCGCTGACGAGGCCGACCTTGCCCTATTCCTGAAGGACCTCGACGCCGACATAGCGGTGACGGTGGTCGGGGTCGGCTCCAACCTCCTGGTCCGCGACGGCGGCATCGATGGCGTGGTGATCCGCCTAGGGCGCGGTTTCGGCGGGCTGGCGGTGGAGGAGGGGTACCTGATCCGCGCCGGCGCGGCGGTGCCGGATGTGCGCGTGGCACGCTTTGCCCTCGACAATGTTATCTCGGGGTTAACCTTTCTGAGAGGTATACCGGGCACCATTGGCGGTGCGTTGCGGATGAACGGCGGCGCCTATGGGCGCGAGACCAGGGACGTTGTGGTGGAAGCTGTGGCGATTGACCGGCAGGGCAGGCGGCGTGTGATCGCGGGCGCCGACATGGGCTATTCCTACCGTCACTGCGGGGTGCCGGACGACTGGATTTTTACCGCCGCGCTGCTGCAGGGCGAGGCCGGCGAAAGGGCTGCCATCGAGGCCGACATAAACCGCATCACCGCCGCGCGCGAGGCGACCCAGCCGATCAAGAGCCGCACCGGCGGATCGACCTTCAAGAACCCGACGGGAGGCAAGGCCTGGCAGCTTATCGATGCCACGGGCCTGCGCGGCTTTGCCGTGGGCGGTGCGCGGGTTTCCGAGCAGCATTGCAACTTTCTCATCAACGAGGGCACAGCCAGTGCCCAGGACCTGGAAGACCTCGGCGAGACGGTGCGACAGCGGGTGAAGCAGGCCTCGGGCGTGGAACTGGAATGGGAAATCAGGCGCATCGGCAAGAAGGCCGTAAGGCAGGGGCGTTGAAGACATGAAGGATCCCGAAGATACCCGGGTTGCCGTCCTGATGGGCGGCTGGTCGGCGGAACGGGAGGTCTCGCTGGCGAGTGGCGAGGCCTGTGCCGGGGCATTGCGGCAGGCCGGATTCAATGTCGTGCCCATCGACGTCAAGCGCGACATCGCCAAGGTGCTCGACGATCTCAAGCCGGATGTTGCGTTCAATGCCCTGCATGGCAGGTGGGGCGAGGACGGCACCATCCAGGGCGTGCTCGAAATCCTTGAGATCCCCTACACCCATTCCGGTGTGCTGGCTTCGGCGCTGGCCATGGACAAGCGTCGCGCCAAGGTGCTGTTCGAGCGCGCCGGCATTCCCGTTGCCGAGGACAAGATCGTCGAGATCGAAGAGGCGGCCGACCGGCACCTCATGCCGCTGCCGTATGTCATCAAGCCGGCGGCGCAAGGCTCCAGTGTCGGGGTCGTCATCGTCGAGCACGGCTCCAACGCACCGCCCGCCGACATCATCAAGCAGCACGACCTGTACGGCGGCAAGGTCATGCTGGAACGCTTCGTGCCGGGGCGGGAACTGACCTGCGCGGTGATGGGCGACGTGGCGCTGGGGGTCATCGACATCGTGCCGGCGGTGGGCTTTTACGACTACAAGGCCAAGTACCAGCCGGGTGGTTCCAAGCATGTGCTGCCTGCCGAAGTGCCGCAGGACATCTACCGCAAGGTGCAGCGCCATGCGCTTGCCGCTCACATGGAGCTGGGATGTCGCGGCATCAGCCGGGCCGACTTCCGCTATGACGACACCGAAGGCGGGGAAGGCGAGCTGATCATGCTCGAAGTCAACACCCAGCCGGGCATGACCGGCACCTCGCTGGTGCCGGAACTCGCCCAGCACGCCGGCCACAGCTTTGCCCAGCTGGTGACCTGGATGGTCGAGGATGCTTCGGTGAACAGATGACCGCAAAATCCGCCAGAAAGCCGGCGCGAAAGCGCAGGAAGACCCGCCCGCGCAACTGGCTCGGGCTTGGCGAGCGCTTGAGCGTGCGCATTGCCGCACGCAGCCTGGCCGTTGCCTTCATCGCCACCACCATCGGTTATGGGCTCATCGTCGGCAATCATCTCGGCGACAACGGCGCCATCCCCCGCCACCTGATGGCCAGGCTGGCCGGCGAATTCGGCTATGCCGCCAAGACGGTGCGCATCACCGGCCTCTCGCACCACACCCGTCAGGCAGTGCTGCAGGCGATCAATGTCGAGCCCGGCGGCTCGCTCATCGGCTTCGATCCCCTCAATGCCCGGCGGCTGCTGGAAGACTTCGACTGGGTCAAGAGCGCCACGGTGCAGCTGATCTATCCCAACCAGTTGCAGGTCGCTGTGGTCGAGCGTGTGCCGTTTGCCATCTGGCAGCGTGACGGCCTCTATTACGTCATCGACGCTACCGGATCGGCGATCTCCTCGCTCAATCCGCTGAACTTTCACAACCTGCTGCTGGTGACCGGCGAGGGCGCCCAGACGTCGGTAAAGGACCTCGTTAACCATCTGGAAGTCAGACCGGAATTACTATCGCGGGTGAAGGCTGCGGCCCGCGTGGGCAACCGCCGCTGGAACCTCTATCTGGCCAACGGCACCAAGGTGCTGCTGCCGGAGCAAAACATCGACCGGGCGCTTGCCCGGCTGGTGGATGCCGAAAGGCGCTACGGGCTCGATGCCAAGGATGTGGGCAGGATCGATCTGAGGATCGCCGGCCAGATCACCCTGGTGCCGATCGCCCCGGCGGCGCCGGAGTTCAAGGTTTCCCGTCGCTGACGACGGTCGGTCGGTCGGTCGGTTGTTGTGTCGATGCGTTGAGTTGGAGTGCTGCCAGGTGTCCAAGAATGTCGTTCCGATGCGTCGGCCCACGGGCCAGTCACAGGGCAAGGCCCCCGAAGCGGCGAGCCTCATCGCTGCCCTCGACATCGGCAGCAGCAAGATTACCTGCCTGATCGGCGAGGTGATGCCCGCCCAAAGGCATCATGGCGGCGGCAGCGACAGCGCCGGGATCAAGGTGCTGGGGGTCGGCCATCAGGCCTCGCACGGGGTCAGGAGCGGTGCGGTTGTCGATCTCGATGCGGCGGAAAAGGCCATCCGGCTGGCGGTGGATGCGGCTGAGCGCATGGCCGAGCGCACCATTTCGGAGGTTTACGTCAATGTTTCGGGTGGCCGGCCGCGGTGCCAGAGCCAGAGCGCCGAGATCGCCATCGGCGGCGGCAAGGTCGGCCCTGATCACATCGAAAGGGTGATCGCCGATGCCGTGGCCTCATTCGATCCGGGGCACCGGGTCATCGTCCATTCCACGCCGCTGCAATTCGGTCTCGACGAGGCGCGCGGCATTGCCGACCCTTCAGCGATGTTCGGCGAGCGCTTGTGGGCCGAAGTTTCGTTGATGACGCTGGAGCAGGGCATGCTGCGCAACCTGGCGCTGGTGGTGGAGCGCTGCCACCTGTCGGTTGCCGGCTTCGTCGTGGCGCCTTATGCCAGCGGCCGCTCGGTGCTGGTCGATGACGAGATCCAGTTGGGCGTGAGCCTCATCGAGATGGGCGGCGCGACCACCAGCCTTGCGGTCTTTCAGGACGGCCACCTCACCTATTCGGATGTCGTGCCGGTTGGCGGGCAGCATATCACCAACGATATCGCGCGCGGCCTGTCGACGACGGTTGTGCATGCCGAGCGCCTGAAGACGCTCTACGGCAGCGCCCTGCCGTCGGTATGGGACGAGCGCGAGATGCTGAGCGTTCCGCTGGTGGGCGAGGAGGGCTTCGATACGGTGCAGAAAGTGCCCAGATCGCACCTCACCGCCATCATCCGGCCGCGGCTGGAGGAAACGTTCGAGATGATCGGCGAACGCCTTGATCGCTCGCCCGAGGCGCGCCGCGCCGGCCGCCGGGTGGTGCTGTCGGGCGGCGCCAGCCAGCTTCCGGGCTTGCGCGAACTGGCGGGCCAGCAGCTTGACCGCAATGTCCGTCTCGGCGCCCCGCACGCCCTTCCAGGGCTCCCCGATGTCGCCCGCAACCAGGCTTTTGCCGTGGCCATCGGGTTGATGAACTATGCCCTGAAGCCTGATCGCCAGGCTTTCAGCCTGAGTGGCGGCGGCCACGCCGGCAATGGCTATTTCGTGCGCGTCGGGCGGTGGATCAAGGAGAGTTTTTAGGTTTCTGCGGCGGACCTCGCAAAAGGGGCTCGCAAAGGAGCGAAGCGGCGGTTCCAGGGGATGGGGCCGCTGCTTTTGCTTTATGGGTGCAATGGCATGGCGTGCCGGATTGAATCAAAAATACCCGGCTCGGTAAACGCTCGTTAACCTTTTGTTATCAAATCAGCAACCAAGATGAGCGCTGGGGAAATCACTTGGACGCCATGCCATGACCATCAAACTGACTGTGCCGAATCTAGCCGAGCTCAAGCCGCGGATTACCGTCTTCGGCGTCGGGGGAGCCGGCAGCAATGCCGTCAACAACATGATCGAATCGCACCTCGAAGGCGTCGATTTCGTTGTTGCCAACACTGATGCCCAGGCGCTCTCGCAGACAGTCGCCGAACGCAAGATCCAGATGGGCACGGCGTTGACCCAGGGGTTGGGTGCCGGGTCTCACCCGCAGGTGGGGGCAGGCGCTGCGGAAGAGGCGTTGCCGGAAATCATGGACCATCTGGCGGGCGCCCACATGGTGTTCATTACCGCCGGCATGGGCGGGGGCACCGGCACCGGCGCTGCGCCGGTCATCGCACGCGCCGCCAAGGAGCAGGGCATCCTCACCGTCGGGGTGGTCACCAAGCCGTTCCATTTCGAGGGCCAGCGCCGCATGATGACCGCCGAGCGCGGCATTGCGCAACTGGCAAGCCATGTCGACACGCTGATCGTCATTCCCAACCAGAACCTGTTCCGCGTCGCCAACGAGAAGACGACGTTTGCCGCCGCCTTCGCCATGGCTGACCAGGTGCTCTATTCGGGCGTTGCCTCGATCACCGAACTGATGACCAAGGAAGGCCTGATCAACCTCGATTTCGCCGACGTCCGCGCCATCATGAGCGAGATGGGCAAGGCGATGATGGGCACCGGCGAGGCCTCGGGCGAGAAACGCGCCATCGAGGCGGCCGAAGCGGCCATCTCCAACCCGCTCCTGGACGATGTGTCGATGCGCGGCGCTCGCGGCCTCCTGATCTCGATTTCCGGCGGTCCCGATCTCACCCTCTACGAGGTGGACGAGGCGGCGACGCGCATTCGCGAGGAAGTCGATCCCGAGGCCAACATCATCCTCGGTGCGACCTTCGATGAAACCCTCGACGGCACCATGCGGGTGTCGGTGGTCGCCACCGGCCTGCCCAAGGAGGGCGAGGAAATTGGCAGCGACGATGGCGAGCATGACGAGCGCATCATCGTTGGCTTTGCCCACCAGACAACCTTGAAGGCGCAGCCGCAACCCGAAGCCGAGGCCGCCCATGAGGCGGCGGAGGCCGAGTACGACGAGGCGGCGGCCGAAGAGGATTACGACGAGGTCGAGGCCGCTCCGGTCGCCGAAGCGCCGCGGCCCGCAGCGGCGCGGGCTCCTGCCGCCGCGCCGGCCCAGCCCGTTGCCCGCAAGATGGCGCCGCGCATGCCCAATGCGGAGGACTTTCCGCCGCATGCCCAGCGCCAGCTCGCCGCCAAGCAGGCCGAACTGGCGCAGGCACCGGCGGACGCCGGCAAGAAGCGCAAAGGGCTGCTTGAGAGGCTTGCCAGCGTGGGCCTCGGCAGCCGCCGCGAGGAACAGCCGGCCGCTCCGGCCCGCCCGGTCCGCGAGCCGATGATGACCGCCCGGCCGGAAGCTCCGCGCCAGCCAGCCAGGCCGGCACCGCGCCCCGAGGCGGCGGCCAGCGTGCATCACCTGCAGCCGCAGATCGATCCCGAACTCGATGATGATCAGCTCGAGATTCCGGCCTTTCTCAGGCGTCAGGCGAACTGACCTTTCATCTCATGAGCGAGACAACCAGACCCGGCGGTCACAAATTCGCCGGGTTTGGCGCATTAGAGCATTGTCCGGTCAAGTTGAACCCCTTGATGGTGCCAGATCGGCCCTTGGGCGTCGTCGGGCGGCTTGCTCGATCTAAACGGGTGGATACGGCGGCTCAGGGAGTGGCATCGCCACATGCGATGGGCTAAAAGGCCACGAGGATGGCAGCCGCGCTTGCCGCAACACGAGAAAGAATGACAGCCGCATGACGCTTGCCAACAGCCTGCAACGCTCGCTCGTCCTTCGTCATGCAGTGTCGGCCGGGGTGCTGGCCGCCGCCTTGCTGCTCAGTGGTTGCAGCGGCGTCGATTCGAGCGGCATCGGCGACTACCTGTGGGGCAGCAGCAAGTCCAACGATTCGCAATCGACAACAACTTCGACTGCCGCCCCCAATTCAACTTCTGCCACGGCGCTTACGCCCACCAGCAAGGATGCCCTGTCGCCGGACCTGTCGTCGGTCGATGACGTGAAGCCCATCGCCGAGCTCTACAACAAGGGCCTGGATGCGATGAAGAGCGGCAATTACACGACCGCCGACAAGTCGTTCGCCGAGGTCGAGCGCCAGCATCCCTATTCCGAGTGGGCGACACGCGCCATCCTCATGCAGGCCTACGTGCAGTATGAGCGCAACAGCTATGACGACGCGGTCAATGCGGCCAAACGCTTCCTGACGCTGCATCCCGGCCACAAGGACGCGCCTTATGCCTATTACCTCATCGCCATCTGCTATTACGAGCAGATCACCGATGTGAAGCGCGACCAGTCGATGACCCAGAAGGCGCTCGATGCGCTCGATGAGGTGAGCCGCCGCTTCCCCAACACCAAATATGCCCGCGATGCCGAGGCAAAAGCCATCCTGGCGCGTGACCATCTGGCCGGCAAGCAGATGGAAATCGGCCGCTGGTACGAGAACAGGAAGGCCTATCTGGCGGCCATCAACCGCTACAAGACCGTGGTCACCGACTACCAGACGACCACCCATACCCCGGAGGCGCTGTATCGCCTCACCGAGAGCTATCTGGCGCTCGGGGTGCGCTCGGAGGCCCAGACGGCCGCGGCGGTCTTGGGCTACAACTATCCCAACAGCCAGTGGTACAAGGATGCCTATGCGCTGCTCCAGGAGCAAGGCTTGTCGCCGTCCGAGAACAAATCCTCGTGGATCAGCCAGGCGCTCAATTCGGTCAATCCGTTCTGATCGAATCGACCGGGACGGGCATGATGTCATCCGAAAAGTGGTTTCCACTTTTCGGCATCATGCTCCAGGGCGCACTTGACCCTCGCCCGATTCGGGGTGGGTAGAGTATAAATCGCACCATGCTGACCGGCCTTTCCATCCGCGATATCGTTCTCATCGACCGGCTCGACCTGCAATTCGGGCCGGGACTCAACGTGTTGACAGGCGAGACGGGGGCCGGCAAGTCGATCCTGCTCGATGCCCTGGGGCTGGCGCTGGGGGCGCGCGGCGCCGGCGGGCTGGTCAGGGCGGGCGCAGAGCGTGGTATCGTTACGGCAGCCTTCACCCCGCCGGCCGGGCACGGTGTCTTTCACCTCCTCGACGAGCAGGGAATCGAGGCGCAGGGTGAAGTGGTGCTGCGGCGCATCCAGCAGGCGGACGGTCCGAGCCGCGGGTTCATCAACGACCAGCCGGCCAGCGTCGGCCTGATGTGCCAAGTGGGGCGCCTGCTCACGGAAATCCACGGTCAGCACGACGAGCGCGCGCTCGTCGACATGAGCCATCACCGGCGGCTCGTCGATGCCTTCGGCGGGCTTGGCAACGAGGCGGGCGCGGTGGCTGAGGCGTGGCAGGGCTTGCAGGAAGCCCGCGCCGCCCTCGATGATTTCCGCGCCACGGTCGAGCGCGCCATGGCGGAGCGCGATTTCGTTGCCCACGCGCTGGCCGAACTGGACGAACTGGCGCCCGAAGCAGGCGAGGAGGCGGTGCTCGACGAGCAGCGTCAGGTGATGATGCACGCCGAGAGTTTTTCCGAACTGTTGAGCGAGGCGGCCGCGGCGCTGGATGGCGATGGGGTGCTGGAGACCCGGCTGTCGGCGGCCCTGAGGAAGCTGGAGCGACGGCAGGCGGACGCCGGCGGGCGGCTCGATGAGGTGTGCGCCGGCATCGAGCGGGTGCTGGTCGAAATGAGCGAAGCTTCAAGCCTGCTGGCTGCGGCGCGCCAGGCGCTGGAATTCGATCAGCACAAGCTGGAGGCGACCGAAGAGCGGCTGTTCAAGCTGCGCGCCGTGGCGCGCAAGCACCAGGTGCGGCCCGACGATCTGCCGGCCCTGCGCGAACGCTTTGCCGCCGAGGCCGACGCGGTGGAGGACGCCGGACGCACCATGGCGCGGCTTGAAGCCGAGGTGGCGGAAAGTCTCAAGCGTTACCGCACTGCGGCCGCCAGCCTCAGCGCGGCGCGAGGCAAGGCGGCGGGCGAACTCGACCGCCGGGTGGTGGCGGAACTGCCGGCCCTGAAGCTGGAGCGGGCGCGCTTTGCAACGACGATCGACAGCGATGAACGCCTCGACGGGCCGGCCGGTGCCGATCAGGTGGAGTTCCGGGTGGCGGCCAATCCGGGAACGCCGCTGGCGAGCCTCGTCAAGGTTGCCTCAGGCGGCGAGCTGTCGCGCTTCATGCTGGCCCTGAAGGTGGTGCTGGCGTCGCGCGGCTCGGCCCCCAGTCTCGTCTTCGATGAGGTGGATACGGGCGTCGGCGGCGCCACCGCCGATGCCATTGGCGTCAGGCTGGCGCGGCTGGCGGGGGATTTGCAGGTCCTCGCCGTCACCCATTCGCCGCAGGTGGCGGCACGGGCGGGGCGGCATTTCCTCATCTCCAAGATCGCCGAGGTGGGCGGCGATGGCGAGCGCGCCGTCACCCGCGTCAGTGTGCTGGCAGCCGATGGCCGCCGCGAGGAGATCGCCCGCATGCTGTCGGGCCAGACGGTGACGGCGGAAGCCCGCGCCCAGGCCGGGCGACTGATCGAGGGAACGGGCTGAAGTTCATGGCTGGCGAAGCGAGCAAAAAGGCCGTCGAGGCCCTGAGCGCGGACGAGGCGGCAGCCGAGCTTGAACGGCTGGCGGGCGAGATTGCCCGTCATGACGAGGCCTATTACCGCGAGGACGCCCCCAGCATATCGGATGCCGATTATGATGCCCTGCGGCAGCGCAACGCCGCCATCGAGGCGCGCTTTCCAGACCTCGCTAGGGCCGATTCACCGTCAAGGCGAGTGGGGGCGGCGCCGTCGGAAAAGTTTTCCAAGGTGCGTCACCGGGTGCCCATGCTGTCGCTGGCCAACGGTTTCGATGAGGCCGACATCGCCGACTTCGTGGCGCGCATCCGCCGCTTTTTGGGGCTTTCGGCGGATGAGCCCATCGCCTTCACCGCCGAACCCAAGATCGACGGTCTTTCCATGGCGCTGCGCTATGAAAAAGGCCGCCTCATCGAGGCCGCGACGCGCGGCGACGGGCAGGAGGGCGAAAACGTCACCGCCAACGTGCGCACCATCGCCGATGTGCCACATCAGGTGACGGCGGCCGATTTCCCCGCGGTGTTCGAGGTGCGCGGCGAGATCTACATGCAGCACTCGGATTTCGCCGCCCTCAACCGGACCCAGGCCGCGGCCGGCGCCAAGGTCTTCGCCAATCCGCGCAACGCCGCCGCCGGGTCGGTGCGCCAGCTCGAGCCCTCGATCACCGCCCGGCGGCCGTTGCGGTTCTTCGCCTATGCCTGGGGCGAAGTGACCAGTTTGCCGGCCGATACCCAGTCGGGCGTCATGGCGGCGCTCAAGCGCTGGGGCTTTCCGGTGAACCCGCTTTTGAAGGTGGTCTCGTCGCTCGACGGGCTGATCGCCCAGTACCGGGAGATCGAAGGGCAACGGGCCAGTCTGGGCTACGACATCGACGGGGTTGTGTACAAGGTCGACCGGCTCGACCTGCAGACCCGGCTTGGCTTCGTGTCGCGCTCGCCGCGCTGGGCGCTGGCGCACAAGTTCGCCGCCGAACAGGCGACAACGGTGCTGGAAGACATCGAGATCCAGGTGGGGCGCACCGGTGCGCTCACCCCCGTCGCCCGCCTCAAGCCGGTGACGGTGGGGGGCGTGGTGGTTTCCAATGCCACGCTCCACAACGAGGACGAGATCGCCAGGAAGGATGTGCGCATCGGCGATACGGTGGTGGTGCAGCGGGCGGGCGACGTCATTCCGCAGATCGTCGAAGTGATTACCGACAAGCGTCCGAAGGGGGCCGAGCCTTACGTCTTCCCCACCCTGTGCCCGGCCTGCGGCAGCCACGCGGTGCGCGAGGTGAACGAGCGCTCGGGAAAGGTCGATGCGGTCAGGCGCTGCACCGGCGGCCTCATCTGCCCGGCCCAACGGGTCGAGCGGCTGAAGCATTTCGTGTCGCGCAATGCCTTCGACATCGAAGGGCTGGGCGACAAGGCGATCCATGAATTCTACGACGATAGGCTCATCGCCTCGCCGCAGGACATTTTCACCCTTGCCAAAGACGACGCGACCGCCGTGAAGAAGCTGAAGGACCGCGAGGGCTGGGGCGAGACGTCGGTCAAAAACCTCTTCGCCGCCATCGACGAGCGCCGCATCATCGGCCTCGACCGCTTCATCTATGCGCTCGGTATCCGCCATGTGGGCGAGACGACGGCGAGGGTCCTCGCCCGTGCCTATGGCGGCATCGATGCCTTCATGGCGCAGATGCAGGCCGTGGCAGCGGGCAACGAGGCAGCGCGGGGCGAACTCGACAACATCGACGGCATCGGCGAAGCGGTGGCCGAGGCGATGGCGGATTTTTTCGGCGAGCCGCACAACCTCGGGGTGGTCGAGGCGCTGATCGCCGAGGTCGACGTCCAGCCGCTGGAGGCCATCCGCTCGGGCTCGCCGGTCGCCGGCAAGACGGTGGTGTTCACCGGGGCGCTGGAGCGCATGACCCGCGATGAGGCAAAGGCCATGGCCGAACGCCTCGGCGCCAAGGTGGCGGGCTCGGTATCGTCGAAGACCGATCTGGTGGTGGCGGGCCCCGGCGCCGGGTCGAAGCTGAAGAAGGCGGCGGACCTCGGCGTCGAGGTCATCGACGAGGACGCCTGGTTCGCCCGCGTCGGCGGTTGAGGCATCCGCTCTTGCAAGGCGCGGCAAATCGCGCCAGTTATGCTGCCCCTTCCATCCGGTTGTAGCGCCATGTCTCCGTCACGACGTTCCGATTTCCTTGCCGGCATGCTCGACATCGCCCCGGTGGTGGCCGCGGCGCTGCCCATCGGCATGCTGTTCGGGGTGCTGGCGGTGCAGAAGGGCCTTTCCCCGCTGCACGTCATGGCGATGAGCGCGCTGGTGTTTGCCGGGGCGGCGCAGTTCGTGGCGCTGGAATTGTGGCGCGACCCGCTGCCGATCGTGCTTTTGACCTTCACCGCCTTCATCGTCAACCTGCGCCACGTCATGATGGGGGCCTCGCTTGGACGCCAGATGCGCCTGTTCTCCCCCGCCAACCGGGCGCTTTCAGCCTTCGTGATGGTGGACGAGGTGTGGGCGTTTTCCGAGCGCCGGGCGCTCAAGGGACCGCTGACGCCCCCTATTACTGGGGCATGGGTGTGACCTTGTGGCTGCAATGGGTGGTGGGCAGCAGCATCGGCGCCGTCGCCGGGCGCGGCCTCGGCGATCCGGCGCGCTTCGGCTTCGATTTTGCCTTTACCGCCTTGTTCATCGTGCTCATCACCGGGTTCTGGCGCGGCGGTCGTACGGGAGCGGTGCTGGCGGCGGCAGCAGTGGTCTCGGCGCTGGCCAAGCACTATGTGCCGGGCGCCTGGAACATCGCGCTGGGCGGACTGGCAGGCGTGGTGGTGGCGGTGCTTTTGCCTCTGGAAACGGAGGCCAGGTGATGGCCGCGCTCGCCGTCTCGCCCATGCTGGCCATCATCGGCATGGCGGTTGCCACCTACATCACCCGCATCACCGGGCTGTGGCTGGTCAGGCGCTTTACGGCTCGCGGCCGCGTCAAGGCGGCGCTCGATGCGGTGCCGCCGGCCATCCTCATGGCGGTAATCGCACCGCAGGTCATCACCGGCGGCGTACCTGAAACGCTCGCCTCGCTGGTGACGCTCGCCGCCGCCCTGCGTCTGCCGCTCATCGTGGCGGTGGTGATCGGGGTCGCCTCGGTGGTGGGTTTCAGGCTGCTGCTTGCCTAGAGCATGATGCCGAAAAGTGGCTACCGCTTTTCGGACAACATCCTGCTCAACCTTCAAGAATCGATCAGCTTTTCTGCAATTGGGTGTCACCACCCAATTACAGGCTGATCTAGAGCGGAGCGGTTGCGGCCTCAAGCCAGGCGAGGTCCTCAGCTTCCAGAAAGGGTGAAATCTCGCGGGCGACGCGGTCATGGTAGGCATCGAGCCAGGCGCGGTCCTCGGGTCCGAGGAGGTCCGCATCGATCAGGCGGCGGTCGATGGGGGCCAGCGTCAGGGTCTCGAAACCCAGCATGTCACGTTCACCGCCCTTGATGGACGTCGCTGGCATGACGACGAGCAGGTTCTCGATGCGGATGCCAAAATGACCTTCCTTGTAATACCCTGGCTCGTTGGAGAGGATCATGCCGGGCTCCAGCGGCGTGTGGCCGGTCCTGGAGATGCGCGCCGGGCCTTCGTGCACCGACAGATAGCTGCCGACGCCGTGGCCGGTGCCATGGTCGAAGTCGAAACCGCCCGCCCACAGGGCCTGGCGGGCGAGGGCGTCGACATGGGCGCCGGTGGTGCCCTTGGGGAAACGCAGGCGCGAGACGGCGATCATGCCCTTCAGCACGCGGGTGAAGCGGTCGCGCATTTCCGCCGACGGCTCACCAACGATGACGGTGCGGGTGATGTCGGTGGTGCCGTCGACATACTGGGCGCCAGAATCGACCAGAAGGATCGCGCCCGGCTCCACCTTCAGGCTGGACGCCGTGGTGACATGGTAGTGGGGAATGGCGGCGTGCGGACCGGCAGCGGAAATGGTGTCGAAGGAAATCTCGCGCAATTCGCCGGTCTCGGCCCTGAGGGCTTCAAGGCGGGTGGCGACGGCGATCTCATCCAGGCCGCCCTTGGGCGCCTCGCGCGCCAGCCAGGCAAGGAAGCGGCTCATCGCCACGCCGTCGCGGCGATGGGCGGCGCGGGCGCCTTGCAACTCGGTGGCGTTCTTCTTCGCCTTGGGCAAGAGGCAGGGATCGGCCGCCGTCACGACGTTGCCGCCGCTGGCGAGGACGGTGGCGCGCACCGCCTCGGGCGCGCTTGCGGGATCGATGAGGACGGCGGTTCCGGCGGCGGCCAGTTCGGCGAGTGCGGCTGCGAAGCCGCCGGGGGGCTTGAAGCTCACCGCCTCGGGGAGGCTGGCGCGGGCATCTTCCTCGATGCGATCGGCATCGATGAACAGGCTGGCGGACCCATCGGCGCCGATGAGCGCATAGGCGAGCGCCACGGGCGTGTGGGTGATGTCGCTTCCCCGGATATTGAACAGCCAGGCGATCGAATCGGGCATGGTGAGGACCGTCGCATCAGCGCCCGCGGCCGTGAGGCTGGAGGCGATGTCGCCCAGCTTGTCGGCGGTGCTGCGGCCGGCGAACTGCAACGGCTGGGCGGCAACCGGGTTGGCGGGCCGGGCCGGCTGGTCGGCCCACACGGCATCGATAGGGTTTTCGGCGACCCCTTCGAGGCTGGCGCCGGCCTTGGCGCAGGCGGTGCGGAACTTCTGCGCCTGGTCGGCGGTGACCAGCCAGGGATCGAAGCCTACCTTGGCGCCTTCTGCGATGGCGCCGGCGAGCCATTGGTAGGGCGGTTCTTCGGTGACGTCGTGGGGCTCGAACAAACGCACGTCGACCTGCTCGCGCACCTGCACGGTATAACGCCCGTCGACGAAGATGGCGGCGCGGTCGGCGAGCACGATGGCCAGTCCCGCCGAGCCGGAAAAGCCGGTGAGCCAGGAAAGCCGCTCGGCATAGGGTGCCACGTATTCGCCCTGGTACTCGTCGCTGCGCGGCACCAGAAAGGCATCGAGGCCGCGGCGGGCCATTTCGGCCCTCAGCAAGGCCAAACGCGCGGCGCTGGCGGATTTCTGCGAAAGCTCGTCGAAGTGCTGGAACATGGGTCTGGCTTCTAGCTTTTTTGCGCCGCAGTCACAACCGGGTGGAACGCGGGCCAGGTGTCGCAAAGCTGTCTTTGTTGCGCCGCAAAAATTACATGATGCAGCGCAATATGACGGCCCGGCATCCGAGCGCCGGGCAAGGCATGGACGACATGTCATGCCGGGGTGGCGGGGCGGCGTGCCGGCGTTCCTGGCCCTAGGTAAGGCCGGGGGCGGGAATATCGACTAGAGCTATGGAACTAAAGCGGGAATGTGGCATATCGAAAGTCAGCGCAGAGCCGTTAATGGTGCCTTAAGGATGCCATGCGCGGCTCGCATGACTGGGATGCAAAGGTCCCTCTGGATTGCCTGACCGGGGATGCCATATAAGCCGCATTGAAATTGTGCGACGCAACATGAACGGGGGAAATCGGTCTTCCGTGGGGCGCTCGCAAGAACCTGGAAATCGAAGGAGTTGAACCAATGACCACCATCACCCACGGACAGGCCACCGCCCACGAAGTCGGCAATGCCCTCCCGGGCTTTCTCACCCGCATCGCCGGTGGCGTGCGGCATTATGTGAGACTGTCGCGGGCCACCCGTCAGCTCGAGCAGCTCGACGACCGGCTTTTGGCCGACATTGGCATGAAGCGCAGCGACATCAACCGCATGGTGTGGGGCGGCGAGCGCCGCTAACAAGCAGCGGCTGAGGGGTTCGTCGCGAACCCTTGGCACGAATATGCAAGAGCCCGGCATGGCATCCCATGCCGGGTCTTTTCATTGCAATCGCCACGAGGATGAGAACGGGCGCAGGCCCTCCTGCCCTCCGTCACCCCGCGGCTTGACCACGGGGTCCATCCCGCCACCGCCCCAACCAGCCGCACCGCCAGCGGCATGGATACCGGCATCAAGTATCGGTATGACGCCTGAAAGCGGGTGCACGCACCACTCTCACCACCGTCACCCCGTGGCTTGACCACGGGGTCCATCCCGCCGGGGTTGCAACAAGCTGTGACGCCAGCGGCATGGATACCGGCATCAAGTGCCGGTATGACGGTGGGGAGAGGCGAG
>CAZMSA010000007.1:0-52096 GCA_964568825.1 uncultured Rhizobiaceae bacterium | reverse complement strand
CCTACATGCTGGTGATCTTCGAGGAAGTGATCCACCTGCGCAAATCGAAGCCGGTGATGCTGGCAGCCGGCCTCATCTGGGCTTTCATCGCCATCGCCTATATGGGCACCGGCCACGACGATGCCCTCAACGCTGCCGCCCGCCATACCATCCTCGAATACGGCGAACTGTTCCTGTTCCTCATGGTGGCCATCACCTATGTAAACACCCTCGAGGAGCGCCGCGTTTTCGATGTGCTGAGAGCCAGGCTCGTCAGCATGGGAATGTCCTACCGCCAGCTGTTCTGGATCACCGGCTGGATCGCCTTCTTCCTGTCGCCGATGCTCGATAACCTCACCACTTCGCTGATCCTCGGCGCCGTGGTGATGGCGGTGGGGCGAACCTCGCCCGCCTTCGTCTCACTGGCCTGCATCAACGTGGTGGTGGCGGCCAACGCCGGCGGCGCCTATTCGCCCTTCGGCGACATCACCACCTTGATGGTGTGGCAGCAGGGCAAGCTCGAGTTCACCGAGTTCTTCGCCATCTTCGTCCCCTCGTTGGTGAACTACATCATTCCCGCCGTCATCATGCATTTCGCCGTGCCGAAGGTGACGCCCGAGGCGCTGGAAGAACACGTGCGGCTGAAGCCGGGAGGCGTGGCGGTCATCATCCTGTTCGCCTGCACCATCGCCACCGCCGTGTCGTTCAAGAACTTTCTCCACCTGCCGCCGGCCATGGGCATGATGCTGGGTCTGGGATACCTCATGGCCCTCAGCTACGTCCTGAAAATCCAGAGCCGCCGCAAGAACGACGGCGACATGTTTTTCGATAGCTTCAAGCAGATCGAGCGGGTGGAGTGGGACACCCTGCTGTTCTTCTTCGGCATCATCTTCGCCGTCGGCGGCCTCGGCGTCATCGGCTATCTGCAGCACATGTCCGCCTACCTCTATGTCGGCATGGGCGCCACCTTCGCCAATACCGCCATCGGCGTCATGTCGGCCATCGTCGACAACATCCCGTTGATGTTCGCGGTCCTCACGATGAACCCGGAGATGTCGCATGGCCAGTGGCTGCTCATCACCCTCACCGCCGGGGTTGGCGGCTCGCTGTTGTCCATCGGTTCGGCCGCCGGCGTCGCCCTCATGGGCACCGCGCGCGGCACCTATACCTTCTTCAGCCATCTGAAATGGTCATGGGCCATCGCCCTTGGTTATGCCGCTTCGGTCATCGTCCACCTGTGGATCAACGCTGCGGTCATGTGACCCGCGCCGCATGCCGGAAAGCCAATTGTCATAGGTAGATTGACGTCCTAGTTTGCGCCTCCATTCGTCCTGTCCAGGTTTTCCAGCCCCAGGTTTCCCAGTCCATGCCCATCCGGTCCTTGCTTCTTGCCGTGGCGCTCGTCTTCGGCTCCACCTTAACCGCCCACGCCGAGACCGTCGCGCCGAGCGGGCTGATCGACCTCACCAATCACATGGCCGGCTATACCTGCCTCTTCATCTTCGTCGCCGCCTACATTTTCGTCATCTTCGAAGAAACCACGCAGATGCGAAAGTCCAAGCCGGTGCTGATGGCGGCGGGGCTCATCTGGGGCATCATCGGCATCGCCTATGCCGCAAACGGCATGGCGCCCACGGCCAACGAGGCGGCCGCCCACACCTTCTTCGAATATGGCGAACTGCTGTTGTTCATCCTGGTGGCCATCACCTATGTGAACACGCTTGAAGAGCGTCGCGCCTTCGACGTCCTGCGTGTCAAGCTCGTCGGTCTCGGCCTCGATTACCGCAAGCTGTTCTGGATCACCGGCACGGTATCGTTCTTCTTGTCGTCGGTGCTCGACAACCTCACCACCTCGCTGGTGATGAGCGCCGTGGTCATTGCCGTCGGGCGCGGCTCGCCGCGCTTCGTGGCGCTGTCGTGCATCAATATCGTGGTCGCTGCCAATGCCGGCGGCGCCTTTTCGCCATTCGGCGACATCACCACCTTGATGGTGTGGCAGAAGGGCAAGCTGTCCTTCTTCGAGTTCTTTGCCCTGTTCGTGCCGGCGCTGGTCAACTACGTCATTCCCGCCGCCCTGATGACCTTCGCGGTGCCCAACGAAAAGCCCGAGCCGCACACCGAAGCGGTACGCATGAAGCCCGGCGGACGCGGCGTCATCGTGCTGTTCGCGGCCACCATCATCACCGCCGTGTGCTTCAAGAACTTCCTCGGCCTGCAGCCGGCGCTCGGCATGATGCTGGGTTTGGGCTATCTGCAGCTGTGGGCCTACATGCTGCAGGTGAAGGGTCGCCGTCGCAACAACGCCGACATGGTGCTCGATTCGTTCAAGGAGATTGCCCGCGTCGAGTGGGACACGCTGCTGTTCTTCTTCGGCATCATCTTCGCTGTCGGCGGCCTCGGGGTAGTGGGCTATCTCGCCCTGGTCTCCAAGGTCCTCTATCTGGGTATCGGCCCAACCTGGGCCAATGTCGTCGTCGGTGTCCTGTCGGCCATCGTCGACAACATCCCCCTCACCTATGCCGTCCTCACCATGAACCCCCCCATGGCCGACGGCCAGTGGCTGCTCATCACCCTGACGGCCGGCGTCGGCGGTTCGCTCCTGGCCATCGGTTCAGCCGCCGGCGTGGCCCTTCTGGGCCAGGCGCGCGGCGTCTACACCTTCTCCACCCATATGCGCTGGACCTGGGCCATAGCGCTCGGCTATGCCGCCTCGATCCTGGTGCACCTGTGGATCAACGCCGCGAAATTCTGATCAGGCCGAAGCCGCCGTCTGGGCCGGGTGCAGCACCCGTTCTTGCGGGAAATTGAGTTCGACGATGGTGCCGGCGCCGGTCTTGGACGCCAACCCCAGCCGCCCGCCGAGCAAATGCGCATATTTCTCCGCCAGCGGCAGCCCCAGCCCGACGCTGAAGGGATCGTTGCCGCCATCGCCGAGGCGCCCGAACGGCGTCATGGCAATGCGGATCTTGTCCTGTTCCATACCGATCCCGTTGTCGATTACCCGAATGCGCAGATCACCCGCCGGATCGATCAGCGCGTGCACCTCGACGCGCCCGCGGGGCCGCGAAAACTTGACCGCGTTGGACACCAGATGGCTCAGGATGCGCCGCATGTGGTCGGCATCGGTGGTCAGCAGCGGCAACCCGTCGGCCACTGACACGCTGGCATTGAGTGACTTCTCGGTCATGGCCTGACGGAACGTTGCCATGACACTGTCGATGACGCTGCGCAAATCGAACTCGGCGGTCTTGGCCCGCATGCCGCCGGCCTCCAGTTGGCCGAGTTCGCCGATCCATCGCATCACCTCGCCGAGACGCGTGGCGCCCGCCAGGATCATGCGCCCGTCCTCTACATAAGCCGACGCGCCGGCCGGCCCGTGCGCTTCGGCGGCAATATCGCCCGCGGCCTTGACGATCACATCGAACTGGCGTCCGAGGCCGGCGCTCATGCGGGTCAGGAATTCGGTCTTCGAGCGGCTCGCCAGTTCGGCGCGATCGCGCGCCCTGGCCAGCTGGTCCATCATCACCCGACGCTCGTCCTGCAGCGCTACCTTTTCAGCCGCCCGCGCAACCACTGAAATGAGCTGTTCGGGATCGAGCGGTTTGACCAGATAGTCATAGACACCCTGGCGCAGGGCCGAGATGACGACGGATGAGTCCGACTCGCCCGTCTGCACCACACACACAAGGTCGGGGAACTTGGATCTCAGCGCCTCGATGACATCAAGCCCATACTCGCCTTTCAACCTCAGATCGACGAAGGCGACATCCGGGTTCATCATGATGGCGGCCTGCATGGCGCTCGGCCCGTCATGGGCGACCCCGAGCAGATGACCCTCGGCTTCCAGGATCTCCTTCACGCCAGTGGCCGCGTCGACTTCGTCATCGACCACCAGCACGCGGGCGCTGTCGCGCACCGCATGCGGATGTGGAAAACTGGCGCTGGTCGGCGGCGCGACACTCATTGAAACCACTTGGAAACCTCTGGATGGTCTTTCGGCACTTTGGCCCGATCGCGATAATGCCTTGTAGCAGTTAATGAAACTTTGCCACCTTCCCATCAATGCAATCTTAAGCCTCATTTGCTTTGTTGGTTGCCGAGGAGAGCCGCCGGGCGCAAGGCCGCGGTCTGCGCCGGCATTTTCGGGGAGCAAGGACATGGCCATAGCGGCTGTACACGCCGATGGAGACCGCAAGTTCGCCGCAGCGCTGATCGCCCTGGCGCTGGGCGGGTTCGCAATCATCGCCGCGGCCTGGTATTCGGCCCACATGTTCGGGGGCGAGATGGCGCAGATGCAGGCCGAACGCCAGGCCCGGGCATGGACGCAAAGGGCACTGCAATCCCTGCAGCTCGGCAAGGTCTCCTTCGAGACCGCCAGCATTACCGCCGCCGACAAGTCGCGGCTGTACGATCTGCTGCAGGCCACCGACATCTACCGCTACGGCCTCATCGACAAGAACGGCAAGATCTTCTGGTCATCGCACCTGTCGAAGGTCGGCACCACCGAAGACAACGTCGACTTCGCCAAGCGCGTCGCCAACGGCAACATCCTGGTCAGGCACAACATCAAGAAGGCTTCCGAGATCGACGGCTTGATGTGGCATCGTTTGAACGGCGGCACCGACGCCAATGCGCCGCGCCTGGTGACAGAGGTCACCATACCGGTCATGGGTCAGGACGGCTTCATCGGTGCCATCAAGACTTATGTGGACATTACCGACACCGCCGCCTGGTTCGGCATGCTGGTCAATCGCGGGGCCAGCATACTGTGTGCCTCCCTCGGGGTGATCTTCCTGTCGATCGGAGCGCTGATCCTGTCGTTCGCTCGCGACCGGCGCCAACATCTGGTTCAGGTGACGGCAGCGCGCGACGAGGCGTTGCGCTCGGAGGCCGAGACACGCGCGATGGCAGGTGAACTTCAGCAGGTGAACGAACGGGTCATCACCTTGAACCGCGACCTTGCCGATCACATGCAAAAGCTGCAAGCCGCGCAGGACGAGATCATCCGCAAGGGCAAGATGGCTCAGCTCGGCCAGCTCACCGCCACCGTCGCCCACGAAATCCGCAATCCGCTGGGCGCCGTGCGCACCGCCGCCTTCCTCATCGAGCGCAAGACCAAGGACAAGGACATCGGCATCGAAGCGCCCCTCAAGCGCATCACCAACGGCATCGTGCGCTGCGACAATATCATCACCGAATTGCTCGACTTCGCCCGCTCCAAGGCGCTGCAGCTCGAAGCTGTTCGTGTAGATGACTGGATCGCCAGCCTGGTGGAGGACGAGGCCCAGCGGCTGCCGGCATCGGTGGCGCTGGAATGCCATCTGGGGCTCGGCGATCAACAGGCCGAATTCGACGCCGGGCGCATGCAGCGCGTGCTGATCAATCTCCTCACCAACGCGTCCGAGGCCATGGTCGGCAAGGGCGATACCCCGCCACCGCAGCGCATCGACAATCCCCGCATCGTCATCTCATCACATCTGACCCCGCGCGGCATCGAGATCGCGGTCGCCGACAACGGCCCCGGCATCTCTGCCCACAACCTGGTGAAGATCCGCGAACCCTTGTTCACCACCAAGAGCTTCGGCGTCGGCCTGGGCATACCGGCGGTGGAGAAGATACTCGAACAGCATGGCGGCGGACTCGACATCGAAACCGCCGACGACAAGGGCACCACCATGACCGCCTGGTTCCCGCTAAAGCAAACCCGCAAGGAGGCCGCATAATGGCAAATTCGCTGAAGATTCTCGTGGTCGACGACGATACTGACGCCGCCGATTCGCTCGCCGAGCTGTTCGAGATGGAAGGCCACGTAGTGCAGGTCGCCTATAATGGCGAAAGCGCCGTTGCCGCCTATCGCGACGGCGATTTCGACATCGCCTTCATGGACATCATGATGCCCGGCAAGAACGGCGTCGACAGCTTTTTCGAGATTCGCAAGCTCAGGCCCGACGCCCGGGTCTACATGATGACCGGCTTCAGCGTCGAGCAACTGGTGCAGCAGGCCATTGCCCACGGCGCCATGGGCGTTCTCGGCAAGCCCGTCGACCTCAACCGGGTGCTCGGGGTGCTGGAAGACATCAGGCCGGCAGGCCTGGTGCTGGTCGCCGAGGACGATCCCGATTTCGGTCCCGAACTGCAGGCGATGATCGTCTCGGCCGGCTACCGCTGCGAACTGGTGAACAACGGCCAGGACGCCCTCGACAAGGTGCACGCCGGCGGCGTCGACGTCATGATCCTCGACCTCAAGCTACCGCTGATCGACGGCATGGAGGTCTATTCGACCTTGCGCAACGAGCACAACGAAGTGCCGACCATCATCATCACCGGCCATGCGGCCGAGCATGCCGACACCTTGTCAGCCATGCGCGATGTCATGGTGACGGGGGTTCTCAACAAGCCCTTCGATCCAGCCATGCTGCTTGAGCGCCTGCAGAAACTGGCGGCCTGAAGCAGCGGCCAAGGGTTATTTCTTCTTGGGCATCTGAACCGGGTTGCGGGTGCCCTTGCTGAATGCCGAGGTTGCTGGCTCGACGGCCGGCTTCTTTGCCGCCTTGGGCTTCTTGACTTCCTTGTTGCTGCGTTTCTGACCCTTGGCCATGTCGACCTCCATTGCGCCCGGGTGGGCGCGGTGAATGCACAAAGTACTAGACTTGCAAAATGGCAAATATAAAGCCCCGCGGCCATGAAGGCTGCGGGGCCATGTAGCTCTAAACCAGGCAAGCGGATCAGCTATCCGATGAAGGGAATGGGATCATCCCCTCCCCCGGCTTCTCCGGCCACCTCAGTGCTCGATGCGTGATCAGTCCTCGACCTTCAGATTGTCGGCCGCCATCTTGCCGCTCTTGCGGTCGGCGACGAGATCAAAGCTGACCTTCTGGCCTTCGCGCAGCGTCGAGAGGCCGGCGCGCTCCACGGCCGAGATATGAACGAAAGCGTCCTTGGAGCCGTCTTCCGGCTCGATAAAACCGAAGCCCTTGGTCGCATTGAAGAACTTCACAGTGCCAGTAACCATAGTCAATTTCCCCTAACAGGAGTGTTGAAACCGCCCGCCACCCCATGTGACGCCACGGTCAATAGATCGCTCACATTGTCAGGGGATAACTAGGCCGATCGGAAGACCGACCAATCGGTAGCACCAAACAAATGTAACACGCGACGCGCACATATACCGATTTTCGCGAAGAATTCAATGACCAAGCGCAAATATTTGTTACCCTGAAGTCTCGACTGGCCTGCCGGCAGCCTCGCTTCTCACCGCCCGGCGATCTGCGCCGCCTTGGCGACCAGCACTTCGGCCTGGCGGATCGAGGCATAGTCGATGAGGCGTCCATCGAGCGATACCGCGCCACGCCCGGCGCTTGCCGCCTCGGCCATGGCGGCGATGATGCGCCGTGCCCGCTCCACCTCGCCCGGTGCCGGGCTCATCACCTCGTTGGCGAGTGCAATCTGGCTCGGATGGATCGCCCACTTGCCTTCGCAACCGAGCACGGCGGCGCGCCTGGCCGCCGCCGCAAAGCCGTCCGGATCGGAAAAGTCACCGAACGGACCATCGACCGGCCTAAGGCCGTTGGCCCGCGCCGCCACCACCAGCCGGGCAATGGCATAGTGCCACATGTCGCCCCAGTGAACGGCCCGCTTGCCGGCCTCGTCGGGATCGGTGAGCACGGCGTAATCGGCATTGACCCCACCGATCTGGGTGGAGCGCGCCCGGGTCGAGGCAGCATAGTCGGCGACCCCGAAATGCAGCGCTTCGTTGCGCCGGCTGGCGGCGGCGATTTCGCCGATGTTCTGCATGCCGAGCGCCGTCTCGATGATGTGTTCAAAACCGATGCGCTTCTTGCGGCCCTTTGCGGTCTCGATCTGGGTGACCAGCATGTCGAGCGCATAGACGTCCGCAGCGGTCCCCGCCTTGGGGATCATGATCAGGTCGAGGCGGTCGGATGCCTGCTCCAGCACGTCCACCACGTCGCGATACATGTAGTGGGTATCGAGTCCGTTGATCCTCAGCGACAGGGTTTTGGTTCCCCAGTCGATGTCGGAGATGGCCGCAATGATGTTCTTGCGGGCGGCTTCCTTGTCGTCGGGAGCAACCGCGTCCTCAAGGTCGAGGAACACCACATCGGCGTCAGATTTCGCCGCCTTTTCAAACAGTTGCGGCTGGCTTCCAGGCACCGCCAATTCGCTGCGGTTGAGGCGTGCCGGTGCCTGTTCGATGGTCTTGAAGCTCATGTCTGGATGTCCCCGCTGGCTTGGTCGAAGGCTTACGGGGCGCAAGACAAATGACGTTTCGGCACCCGCCGTCAAAGTGCCATTCGGTCGCACCGGTCTTTAATCAGCCAACTGACAATTCCGCTAGCCGGCCTCGTCATCGCCCTTGATGCCGGCGGCGTAGTAGAAGGCAATCGCCTGGGCGCGGCTGTCGATGGCCAGCTTGTCGTAGAGATTGCGCAGGTGGAATTTCACCGTGTTGACCGAGATCGCGAACTCGACCGCCAGTTGCTTGTTGGAAAGGCCGCGGGCTAGTGCTGCAAGCAGTGCCCGCTCGCGCCCGGTGAGGTTTTCCGCCGGATCGCGATTGAGGTCGCGCACGTCAACGAACGGAAACACCATCTGCCCCCCCGCCACCTGGCGCACGATGTCGAGCAACTGCTCCGGTGCATGGCTCCTGGCGCAGAACCCGGCCGCCCCCGCAGCCATGGCACGGCGTACGACATCGGAGCCTTCCGGGGTGCCGTAGACGACGATGCGCGGGGCCTGCGGCAGGCGCCTCAGCGCCTCCAGTAACCGCTCGCCCCCCATGCGCGGCAGATGCCAGTCGACGACCGCGGCATCGACCGGCACCCGCCCGACCGCTTCGAGGAAACCTTCCGCGGTGCTCGCCGTCGACACCAGTGAAAAGCGCCGATCGCGCTCGAAGAATTCCGAAAGCGCCGCCAGCATCAATGGGTTGGCATCAGCGATCGCCACCTCAATGACGGAGGTGCGGGCAGCCGATCTGGCCTCGGAACCGGGCATGTTTCAAAATCCCTCGACCAAACCCCATCCTGACGGGTAGGGAAACGGAACCGCTCTTTTCCCAACTACTACCCAAACAGGCAGGTATTTACCTACCCTATTGGTAAGCCAGAAGCACGTATTTTGAACGTTGCGGCTGAAAACCTACCCGTGCATAGCTGTTCCGGCAAGTGGAATCGCATCTCATGTCACCTGGATGCCAGGCGACCAAGGACCGTCAAGGAGGAAATCATCATGGCCGGCATGCGCGGACTCTTCATTCCCGGACCCACCAACGTGCCCGAGCGGGTGCGCAAGGCCATCGACGTTCCCATGGAGGACATGCGCGCCCCCGACCTGCCGGCCTTCACCCTGCCGCTATTCGCCGATCTGAAGAAGGTGTTCCAATCCGAGACCGGCCAGGTGTTCCTTTTCCCCTCTTCCGGCACCGGCGGCTGGGAAGCCGCCATCACCAACACCTTGTCGCCCGGCGACAAGGTGTTGATGGCCCGCTTCGGCCAGTTCTCGCATCTGTGGGTGGATCTCTGCCAGCGCCACGGCCTTGATGTCGAGGTGGTCGAGGTCGAATGGGGCGAGGGCACCCCGGTCGAGGAATTCGCCCGCCGCCTCGCCGCCGACACGTCCCACACCATCAAGGCTGTCATGGTCTGCCAGAACGAGACCGCCACTGGCGTCACCTCCGACGTGGCCGGTGTTCGCGGCGCTCTGGAGGCGTCGAAACACCCCGCCCTGCTTTTCGTCGACGGTGTGTCCTCCATCGCCAGCATCGACTTCCGCATGGACGAATGGGGCGTCGACGTCGCCGTTTCCGGTTCCCAGAAGGGTTTCATGCTGCCGGCCGGCCTCGCCATCGTGTGCGTGTCGCCCAAGGCGCTTGCCGCCGCCAGGACGGCGAAGTGCCACCGTTGCTACTTCGACTTCGCCGACATGATCCGCACCAACGCCGACGGCTATTTTCCCTATACCCCGCCGACCCATCTCATCCGCGGCTTGCGGGTTTCCGTCGACATGCTGCTGGATGAAGGCCTCGACAATGTCTTTGCCCGCCACCACCGGCTGGCCAGCGCCGTCCGCCAGGCGATTTCCGCCTGGGGCCTGAAACTGTGCGCCAAGGCGCCGAAATGGTACTCCGACACCGTCAGCGCCGTGGTGGTGCCCGAAGGCGTCGACGCCAACGCCATCCTGCGCCATGCCTATCATGCCTATGGCCTGTCGCTTGGCGCCGGGCTTGCGCAACTGAACGGCCGGGTGTTCCGCATCGGCCATCTCGGCGACCTGAACGAGCTCATGGTCCTGTCGGCGCTGGGGTCGGTGGAGCTGGTGATGCGCGACCTCGATGTCGCCTTTCAGCCGGGCTCTGGCGTTGCGGCAGCGGTCGAATATCTTTCGGCCACCCGCCCCGCTGCCCGTCTCGCCGAAGCCGCCGAGTAGTCAAAGATCGAAAACGCCCATGGACATCCACGAGTATCAGGCCAAGGAAATCCTCGCCGGCTTCGGCGTGCCGGTGCCGCGCGGGGGGTTGGCTTATTCGCCCGAACAGGCCGCCTACCGGGCGCGCGAGATTGGCGGCCACAAGTGGGTGGTGAAGGCGCAGGTCCATACCGGCGGGCGCGGCAAGGCCGGCGGAGTGCGCGTCTGCGACAGCGAGCACGAAGTCGAGGATGCCGCCAACGACATGTTCGGCATGCGCTTGATCACCCACCAGACCGGCCCCCAGGGAAAGGTGGTTTACCGCCTCTATGTCGAGGGCGCCGTCGCCATCAGGCGCGAGCTTTATCTGGGCCTCGTCCTCGACCGCAAGTCGGAGCGCGTCATGGTGGTGGCGTCCGCCGCCGGCGGCATGGAGATCGAGGAAATCGCCGAGCGCCAGCCGTCGAGCATCATCCGCTCAATCGTCGAGCCAGCCGTCGGCATGCAAGGATTTCAGGCCCGCGAGATCGCCTTCGGCCTCGGCATCGAGCCCGAACTCATCACCCAGGCCGTCGCCGTCCTCCTGGGCTGCTACAAGGCCTTCGAGGAGTGCGATGCCACCATGGTGGAAATCAACCCCCTGGTCATCACCGAGGACAATCACATCCTGGCGCTCGATGCCAAGATGACCTTCGACGACAATGCGCTGTTCCGACTGCCCCACATCGCCGAACTACGCGACAAGTCGCAGGAAGACCCGCGCGAGACCCGCGCCGCCGACCGCGGCCTCGCCTATGTCGGCCTCGACGGCAATATCGGCTGCATCGTTAACGGCGCCGGGCTGGCCATGGCCACCATGGACATGATCAAGGCGGCCGGCGGCGAGCCCGCCAACTTCCTCGACATCGGCGGCGGCGCCACACCCGAACGGGTCGGCAAGGCCTTCCGCCTGGTTGTCTCCGATACCAACGTGGAGGCCATCCTCGTCAACATCTTTGCCGGCATCAATCGCTGCGACTGGGTCGCCGAGGGCATCGTGCAGGCGCTGGAAAAGCACCCCCTCGATGTGCCGGTCATCGTCCGCCTCGCCGGTACCAATGTGGAAGAGGGCCGCAAGATCCTTGCCCGCTCGGGGCTACCCATCATCCGCGCCAACACTCTCGCCGAGGCCGCCCAGCGGGCCGTCTCCGCGTGGCGCAACACCGTCAGGGCCAAGGCCTCATGAGCATCCTCCTCGACCGCGACACACGCTTCATCGTGCAAGGCATCACCGGCCGCATCGGCCACTTCCACACCGCCGAGATGCGCCAATACGGCACCAACGTGGTCGGCGGTGTCACCCCCGGCAAGGGTGGATCGAACATCGACGGCGTCCCCGTCTTCGACACCATGAAGGATGCGGTGGAGAAAACCGGCGCCACGGCCAGCGTCGTCTTCGTGCCGCCGCCGTTTGCCGCCGATGCCGTCATGGAGGCCGCCGACAGCGGCATTCGCCTGTGCGTCGCCATCACCGACGGCATACCCGCACGCGACATGATCAGGGTAAAGCGCTACATGCGGCGCTACCGCCAGGAGGCCCGCATGCGCCTCATCGGCCCCAATTGCGCTGGTCTCATCAGCCCTGGCAAGGCGCTGGCCGGCATCATGCCGGGCCACATCTATCTGCAAGGCCACGTGGGCGTCGTGTCGCGCTCGGGGACTCTGGGCTACGAGGCGGCCTCCCAGATGAAGGATGCAGGCATCGGCGTTTCCACCAGCGTCGGCATCGGCGGCGATCCCATCAACGGCTCTTCCTTCAGGGATATCCTCGACCTGTTCGAGGCCGATGCCGAGACCCACGCGGTGGTGATGATCGGCGAGATCGGCGGGCCACAGGAAGCCGAGGCCGCCGAGTTCATTCGCGACCACATGACCAAGCCGGTGGTCGCCTACGTGGCGGGCCTTTCCGCCCCCAAGGGCCGCCGCATGGGCCATGCCGGCGCGATCATCTCGGCTTTCGGTGAAAGCGCCAGCGAAAAGGTGGAGATCCTGCGCGAGGTCGGCGCCACCATCACCGCCTCGCCTTCCGAGATCGGCACAGCCGTCGCCTCGGTGCTGAAAAAGGCGGCGTGAGGAAAGCGGCCATTGCGCCTTCGCGCACAGCCGTAGCGGGCGATAGTCTCTCGACAATCCCGATGCATCACATGGGGCATTGTAATTCCGCAACCCCTACCCATATACCGAACCACGTGTTGCATTTGTTTGGTGCTACCTAATTAGCCGGTTCGCCGATTAACCTAGTTATACCCCCGACAATGTGAGCGATGAATTGACCGTGTGCCACGTGGTGTGACGCACGGCATCAACACTACTGTTAGAGGTAAAGTCTATGGTTACTGGCACTGTAAAGTTCTTCAACGCCGCCAAGGGTTTTGGTTTCATCGAGCCGGAAGATGGCTCCAAGGATGCCTTTGTCCACATCTCGGCCGTCGAGCGCGCGGGTTTGAGCACGCTTAACGAAGGTCAGAAGGTGAGCTTCGAACTCGTCACCGATCAAAAGAGTGGCAAGTTGGCAGCGGAAAATCTGAAGGTTTCGAGCTAACTGCACTGCTGGCGGTTGGGGAAACCCCTCACCCACCGGCACTTTGCATCGCTACTTCGACGCCGACCACGGATGTACTGGCGGCTCGGCTGGTGGCGATGCAGCAGAACACTGCCTGAAAAGGCAAGCACGATGGCAAGAGCCGTCCCGAAACCGGGGCGGCTCTTTGCTGTTGGACGCAGCATCTTTCGTCGTAATGACGTAGGCGGTGAGCCGGCGCGCGGTTATTCGCCCGCCGGTTTGCCAAGCCCGCCTCGCGTGGTGCCGGGATAAAGGTTGAGGGTGTTGCCGGCGAGGATCAGCGCGGCGCCGGCGGCGAGCCAGATATCGGCCGTCTCGGCAAACACCAGCCAGCCCAGCAGCGCCGATAGCGGCACCCGCAGGAAATCCATGGGCGCCACGACGGTCACATCGGCGTGGAACATCGCGGAAGTAAAGCAATAGTGCGAGAAGGTGCCGGCGAGACCGATAACGGCGAGCCAGCCCCAGGCCGACCCACTCGGCCACTGCCAAACCGCGATACCTGGCCCCAGCCCCAGCACGAACTGGATCGCCATCATGTAGAAAATAACGGTGAGGGCTGTATCGGTACGGGTCAGGGCCTTGGTGAGGGTGATCGAGCCACCGAAGCCGAAGGCGGCGACAAGGGCTATCAGCTGTCCCGTCTCCACCGTGGTGACCCCCGGCCTGACGATCAGCAGCACCCCGGCAAAACCGATGACGATGGCCGCGATGCGCAACGGCGACAGACGCTCGCCGAGGAAGGCGGTGGCGAGTATCGCCGTCCAGATCGGGAAGGTGAACTCGATGGAGACCACTTGCGCCAGTGGAATGAGGGATAGCGCCAGGAACCAGGAATATTGCGCGCCGTAGTGCACGATATTGCGCACCAGATGCAGGCGGAAATGGCGGGTGCGGGCGGGCCCGAAACCGCGCGCGGCGACCACCGGCATAAGCAGCATGAGGCCGATGCCGGATCTCGTCACCATCACCTGAAAGACATTGATCTCCCTGGTCACTTCCTTGCCGGCCACCGACATGGCCAGCATCAAGGTAAGCCAGCCCGCCATCCACAGGGCTGCCTTGACGATCGAGTGTTGTTGCACGTTGTTCCCCGGCCCCATCTGAAGACCGTCGCTGTTTAGCGATACGGGTTCAACCGCGCAACCCGGCCTCAGCCGGTCCAGCCGAGGCCGGTCGAGATGCAGTTGATGGATAAAAGCAGCGCCACCTCGGTAGTGCGCGCCTCGCGGCCCTGTCTGCGTTCGCTGCGGAAGGTGCCGAGCAACTCGACCTGCAGGCGATTGGCCCAGTCGATGAGCGGCCTTGCGCGCTCGATGCGGCGCAGATAGGCGGGAAAGCGTTCCGCCAAGCGCGATTCGCCGGTGAGCGCCAGCACCTGCTTCACCGTCAAGCGGTATTCGGCCTCGATGGCATCGATGAGGGTACCGGCGCTTGCCTGGTCGGCGACCAGGCCGGCATAGGCGCGGGCGATGTCGAGGTCGACCAGGCACAGGGTTTTTTCCACCTCGTCGATGGCGAGGCGGAAGAGGCGGGAATCTTCGTAACAGTCGGCGAGGAGGCGCTGGCCGTCCCTACCGCGCACCCGGATGAATTCGCCCAGGGCGGTGCCGACACCGTACCAGCCAGTGAGCAAGTGGCGGTTCTGCGACCAGGCGAATACCCAGGGGATGGCACGCAGGTCGGATAAGCTCGCAGCGCCGAAGCGGCGGGCCGGGCGCGAGCCGATGTTGAGCAGCGCCAGTTCCTCCACCGGGCTGGCAGCGTTGAAATAATCGAGCATGCCGGGCCGGGCGATCAGCGTGTTGTAGTGGGCCCGCGAGATGCCGGCCAGCGCCTCCATGGCCTCGGCATGTTCAGCCGCGGCGGCGGGTGCGACTTCGCTGGTCGACAGGAAGGTATGGGCGAGAGTGCTCGCGGCCAGCAGTTCCAGCTGGTACATGGCGGTGCCGCGGTTGGCGTATTTGGCCGACACCACCTCGCCCTGCTCGGTGAGCCGCAAGGCCCCGTCGACGGTGCCGGGCGGCTGCGCGGCGATGGCGCGGCCGGTGGGCGCGCCGCCGCGGCTGACCGAGCCGCCGCGGCCGTGGAAGAAGGAGACGCGGATACCCCTGGCTTTGGCCGTGGCGGTGAGGCGCTTCTGGGCCTTGGCCACCTCCCAGGTGGCGGTGAGGAAGCCGCCGTCCTTGTTGGAGTCCGAATAGCCGAGCATGATCTCCTGCACGTTGCCACGCGCGGCGAGGCTGCGGCGCACCATGGAGTTGTCAATCAGGCGGGTGAGGATGGCGGGGGCGGCATCGAGATCGGCGATGGTCTCGAACAGCGGCACGATGGCGAGCCTTAAAGGGGCATCACCGTCGGGTCCCGAACCGAGGCCGCACAGCCGGGCGAGCGCATAGACTCCAAGCAGGTCTTCTGAACTGGTGGTCATGGAGACGATGAAGGCGCCAATGGGGGCATCACTGCCTTCCACGACGCGTTCAGCCAGCAGCCCGAAGAGAGCAAGGGTTTCGGCGGCCTCGGGCGGCAGGCCGGCCATCGCGAGGTCGGGCGCCGGCGAGTCCTTCAGCATGCGACCGAGGCGCTTCGTCCATTGCGCCGTGGCGGGCTCGGGCGGCGCGGCACCATCAAGGGCCTGCCACAGGGCGGCGAGGGTGCGGTTGATGACGGTGGAATTCTGTCTGAGGTCGAGCTTCAGGGAATGGAAGCCGAAGATCTCGGCCTCGCGGCACAACGGACGAACCACGTTGGCGGCCAGATCCCAGGCGCTCAATTCGACCAATGCCCGCTCGGCCGCCTCGATATCGTCCACCAGGGCGCCGGCGCGGGTATAGGGGCGGGCAGCGGGATTGCTGCCGGCGGTGGCGGCAAGGCGTGCGCCGATGGCGCCGAAATACTGCCGAAACGGTTCCAGCGGATTGCGCGAGACGATCGCTTCGAGCCGGCCGCTTTCCTTCAGGAGCGCATTGAGGCGCTGGGCGAACCAGGCGGGCGGGGTAGTGATGCCGGCGCTGAGAGACAGGCGCTGGCCCAGCGCGGCCACCCGCTCGATGAGGCGTTCAAGGGTCTGGCGGCGGGCCTCGTCAAGGGCGGTGCGGGTTTCTGCGACGGTGACATTGGGGTTGCCGTCACGGTCGCCGCCGATCCACGAGGCGAAGGTAACGAAGGCCGGCACCGAGCGTCCCGTGTCGGGGAAGTGACGCCTGAGCGCGGCATCGCAGCGCTCCAGCAGCTGCGGTGTCATGTCGTAGAGGGTTTCGCGGAAGAAATGCAGGCCCCAGGCGATCTCCTGGGCGACGCTGGGGCGCTCCTGGCGCAGTTCGCCGGTCAGCCACAAGAGATCGATCTCGGCCCTCACTCCTGCGATCAGGACGTCGCGCTCGGCGGGGGTCCAGCGGGTATTCTCCAGATCGACCAGCAGGCGGTAGATGCGGCGGTGGATCTCCAGCACGCTGACCCGCTTGGCCTCGGTCGGATGCGCGGTGAGGGTCGGCACCACCACAGCGCGGGCAAGGATGCTTGCCATGTCACCCGCTTCCAGCCCCGCGGCGGCGGCGCTGGCGAAGACGTTGGAGAACGAGCCCTTGAGGGCATCGGGGCCGCCTTCGCGCTGGATGCGGCGGCGAGCGCGCATGGCCGCACTTTCCTCCGCGATGGCCACAAGCTGCAGCCAGATGCCGACGGCCTGCAGGGCGGCGATGCGCTTTGGCTCGGGGATGGCGAGTTCGGCCTCGCCCCACAACAGGCCACGCACCTGCGGTTCGCGCGCCGCGATGACGGCATCAAGTTGGCGGGACAGGAGGTCGATGAGGCCTTCAAGCCAGACCGCATCATCGCCGGCGCCGGTGGTTTCGGTAGTGGCGAGTATCGGCCGATCCTCTACAGTGCGTCGCAAGTCATCAAGGCTAGAGGTGATGGCAGCCCTACTCCGCCGCCTCCACCGCGTCCTCGTCTTCCTCCGGCGCCGGCCGCCTGGCCTGCTCCTTCTTCAGTTCCGCCGCCACCAGGAAAGCCAGCTCCAGCGCCTGGTCGGCATTGAGGCGGGGGTCGCAGTAGGTGTGGTAGCGATCCGAAAGATCGGCATCCGACAGCGCCATGGCGCCGCCGGTGCATTCGGTGACGTTCTTGCCGGTCATCTCCACATGGATGCCGCCGGGGTGCGTCCCCTCGGCCTGGTGCACGCTCATGAAGCGCCTGACCTCGGTCATGATCTGGTCGAACGGCCGGGTCTTGAAGCCCGAGGTCGCCTTGATGGTGTTGCCGTGCATGGGATCGCACGACCACACCACCTTGCGGCCTTCCGCCTTGACGGCGCGAATGAGGGCCGGCAGGTGCTGTTCCACCTTGTTGGCGCCGAACCGGGCGATCAGGGTGAGGCGGCCGGCCTCGTTGGCCGGATTGAGGATGTCGATCAGCCGCAACAGGTCGTCGGCGGCAAGGCTGGGTCCGCATTTGAGGCCCAGGGGGTTCTTGATGCCGCGGCAGAACTCGACATGGGCATGGTCCGCCTGGCGGGTACGGTCACCGATCCACAGCATGTGGCCGGAAGTGGCATACCAGTCGCCGGAAGTGGAATCCACCCGCGTCAACGCCTGTTCGTAGCCCAAAAGCAGCGCCTCGTGGCTGGTGAAGAAATCGGTGGTCTTCAGTTGCGGCACGGTGTCGGGATTGACGCCGCAGGCGCGCATGAAGGCCAGCGCCTCGGTCAACTGGTCGGCCAGCGCCTGATAGCGTTCGGAAGCCGGCGAGCCTTTCAGAAACCCCAGCGTCCACTTGTGCACGTGTTCGAGGTTGGCATAGCCGCCCTGGGCAAACGCCCGCAAAAGATTGAGGGTCGCGGCCGACTGGCGGTAGGCCATGGTGAGGCGGGACGGATCGGGCTCGCGCGCCTCGGGCGTGAATTCGAGGTCGTTGATGATGTCGCCGCGATAGCTCGGCAACTCCACCCCGTTCTGGGTCTCGGTATTGGCCGAGCGGGGCTTGGCGAACTGGCCGGCGATGCGCCCCACCTTCACCACCGGCTGGCTGCCGGCGAAAGTAAGCACCACGGCCATCTGCAGGAACACGCGGAAGAAGTCGCGGATGTTGTCGGCGGAATGTTCGGCAAAGCTCTCGGCGCAATCGCCACCCTGCAACAGGAAACCACGTCCCTCCGATACGCGCGCCAGCTTCCTTTGCAGCTTCCTCGCCTCACCGGCGAACACCAGCGGCGGAAAGCCGGCGATGCGCGCCTCCGTTTGCTGCAGCTTCGCCGTTTCGCGATACTCCGGCACCTGCGTGATGGGCAGGGATCTCCAGCTATCGGGCGACCATTGACGGGTCATTTCTCGCAACTCCCAAATACCGCGCTACCGCCTTGGCGAAAACGCCTAACAGCTTGTTTCAGGCACATCCGGATGTCCGGGACAATCGGCGCGAAGGTCAAAGATACGGCCGTCTGGGCCTTGCCTTCATCGCCGTGCCGCGCGCCTTCATGGCACGCCACGTCCAGTGTGTTATACATGAGCCCGCCGGCCAGTTCCAGCGTGGCGAACATCTGGAGCAAGCGCTCGTTAACCCCTGCCGTCTAGACTTGTATCAAGCATCGCCGCCCGCAAGCTACAGGAAAACCATGGACGCCTTCCGCCAGAACCTCGCCAGCATGCATATTGGCGAATACCAGCGCCTGCTGGCCGCCGGCCACCCGCCGCTTTACCTTCAATTGCTCCTCGTCAACGGGCTGATCTTCCTCTTCTGGGCGATGCGCCGGGTGCGTGCCGGCAAGCGCCCGTCAGCCGCCAGCCCCGTCATTGCCATTCTCCTGGTGATCGTCAACGCCGGCGTGCTCTATTATGCCCAGATGAACGCCTAGGGCCTGAGGACAGCGGCCCTGCCATGCGCCTGTCCGAACCCAGCTTCACCATCGGCATCGAGGAAGAATACCTCCTGGTCGACAAATCGAGTCGTGACCTTGTAGCCGAGGCGCCGGCCGGGCTGTTGGCCGAATGCGAGGCGCGCCTCAAGGGCCAGGTGAGCCCGGAATTCCTGCAGTGCCAGATCGAGGTCGGCACCGGGGTGTGCGCCAGCCTCGATGCGGCACGCACCGACCTGGCCCGCCTGAGGCGCACCATTGCAACCGTCGCCGAGACCTTCGACCTGGCGCCGATTGCCGCCTCGACCCACCCGTTTGCCAACTGGGCCAACCAGCGCACCACCGACAAGGAGCGCTATGCGGCATTGGCCCGCGACCTGCAGGGCGTGGCGCGGCGCATGCTGATCTGCGGCATGCACGTGCACGTGGCGATCGAGGACCCCGAGCTGCGCATCGACCTGTTCAACCAGGTGAGCTATTTCCTCCCCCATCTCCTCGCTCTGTCCACCTCCTCACCCTACTGGCAGGGGCGCGATACCGGGCTCAAGTCCTACCGCCTCACCATCTTCGACAACCTGCCGCGCACCGGCCTGCCGCCGGCCATCAACAGCTTTTCCGAATATGAGCGGGTGGTGCGCATCCTGGTCGATAACGCCATCATCGAGGATTCGACCAAGATCTGGTGGGACCTGCGCCCCTCGGCGCGCTTTCCCACCCTCGAGATGCGCATCTGCGATGTACCGACGCGGGTGGAGGACACCCTCACGCTGGCCGCCCTTTACCGCTGCTTGTTGCGCTTCCTTTATCGCCTGAGGCGCGACAACCAGCGCTGGCGCCAGTACAACCGCTTTCTCATCAACGAGAACCGCTGGCGCGCCCAGCGCTACGGCACCGTCGAGGGCATGCTGGACTTTGGCCTCGGCGAACTGGTCCCCTACGCGGACCTGCTGGAGGAATTGCTGAGCCTGCTCGGGCCCGACGCCGAGGCGATGGGCTGCCTGAAGGAGATCGAGTCCGCCCGTGTCATCCTCAAGCGCGGCACCAGCGCCGACCGCCAGCGCAAGACTTACGAGAAGTGCATCAAGGCCGGCAGCAGCCATGAAGAGGCGCTGCAGGCCGTCGTCGACCGGCTGATTGCCGAAACGGTCATGGATACCTGAACTGAAGGTGAAGGATGCCGGTGACATCGTCGGGTCAAGCCCACTGCTGTCCGGTTAACGGCGCGCAACTCCTTCCCCCAGCAAGGGGGAGGAAAGCTGACAACGCTCATTTGCTAGTTCGTGTCCTTCATGGCGAAAATCGTCCGAAAACATTGATTGCAAGAGCGAATTCGGTGCCGACAGCCCATTTGACCGGATAGCAGTGGGTCAAGCCCGAGGTTGGCACTATGGAGAGGTCTGGGACCTGGCTTGCATGTAGCGCTTGAGCGCTGCCTCGGCGTTGAGGTAAGGCTCCTGGCGCTCCACCGACCAGTAGCGCAGGTCCTCGAGGCGAATGGCCTGGCCGGTCACTGCGCAGCGCACGAAATCGCCCTGCACGACCACCTGATAGTCGGCATCGAGATATTTGAGTTTGGCTTCGCCCGCCTTCGGCAGGTTCATGTCATGACGGTTCATGGCCTTTCAAATAGCCCATCTTGGCCCTCGAGGTAAAGCGCGCGATGCCCACGATCGTTATCCCACATCAGCCGCCGCGCCCAGCAGGCGGCCGAGCCTTTCCTTCAATTCCGCCGCCGCCGGGGCTGCCGCCTCGATGATCTCGCGCGCCCGGAAAAACTCCAGCACCCGGAACCCGTCGACGTTGGGGGTGATCAGAATATCGGGGGCAGCCTGCTTCACCATCAATGCGGTGATCGTCTTCATCAGGATTTGCGATGCGCCAAAGGCGAGTTCGGTGTTACGGGGGCCACGCCCGGGTTGCTCCACCGGCCCGCCGGTCACATCGACCGCCACCACCACGTCCGATTGCCCGCGCACGTGGTTGAAGGGGATGGGATTTGAGATGCCACCATCGATCATCACCCGCCCGCCGATGCGCGGTGCCGAGATCAGCCCGGGCAAGGCGATGGAGGCGGCGACCGCCTCGACCAGCGGCCCTTGCTCGATCACCGTTTCACGCCGGGCAAAGAAATCGGTGGCAATGACCTTGAAGGGAATGACCGTGTCTTCCAGCCGCGCGACCACGCCCTCGGGCAACACCAGGCGGGTCAGCGTTCCGCCATCCACCTGCACCGAACCCAGGAACTTGAAGTCGATGAGCTGGCGCAAGGTGCCGCGCCCGCCCCCGAACAACTGCCGGGCGAATTTGATGCGGTTGCCCAGCACCTTTTCGGCGTGGGCGCGGATGGCCGCCGCCGGCACGCCCGAGGCATAGGCAGCCCCGATGAGCGCCCCCGCCGAGGTGCCGGCAATCACCGCCGGCTTGATGCCGAGGTCGTCGAACACTTCCAGCATGGCGATATGGGCCAGTCCCCGCGCCCCGCCCCCGCCGAGTGCCAGACCGATACGTGGCGCTTTGCCCGGCATCGCTCAGGCCCCGGCGCGGCGGGCATAGGACCACGCCACCTCAGCCATCGGCCGCACCTGCCCGGCCATGCGTGCCGCGTTTGGGTTGGCCGCCGTGCCGTCGCGCACCCGCCCGACGATCCCCTGGTAAATGGCCGCCATACGAAAGAAATTGTAGGCGAGATAGATATCGAGATCGGGGATGCCTGAAAGCCCACGGCGGCTGCAGTAGGCCGCGACGTAGTCCTCGATGCGCGGCAGGCCGGGCAGATCTTCATGGCCAATGAGCGTGCCCACCCCGGCGCCGGTTGGCGATGGCGGCATGCGCCATTGCATCAGGTGATAGGTGAAGTCGGCAATAGGGTCGCCCAGCGTCGACAATTCCCAATCGAGCACCGCCAGGATGCGTGGCTCGTCGGCATCGACGATGCAGTTGTCGAGGCGGAAGTCTCCGTGCACGATGGCCGCCCCATCACCCGCCGGCGCCGCGTCCGGCAGGAAGGCCATCAGCCGGTCCATCTCGGCGATCTTTTCGGTCTCCGATGCCCGGTATTGTTCGGACCAGCGCCTGATCTGGCGCGCCACATAGCCCTCGGCCCTGCCGAAATCGCCAAGCCCCGCCGCCGACGGGTCGATGGAATGAAGCCGCGCGATGGTGGCGTTCAGCGCATCGAAGATGGCGGCTCGCTCCGCCCCGTCCGCCTCCGGCACGAATGGCTCCCAGATGACCCGGCCAGCGATGAAATCCATGACATAGAATGCCGTGCCGATGACGCTGTCGTCGTCGCACAAGAGGTGCGGGCGGGCGACCGGAAAGCCTGAAGGATAAAGCGCTCGGATCACCCGGTATTCGCGATCGACCGCATGGGCGGACGGCAACAGCTTGCCCGGCGGCTTGCGCCTGAGGACATAAGACCCCGAGCGCGCCGTCAGCCGGTAGGTGGGATTGGACTGGCCGCCCTTGAACTGAGCGACCTGCAAGGGGCCCGAAAAGCCTGCCATGTTGGCCGCAAGCCACACCTCCAGCCGCTTGACATCGAAGGACTGGCCGGGGCGCACCTCGCCGGTGCCGGAGAATGCGCGCTGCCGGTCGAGCCGTTCGGGCATGGGAGTCAACCCTTGAAGAAATCGATCAGGTGGCGGGCGGTCTCCTTCGGGGCTTCCTCGGCGAGGAAATGCCCGCTCTTGATGGCGCCACCCTGAACCCGGTCGCACCACTTCGACCACTGATCGAGCGGCTTCTTCCTGCCCTTGCCGGGCAGGCCCGCCTCACCCCAGATGGCCAGCAGCGGGCATTGGATCTTGTGGCCCGCCGCCAGGTCGGCCTCGTCCAGTTGGCGGTCGATGGTCGCCCCGGCACGGTAGTCGTTGCAGGCCGACTCGATGCGGTCCGGGGCGGCGAAATTCATCCGGTACTGGGCCAGCGCCCTTTCATCGAACGCCAGCAGGTCTCTGGACGCCGTCCAGCTTGCCAGCGTCCAGTCGAGATAGAACACCGGACTGCCGCCGATCAGGGTTTCCGGCAACGGCGCCGGTTGCGCCAGGAATGGCCAGTGATAGACCTTGCTCGCCACATCGGCATCGAAGGCCCGCCACTGGTCCGCGGTCGAGACAATATCGAGAAGCGCCAGCTTTTCGACGGCGCCGGGATGGTCCAGCGCCAGCCGGTAGGCGACCCGCCCGCCGCGATCGTGGCCTGCCAGATGAAACCGCTCATGGCCCAGTTGCGCCATGACCTGGACGATATCGCGGGCCATGGCGCGCTTGGAATAAGGCGCGTTGTCGGGGACGTTGCGCGGCGTCGACGACAGGCCGTAACCGCGCAGGTCCGGCACGACGAGGGTAAAATGCTCGGCCAGTTGCGGCGCTACCTTGTGCCACATGCAATGGCTCTGAGGATAACCGTGCAGCAGGCAGAGCGGCGGTCCCTCACCGCCGGTGCGCAGGAAAATGTCGGCGCCGTCGCCTGCCACCGTGCGCTGGGCAAAGCCCTCGAACAGATCATCGCTCATGTCTTTTTCTCCCGCGCGATGGCGCGCCAGCCGATATCGCGCCGGCAGAATCCTTCAGGCCAGTCGATGCGGTCGATGGCAGCATAGGCCCTGGCGGCCGCTTCGGCCACCGTGGTGCCCAGCGCCGTCACATTGAGCACCCGCCCGCCGTTGCTCAAGATGCATCCGTCATCGCGGCGCGTGCCCGCATGGAAGATCTCCACCCCCTCAAGCGCGCCCGCTTCGGCAAGCCCCTTGATTTCGGTCCCCTTCACCACTTCGCCCGGATAGCCCCTTGCCGCCATCACCACGGTAAGCGCCGCCTCAGGCCACCAGCGCACTGACATCTTGTCGAGCGTCTGGTCGATGGATGCCAGCATCAACGTGACGATATCGTCCTTCAAACGCATCATCAGCACCTGGCACTCGGGATCGCCGAAGCGCACATTGTATTCGATGAGTTTGGGGCCCTCGGCCGTAATCATCAGCCCCGCGAACAGCACCCCCCTGTAGGGGCGACCGGCCGCCGCCATGGCCTTCACCGTGGGATCGATGATCTCCGCCATCACCCGCTGCATGACCGCCTCGCTCATGACGGGCGCCGGTGAATAGGCGCCCATGCCGCCGGTATTGGGGCCCTCATCGCCTTCGCCCACCCGCTTGTGGTCCTGCGCGGCACCAAACGGCAGCGCGGTCGCCCCGTCCACCAGGGCAAAGAACGAGGCTTCCTCGCCCTCCAGAAAATCCTCGATCACCACTTCCGCACCGGCTGCCCCGAAGCGCCCGGCGAAAATCTCCTCCACCGCCGTTTCCGCTTCGCCACGGGTCATGGCGACCGTCACCCCCTTGCCGGCGGCAAGCCCGTCGGCCTTCACCACCACCGGCACAGACCGCGCCGCGAGATGGTGAAGTGCCGCTGAGCGGTCGGCAAAGCGCTCATAGCCCGCCTGCGGTATGCCCGCTTTGGCGCACAAATCCTTGGTAAAGCCCTTCGAACCCTCAAGCCGCGCCGCCGCCGCCGTCGGTCCGAAGGCCTTGATGCCGGCAGCGGTGAGGGCGTCGACGATACCCGCAACCAGCGGCGCCTCCGGCCCCACCACCACCAGGCCGATAGCCTTCTCGCGGCAAAAGGCGATGATCCCCAGATGATCGCCGGCGGCGAGGTCCACCAGTTCGGCCACTTCGGCGATACCGGCATTGCCGGGCGCGCAATAGAGGCTGTCGGTCAAGGGCGAAGCGGCAATCGCCCAGGCGAGGGCATGCTCGCGTCCGCCCGATCCGATCAGCAGGATATTCATGTCTTTGCGTTTCCCGTCAGCCGCCGGCGGCCATGGACACCGTGGCCCCAAGCGCTAGGATAAAGGTTCGGCGGCGAAATGCCTTGCGCGATTCCGCCATGCAAGCACCAAGAAGCGAATTTGACGGCCCATGTCCACCGGCTCTTTGCCCTTCGACCCCGAAACCGGCGAAATCATCGAGACAGGCTCCGCCTCCAACGTCGCCGAACTGACGGTCACCGAACTCTCCCAGGCCCTCAAGCGCACCCTTGAGGACACATTCGGCCATGTCCGGGTGCGCGGCGAGGTGGGGCGTGTTTCCACCCCCGGCTCCGGTCACGTCTATCTCGACTTGAAGGACGACAAGGCGGTGCTGGCCGCCGTCATTTGGAAGGGAACCGCGCGCACCCTGCGCTTTCGCCCCGAGCAGGGCATGGAGGTGATCGTCTCCGGGCGCATCACCACCTTTGCCGGCCAGTCGAAATACCAGATCGTCATCGAGACCCTGGAGCCGGCGGGCGAAGGCGCCCTCATGGCGCTTCTGGAAGAGCGCAAGAAAAAGCTCGCCGCCGAGGGCCTGTTCGATGAAGCCCGAAAACAGCCGCTGCCCTTCATCCCCGCCGTCATCGGCGTCGTCACCTCGCCCACTGGTGCTGTAATCCGCGACATCCTCCACCGCCTCGCCGACCGCTTTCCCCGCCATGTGTTGGTATGGCCGGTGAGAGTCCAGGGCGAGCAATGCCCCCCCGAGGTGGCCGCGGCGATCAACGGCTTCAATGCGCTCGTCGAAGGCGGCCCCCTCCCCCGCCCCGATCTCCTCATCGTGGCGCGTGGCGGCGGCAGCCTTGAGGACCTGTGGGGCTTCAATGAGGAGATCGTGGTGCGCGCCGCTGCTGAAAGCCGCATCCCCCTGATCTCGGCGGTCGGCCACGAGACCGACTGGACCCTCATCGACTATGCCGCCGACTATCGCGCCCCCACCCCTACCGCCGCCGCCGAGCGCGCCGTGCCGGTGAGGAGCGAACTGGCCGCCCAGCTTTCGGACCTCGGCGCCCGCAACGCCCGCGGCCTCGCGCGCGCCATGATCGAGCGTCGCAACCGCCTGACTGCCGCCGGCCGCGGTCTGCCGCGGCCCGATGATATTCTGGCGCTTGCCCGCCAGCGCCTTGACGGCACGGCGGGACGCCTGGCGCAAGGCCTCAGGTCCGGCATCGAAAAGCACCGCACCCGCCTTGCCGGCGCCGGGGCAAAGCTCACCGTAAAACCTATTCTCCAGCAGATCGTCCGCCATCGCCGCGACCTCGCCGACCGGGCGAGCCGGGCCCGGCGCGGCATCGCCCGCTTCATCGCCGATCGCAACGCGCACCTTGCCGCTTCCTCGAAGCTGCTCGGCTCGCTGTCCTATCAATCGGTCTTGACCCGCGGCTTCGCCGTGGTGCGCGGCCCTGATGATCGCCCGCTCACCTCGTCCTCCGCCGCCACGCCCGGCCTTGCCGTGGGACTGGAATTCGCCGACGGGCGAGCCGCTGCCCGCATCGAGGGCGATACCCCGTCAAGGCGAGCCTCAAAGCCGCGCTCCGGCGATGGCGGCGGCGGGCAGGGTTCGTTGTTCTGAACCGCCATCGCCACCGGTGTCTGCATGCGCTCCATCAACGCCGGCCAGTCGATGATCTCCAGCCGCCCGTCGAGATGTTCGACCAGTGCCGAGCAGCTTTCCACCCAGTCGCCGTCGTTGCAGTAATGGATGCCGTCGATCATGCGCATCTGCGGGGTGTGGATGTGGCCGCAGATAACGCCTGAAACGCCGCGCTTGCGAGCTTCGTGCACCACCACCGTCTCGAAACTGGCGATATACTGCACCGCCCGCTTGACCTTGCGCTTGAGCGCCGCCGACAGCGACCAGTAGGGCATGCCCAGCCGCCGCCGCCAGCGGTTCATTACCTGGTTGATGGAAAGTGCCACCTCGTAGGCCTGATCGCCCAGCAGCGACAGCCAGCGCGCATGCTGGACGATCCCGTCGAACTCGTCGCCGTGCAGCACCAGATAGCGCCGCCCGTCGGCCATGGTGTGGATGGCATCCTGCAGCACACTGACGCGGCCGAAGTGCTGGCCGGCAAAGTCCCTGAAACTCTCGTCGTGGTTGCCAGGGATATAGATGACCCGGGTGCCTTTTCGCGCCTTGCGCAGCAGCTTCTGCACCACATCGTTGTGCAACTGGTGCCACATCCAGCTCTTCTTCAGCGCCCAGTTGTCGAAGATGTCGCCCACCAGATAGAGGGTGTCGGAACGCGTCAGGCGCAGGAAGTCGAGCAGCAGTTCGGCCTGGGCGCGCCTGGTGCCGAGATGGAAATCCGAAATCCAGATGGTACGGAAGGCAAGCGGCGGCTGCACGGCGACATTCATGCCGCCTGCGTCTTTCGGGTGACGGGCTCCAAAGGCCCGGCGGTGAGCACCAGTTCCGAGGCATAGCCCCCGAAGCGCGGCGTGAAGGTGAGCTTTCCCCCCGAGGCCAACGCCAGCCGGTAGAAACTGCGCCTGAGGTCGCCGCGCGGCCTGACATGAAAGCGCGACAGAAACGCGAACAGCCCCCGCCGAACCCAGCCGGGCGGCGTTTTCTGCTGGCCGAAGTCGATGACCATCAGTTGCCCGCCCGGCGCCACGAGGCTTGCGGCGTGCTCAAGGCTTTGACGCCACTCGGGGATCATCGAAATGGCGTAGCTGAAGAAGATGCGGTCGAACTGCGCCACGCCGAACAGCTTTTCCGCATCGAAGTCCACCGCATCGCCCGCCGCCATGCGGATGCGCGGCGCCAGGCCCGCCCGGCTCACATCCCTTGCCGCCCGCGCCAGCATGGCCGATGAGATGTCGATGCCGTAGAGGCGGGCCCCGGGATGGCGGCGCGCGGCGGCGATCAGGTTGCGCCCGGTGCCGCAGCCGATTTCCAAAACGCTTTGCCCGGTGCCGGGTGCCAGCCGTTCGATCATCGCGTCACGGCCAAGCAGGAAGTACTTCCGCGTAATATTGTAGATCGCCTGCTGGCGTCCGTAGACCCGGTCCATGAGGTCGGCATGGGCCTTGCTCGCCATGATCGCGTCTCAGCCCTTGAAGCGATACAGATGGAAGCCGCCGTAGATCGCCGAGCGGTCCCGTTCATGAAGGCTGCCCGAGCGCTTCGCCTCGTATTGCCAGCGCCCCAGTAGCGCATCGGGTAACCTGCCCGGCAGGATCGAGGCCTCGCCGGCGGTGCGGAAGATCACCCGCGCGCCGGGTCTCAGCGCCCGCGCCATGGCCTGCCACAGGTCCATGAGCTGTTGATCGCTCATCCAGTCCTGGGCATCGAGCAGCACCACCGCATCGACGCTTTTCTCCGGCGCCGCGGCCAGCACCTCACTCACCGCACGGTTGTGGAGGTCGACCCGCATTGCCCGCTGGCGCAGCGTGCGGTAGTTGGCGCGCTCAAGGTAAGGCGGCAGGCAGGCCTTTGCGCCGCGCTGATAACGCCGCGCAAAGGCCTGCCAGGCAAAATAGTTGTCTTTCAGGTCATGCCCCGCAGCAAGGCGCCGAAGACGTTCCTTCAGCACCTCGGCCATCGGTCGCCCGCCTGCCAGCGCCTGGTACTGGACCGGCGGAATGCCGAGCCCGAACAGCGAGGCCGGCGAGGCGGTGAGGAGGCGCACCGGCCATTTGTCGAACAGCGGCGCCACGTGTCGATCGAAGAACGCCCGCTGGCCGGCGATGCCTTCAGCCGCCGTCAGGTCTTCCAGCCGCACCCCGTAATGGCGCGCGATCCAGTGGCCGAATCCGATGAAGCGCCCCAAGAGGCCGTGGCGATAGAGGCCGCGCGCCAGCATCTCGATGCGCCGTCGCCCCTTCAGGTCGCATGCCTCCCAATAGGCGAAGGCCTCTGGGCTCAGGCACGGCGCGATCATCAAATCGTAGAAATCGATGTTGCCGGGCTGGTCGGCGGCCGCGAACAACCGCACGAAATCCTCGTAAGCCGCAAGCCTTCTTGCCGCCACCAGCTTCAGTTCGGTCAGCGCCAGGTGCGCCGGGCTGAGGTCGACCGCGGTGATGCGGGCGGGATTGGCGGTGAGATAGGAAAGCACGTTGCAGCCGCCCGAAGCGATGGTCACCACATGATCGTCGGCTTTCAGGTCGAGAGCCTCGAGATCGACCGCCGGGTCTTCCCAGATCTGCGGATAGACCAGCGATCCGAAGGCCCATGTGAAGACCCGCTCCTCCAGCCCTTTGGGCGACAACAGGCGATGGCGGTGCACCGCATGCCTGAGCTGCGTCCGCGCGCCGCCGACAGGATCGAGCACAACTGTTTCGCTCATGCCTTGCCTCCCTGAGATGTGTCGCGATCGGCGCCTCTTTCTGAGTCACGGGAGATAGTCCGCCGAGGTGACGGCTGCATGACAGCCGCACCTCCCCGGGCGGTGTGGTTAAGAAGAGGTAGTTGGCGAGAAACCCGGAGGAGATAATTTCAACGCCCGGCGAAGCGTCTCACTTGGCACGCCGCCATGCTGGCCCTAAGCTAGCGCCAGGCGTGCCCGCTCTGGCACCATTCGAGGCGTTTCCATGCGTGACTGGCTGGTCCATATCCGGCGCGGCGATTACACCAGCCTGCAGTCTCAGATCCGCGAGGCGCTGGTCTCGGCCATCCTCGACGGGGCACTGGGCCGCGATGAGCCAGTGCCCTCCACCCGCAAGATGGCAAAGGTTCTGGGGGTGTCGCGCAATACGGTGGTGCTGGCCTATCAGGGCCTGCTCGATGATGGTTATCTCTCCTCGCGCCAGCGCTCGGGCTACTATGTCTCCGACAAGGCCCTGGAATCCATCCCGCCGCCTGTCGCGGTCGCCCATGCGCCCGATGCCCCCGCGAGCGCTTGGCAAGCCCGCCTGCACCTGGTGCCAAGCCGCCAGGAGAACATCTCCAAGCCCCTCGACTGGCAGTCCTACGACTACCCCTTCATCTACGGCCAGGTGGACCACAACCTGTTTCCGCTGGCCGAATGGCGCGACTGCGCCCGCCAGGCGCTGGGGCGGCGTTTCCTCGGCGCCTGGACCAACGATACCTGGGCCCACGACGATTCCTTGCTGGTCGAGCAGATCCGCCGCCGCATCCTGCCGCGCCGCGGCATCATTGCCGGCGACGAGCAGATCCTGGTGACACTGGGCGCCCAGAATGCCCTCTATCTGGCCGCCAGCCTGCTGGTCGGCCCTGAGACCCACACGCTGATGGAAGAGCCGGGGTTCCCGGACGTGCGCAACATCTTCCACCTGCTGACCCCGCATGTGGCGCTGGCCCCGGTGGATGCCTCGGGGCTGGTCCCCGGCGCCGAGCTTGAACGCGCCGATCTTGTCTTCGTCACCCCCAGCCATCAATTCCCTACCACCGTCACCATGCCGCTGGAGCGCCGCCTGGCTCTGCTGGCGCGTGCTGCCGAGCACGATTTCCTGGTCATCGAGGACGATTACGAATTCGAGACCAACTACGTCAACGAGCCCTGCCCGGCCCTCAAGTCGCTGGATGACAACGATCGCGTCATCTATGTCGGCTCGCTGTCGAAAACCCTGTTTCCGGGCCTGCGGCTCGGCTTCATGGTGGCCCCCAAGCCGTTCATCGACGAGGCCCGGGCGCTGCGCCGGCTGATGGTGCGCCATGCCCCCAACAACAACCAGCGCACCGCTGCCCTGTTTCTGTCCCTCGGCCATCACGACACCCTCATCCGTCGCCTCCACCGCGCTTATCGCAGCCGCTGGGAAGTGATGGGCGCCGCCCTTCACCGCCATCTGCCCGATGCCTCGCAAAACCCCACCTTCGGCGGCACCAGCTATTGGGTAAGGGGGCCGGAGGCACTGGACAGCGAAATCCTCGCCCAAACCGCCCGCCAGGCCGGCATCCTGATCGAGCCGGGACGGGTGCATTTCGCCGGCCCCAGGCGCCCGCGCAACTATTTCCGCCTCGGCTTTTCCTCCATCGAGGAAGAACGCATCGAGCCCGGCATCGCCCGCCTTGCCGGCCTCATCGCACAGGTCCCTCGAAAGCCCGCCTGAGCCCCCCTTCCGGCTGGCGGCGAAACCGGGCATAGAGCCCCATCCGGTTCATCAACTGCTGAAGAGACGTCATGCGCTCGGCGACCCGCTTCTTTCCTGCCAGACAGGCCCGCCAGGACCGCCCGCTGCTGGCCGTTGCCTGCATTTCCTCCGCGGTGTTCCTCGCCGCCAGCATGGACGCCATCACCAAGCTCTTGAGCAGTGGCTATCCGATACATCAGCTCCTGGTTCTGCGCACCGTCTGCGCCGCCCCGATCATCTTCTTCGTGCTGATGAACCGCGCCGCCATGCGCGATCTTATAACCCCCTACCTGCCGTTCATCGCCGCCCGCGCCCTCATCATGTGTTCGGCCTATCTCGGCTTCATGCTGTCGGTGGCCACCCTGCAGCTAGCCGACGGCGTCGCCATCTATTTCACCATGCCGCTCATCGTGGCGGCGCTGGCCGGCCCGTTGCTCGGCGAAAAGGTGCCGTTCTACCGCTGGATTGCCGTGGCGGTGGGCTTTGCCGGGGTGGTGGTGATGCTGAAACCGGGAAGTTCGGTATTCGAGCCCGCGGCCCTCCTCGCCTTGTGGGCCGCTTTCGGCTATGCCGCCGGCCAGCTCATGGCGCGCCATGTGAGCGCCCATGTGCGCCCCATCGTCATCGTCTTCTGGCATAACCTTGTCTATCTGGCGGTGGGAACGGTGCTGGCGCTCACCCTGCGGCTGGTCCCGCCCGGCACCTTCACCCACCCCAGCCTCGTCTTCCTCGTCCGGCCCTGGCACCTGGGACCGTGGCGCGACATGGTGCTGATGACGGCGCTGGGCATCCTCTCGGCGGTGGCAATGCTGTTGTTCACCGAGGCCTACAAGCAGGGCGAGGCGAGTTTCGTTGCCCCCTTCGAATACACCTCCATGGCCTGGGCGGTGATCTACGGCCTCACCTTGTGGGGCCAGTTGCCGGGCCTCGCCACCGCCATCGGTGGCACCCTGGTGATCGGCGCCGGGCTGTTCATGCTTTTGGCCGCCCGCCGCGACCGCCTCGCCCGCCTGGCGGGAGGACCAGCAAGGCTTTGACGCAACGTTAACCAAGTGACATAGTCGGCTTCAATAAAGGCCCCGGCATCCCGCCGGGGATAATGGAGGAAGCCCATGGCCACGCTGCGTCCCGATGCCTCGTTTTATCCCTCGCCCCGCATGGCCGCCAAGGCGCCCGCCGAAACGCTTGCCTATGTCGCCGCCTTCGATCCCGAGCGCAAGAAGCCCGACGCCATCGCCGTGGTCGATGTCGATCCCAAGTCCAAGGACTATTCAACAATCGTCGGCAGTGTCTCCATGCCCAATGTCGGCGACGAACTGCACCATTTCGGCTGGAACGCCTGTTCGTCTTGCCTTTGCCCCAACGCCGCGCATCCGCATATGGAGCGGCGCTATCTGGTGGTGCCGGGCCTGCGCTCCTCGCGCCTGCACATCATCGACACCAAACCCGATCCGCGAAAGCCGTCGATCTTCAAGGTGATCGAACCCGAAGAGATCGCCGAAAAGGCCGGTTACTCGCGCATCCACACCATCCACTGCGGCCCCGAGGGCATCTACGTCAACGCTCTTGGCAACGCCGAAGGCAAGGCGCCGGGTGGCATCTTCCTCATCGACCAGGAAACCTTTGAGGTGCGCGGCCAGTGGGAGATGGACCGCGGACCGCAACAACTCGCCTACGACTTCTGGTGGCATCTGGGTCACGACACCATGATCACCAGCGAATGGGGCACCCCCGACACCTTCGAGAACGGCCTGGTGCCCGAAATCCTGCTCGGCAGCAAATACGGCCGCCGCCTGCATTTCTGGGACCTGCACTCAAGGAAGCACCAGCAGGAGATCGATTTCGGGCCCGAGTACCAGCTCGTCTTCGAACTGCGCCCCGCCCACAATCCGAGGAACGCCTACGGCTTCGTCGGCTGCGTCATCAGCCTCAAGGACCTGTCGGCGTCGATCTGGACCTGGTACCGCGACAAGGGCAAATGGGCGGTGAAGAAGGTGATCGAGATCCCCGCCGAACCGGCCGATCCCGACCTCCTGCCGCCGCTGCTGAAAGGCTTTGGCGCCGTGCCGCCGCTGGTCACCGACATCGACCTCTCGATGGACGACTGCTTCTTGTACGTGTCGTGCTGGGGCACCGGCGACATGCTGCAATACGATGTCAGCGATCCCATGGCGCCCAAGCTGGTCGGCAAGGTGCGGATCGGCGGCATCGTGTCGCGCGCCACCCATCCAGGCGCTTCGAACGGCGCCCTCAACGGCGGCCCGCAAATGGTCGAGATCAGCCGCGACGGCAAGCGCGTCTACTTCACCAACTCGCTTTATGGCGCCATCGACGAACAGTTCTATCCCGACGGCGTCGATGGCTGGATGGTAAAACTCGATGCCGGCGAAAACGGCGGCATCGACTTCGACAAGAAGTTCTTCGTCGACTGGCCCAAGGGTCACCGCCCGCATCAGGTGCGTCTCGAAGGCGGCGACTGCTCGTCTGACAGCTATTGCTATCCGTGATGGCTGCCTGACCGATGACTGACCTCACGCCGTGGCTGGTGCTTGCCGGCCTCGGCGCCTTTCACGGCATCAACCCGGCCATGGGCTGGCTGTTCGCGGTGGCGCTCGGGCTCAATCGCGAAAGCCGTCAGGTGGTTGCGTTGTCACTTTTTCCCATCGCCCTCGGCCATGCCCTGTCCATCGCCATCGTTGCCCTCATCGTGGTGCTGGTGGGCATGGTCCTTGACCTGCGCCTGCTGCAGCTTGCGACCGGCGCGGTGCTCATCGGCTGGGCCGCCTGGCATTGGTTCTACGGCCACCGCCACCGGGTACGCGTCGGCATGCAGGCGAGCATGGCGGGACTTGTCCTGTGGTCGTTCCTGATGGCCACCAGCCATGGCGCCGGTCTGATGCTGGTGCCGGTGCTGATCCCCCTGTGCCTCGCCGCCAGCCCGGCGCATGAACTGTTCGCCAGCGGCTCCATCGAGGTCTCGCTGGCGGCCATCGCCGTCCACACCGCCGCCATGCTCATCGTCACCGGCATCATCGCCATGAGCGTCTACCAGTGGTTCGGCGTCGCCTTCCTGCGCCGCGGCTGGATCAATCTCGACCTCGCCTGGATGGCCGCCTTGGTGGGCGCCGGGCTGTTTGTCATCGCCAGGGCGATTTAGGGTTTGAGAAGCGTCAAACCGGATAGCCGCGCCAGCCCTTCACCGTCCTCAGCGCCAGCGACGACTGGATGCGGGCCAGGCCCGGCAGCCTTGCGATGCGGGTGCGGTGGATGCGCTCGTAGTCCTGGGCATCGACCGCCGCAACTCTCAGGAGATAGTCGAACTGGCCGCCCATCAGGTGGCATTCGAGGATTTCCGGCACCCGGCCCGCTGCCTTCTCGAAGCGCTCCAGCGCCTCTTCCGACTGGGTCTGCAGCGAGATTTCCACGAAGAACTCGATGGTGAGGCCCAACGCCTCGCGTGACAGCCGCGCCCCATAGCCTTCGATGACGCCGGCCGCCTCCATCAGCTTCATGCGGCGATGGCAGGCCGATGGCGAAAGTCCCGCCTTGTCGGCAGTTTCAGCGATCGGCTGGCGGCAGTCGCGCTGCAATTCCATCAGGATGCGACGGTCTGTGGCGTCGAGATCGATAACCGACATTCTAACATTCCATCAAAAATTTGAATAATTTTCGAAAAATTCACTCCAGAGCAGAATAAATCGGAATTCTTACCGGCACAACCGTGCTAGCAACCCGACCATCGCGACGGGGATCGCCCGTTTTGCGTCTGAGGGAGGACAAGAAATGCTTATTGGTGTGCCGAAAGAGATCAAGGTCAAGGAATTCCGCGTCGGCATGACGCCCACCTCGGTGCGCGAGGTGGTCCATCATGGCCACAAGGTGATCGTGGAGACCAATGCCGGCGCCGGTATCGGCATGGACGACGAGGCCTACATCGCCGCTGGCGCCGAGGTGGTCAAGTCGGCCAAGGAAGTCTTCGAGCGCGCCGACATGGTGGTCAAGGTGAAGGAACCCCAGGCCGTCGAGCGCAAGATGCTGCGCCAGGGCCAGCTTTTGTTCACCTACCTGCATCTCGCCCCCGATCCCGACCAGACCCGCGACCTCGTGGCTTCCGGTGCCACCTGCATCGCCTATGAAACCGTCACCAACGCAGCCGGCGGACTGCCCCTGCTGGCCCCCATGTCGGAAGTGGCGGGTCGATTGTCTATACAGGCTGGTGCCTACTACCTCGAAAAGGCCCACGGCGGCCACGGCGTGCTGCTCGGGGGCGTGCCGGGCGTCGATCCGGCCAAGGTGGTGATACTGGGCGGCGGCGTGGTCGGCCGTCATGCCGCCCACATCGCGCTGGGCATGGGCGCCGACACCTGGATCCTCGACAAGAACGTCGACGTGCTGCGCTCGCTGTGGCAGCAGTTCGACCGCCCGCTCAACACCGTGTATTCCACTGTCGATGCCGTCGAGCGCCATCTCTCAGACGCCGACCTCGTGGTCGGCGGCGTCTTGATCCCCGGCGCTGCGGCACCCAAGCTCATCACCCGCGAACTGGTCAAGAAGATGAAGCCGGGCTCGGTGATAGTAGATGTCGCCATCGACCAGGGCGGTTGCGCCGAGACCTCGCACGCCACGACCTACGATGATCCGGTCTATGTGGTCGACGGTGTCATCCACTACTGCGTCGCCAACATGCCGGGCGGGGTGCCCAAGACCTCGACCTATGCCCTCAACAACTGCACCCTGCCGTTCATCCTGCAGCTTGCCGGCAAGGGCTGGCGCGAGGCCTGCGCGGCCAACCCGCACCTGTTGGCCGGTCTCAACGTGCATGCCGGGCGTGTCACCTACAAGGCCGTCGCCGACGATCTCGGCTACGACTATCTCGATCCCAAACAAGCCCTGAAGGTCTGAAAAACCTCAAAGGCCGGCGCCTGCTTACCGGCCTCGTTGCCCGACCCGCCCGGCGTCTTCACTGGGCGGGTCGTTCATTTCTGCCGGCAAGGCGCCGAAGGGCTGGTCGCGGGACGAATCCCGGGTTATTCTGCGCCATGAACTTGGTTAGGTTTTTCTTTGCGTCAAGTCTGCTTGTGGTCGCACTCGGCAGTGCGTCGCATCCTGCGGCGGCGGCTCGGAGGTGCATTTTCAGCTGGGCCGTGCCAGGCACTTATGTCATTACCGGCGAGTACCGCGGCTCTGTACAATCCGCCAACATCTACCTTACCAACAACTGCAAGCTCATCATTCCCCTGCCCGGCGTGTTCACCGGCGGCCAACTGGTGCGGGCCGGTCAATGCCTGAAGTTCAACCTGAAGGTGGAACACATGAAGAAGGCGGTCACCGCCCACTGGTGCAACACTTATGGCACCGTGCCGTTGGGCAAGCACATCTTTCGCGCCTCGGTAAAGCGCAAGCTCGCACCTTCCGACCGCGGCTGGAAAAAGAAGCAGAATTTCAACCGCAAGCCCATCACTGGCAGTTGATCCACAAACGAGCCCCCGTGCCGGATGGCGGCGCTGGCGAGCGGCCATTGGCGCGGCTTGACGGCGGCCTGCTCCCGTCTCACCATGGCATCCACTTCGGCATAAAGGAACCATCCCCATGACCGGCACCGCCAAGGCCACGACATTCATCGACAACGACCGCGTCATCGTCACCGAATGGCGCTTTCAACCCGGAGCCAACACCGGCTGGCATCGCCATGCCCACGACTACGTCGTGGTGCCGTTGATGGATGGCAAGGTGAAGGTGGTGACCAAGGACGGCGAGAGCTCGGCCGAGATGAAAAAGGGCGTCCCCTATTTCCGTCCCGCCGGCGTCGAGCACGATGTCATCAGCACCAACGACGGGGAATACGCCTTCATCGAGGTAGAACTTCGCTGACGATCTTTCCGTAAATGGCGCGTTGAGGCCTTGCCCTTCAAGCGCCATGTTGCGCCACCACTGTTGATGGGCAAACTCTCCTCGAGAGCCATGCCATGGTTGATCTTTACACCAGAATGGCCGAGCAGCCACACGAGGTGGTGGAAGCCATGGTCAGCGCGCTGGAAACACGCGCCGGCGACCCGCTTCAGTCGGCCATCGACGCGGTCTTTCGCAACATGGTACATGCGCCCTACATCATGCGCCACCTGCCGGCATTGGCCAGAAAGGCCGGCTGCCTGAAACGCTGATCAGGCAGGCCCGGCCCCCCGTTCCCGATACCTAGTTGGCCGGCTTCAGTGCGCGGGCCCGGTCGAAGGCGTCGCTGGCAGCCTTGATATTGCCCAGGTTGGTCTCCACCCCACCGAGCTGCTGCCAAAGATCGGCACGTTCTGGATCGATCTTCACCGCCTCCATGTAAGCCGTCCGGGCGGTCTTGTAGTCCTTGCTGCACAGCGCGGTGTAAGCTTGCTCGAGCTTGGCGTCGAGCTCGGCCTTGTGCTTGGCCTTTTGCTCGTTGAGCTTTTGTGTGTCGAGCGCGCTGGACTTGTCGAAGGCCGTTGCTGCCGCCACGGCATTGCCCATGTTGGACTGGATGAAGGCGATCTGCTTCCACAAATCGGAACGCTTGGGTTCCTTTTCGACCACGCCCTGGAACAGCTTCAACGCCGCCGCATAGTCCTTGCTGGCCAGCTTCTTGTAGCCTTCCTCGAGTACCGGCGCATTCTTGATCTGGTCGATCTGGGCCTCGATTTGCGGATCGCCGGGCTCTAGTTCATTGACCTTTTGAAAGTCCTTCAGCGCCTCGTCATTGTTGCCGAGACCAAGCTCGATATAAGCCAATTGGCGCCACAGGTCGGGGTTGTTGGGGTCCTTGTCGACAGCTTCCTTGAAGACGTCCTGAGCGGACTTGTAGTCCTTCTGGCAGAGGGCCGCATAGCCCTTGTCCAGCTTGGCTTGCTTCTTCATCTGGTCGAGGACCTTCTGGGTCTGCTCGTCCTTGGGCTCGATCTCGAGTGCCTTGGAGAAGTCGCTGACGGCCTGATCCTTGTCGCCGAGATTGGCCTCGATATAGCCGAGCTGGCGCCACAGGTCGGCGCGGTCGGGATACTTCTTGACGGCCTCGCCGAATATCTCCTTGGCGGCCTTGTAGTCCTGGCGTGCCAGATCGGCGTATCCCTTGGTGAGCTGCGCTTCCATCGCCAACTTCTCCAGTTGGGTGGTCATGTCATTCTTGGCGGGCACCGGCGTGACAGATTCATTGGTGCTGATGGTGGTGGTGGTGCTGGTCGTGCTCTGGGCGAGCAGCACCGCCTTGCCGTTCACTTCCGCCGGCACGATATGCAGCATCCAGTCGTCCGACAGCGACGCTACCTGGAACGGTGTATTCCAGATCGGCGCCGTGACGGCCGCCGCGGTCGTCAGGCGATCGGCCTTGTGGGCCGACGGATCGCCATGGCCGTTGAAAGCCATCAGCCCCAGCGTGGCCGCAAAGCCCACGCTGAGGGGCAGCGTAGCGGCTCGCAGCACGACACTGTGACGCTTATGCCTGTTGCGCTTGCTCATGATCAACCTCCCGCAAGGTAAAGCCGCTTTGGCCCGCCCACCGGCATGCCCCTCTCTGCATGTCGATCGCTTGTCGGCCAAAGTCGGTCCAATTGTTAATTATTGCCAAATTTCTTGTATCATTACAAGACACGCGTGATTGACGAGCGACGTTGCTAGGGATTGTTGCCTGGCCTGTCTGGCTGGTGCCGTCCAGCAAAACTGGACCTTTCGCCCGGTGATCGAGGCGCGTTAAACATGCTGGCAGAAACCCTCGCGTTCCCAAGGAGATTTGAGCCATGCCCCGCATGTCCGCTTCCGAAGCTTTTGTCGAGACCCTCAGCGCCTATGGCGTCAGCGATGTATTCGGCATCGTCGGTTCGGCCTACATGGACGCGCTCGACCTCTTCCCCACCGCCGGCATCCGCTTCATTGCGACCGCCCACGAACAGGGCGCCGGCCACATGGCCGACGGCTATTCCAGGGTTTCCGGCCGCCACGGCGTCTGCATCGCCCAGAACGGCCCCGGCATCACCAACTTCGTCACTTCGACGGCGGCTGCTTACTGGGCCCATTCGCCGGTGGTGGTGATCACCCCGGAGACTGGCTCCGGCACCATGGGCCTCGGCGGCTTCCAGGAAACCGAGCAACTGCCGATCTTTTCGAAGATCACCAAGTACCAGGCGCATGTTTCCAAGCACCCGCGCATGGCCGAGCTTCTGGGCCGCTGCTTCGACATGGCCATGAGCGAGCGCGGCCCCACCCAATTCAACGTGCCGCGCGACAATTTCTACGGCGAGGCCGATTACGATATCCCGGCACCGCGCCGCATCGGCCGCGGCCCCGGCTCGGAAGAAAGCCTCGACGAGGCCGCTGACATGCTCAGCCAGGCGAAGTTCCCGGTCATCGTTTCAGGCGGCGGCGTCGTTTTTTCGGATGGCATCAAGGAATGCGTGGCGCTCGCCGAGCAGCTTGGCGCTCCCGTCGTCAATTCCTACCTGCATAACGATTCCTTCCCCGCCGACCATCCCCTGTGGGCCGGTCCCCTCGGCTACCAGGGTTCCAAGGCCGGCATGAAGCTCATTGCGCAAGCCGACGTGGTACTGGCGCTTGGCACCCGCCTCGGCCCCTTCGGCACCCTCCCCCAGCACGGCCTCGACTACTGGCCGAAGAATGCGAAAATCATCCAGGTCGATAGCGACCATCGCATGCTCGGCCTCGTCAAGCAGATCTCGGTGGGCATCGTCGGCGATGCGAGGGAAGCCGCCAGGGCGCTTTCCTACCGGCTCGCCAACCGCAAGCTCGCCTGCGCCGCCAATGCCGATCAGCGCAAAGCAACCATCAAGGCGGAAAAGGATGCCTGGGAGGCCGAACTCGACTGCTGGGCGCATGAAAAGGATCCCTGGTCGCTGAAAGTTTCCGACGGTTCGCCCTTCATGCATCCCCGCCAGATGCTGCGCCAGCTTGAAAAGGCCCTGCCGGGCGATGCCATGGTCTCCACCGACATCGGCAACATCTGCTCGGTGTCCAACTCGTATTTGCGTTTCAATCAGGCGCCCTCGATGTTCGCGGCCATGAGTTTCGGCAACTGCGGCTATGCCTTCCCGTCGATCATCGGCGCCAAGGTGGCCCAGCCCGACCGCCCGGCGGTTGCCTATGTGGGCGACGGCGCCTGGGGCATGAGCCTCAACGAGACCCTCACCTGCGTGCGTGAAAAGATCCCCGTCACCGCGGTCGTCTTCCACAACAAGCAGTGGGGTGCGGAAAAGAAGAACCAGGTGGATTTTTATGACACCCGCTTCCTGGGCGTGAACCTGGAGAACCCGTGCTGGGCCGACATCGCCCGCTCCATGGGGGCGGAAGGTGTGACGGTTGGCGACCTCGACGGCGTCGGCGGCGCCCTCGTCAAGGCCTGCGAAGCCCAGAAGGCCGGCAAGACCACCATCATCGAGGTGATGTGCACCATGGAACTGGGCGACCCGTTCCGCCGTGATGCGCTGAAGTACCCGGATCGGGTGCTGGCCAAGTACAAGCACACCAACGTCGCCCCGCCCACCAACGGCTGACCCGCAACGACCAGGGGAGGCATCGCGCCATGCCCGCCTCCTCCATTCTCGTCCTCAATGCCGGTTCCTCGTCGCTGAAGTTCGCCGTCTTCGAGGTGGGCGACGGCACCCCCCGCTTGCGCCTCGGCGGCCAGATTTCCGGCATCGGCAGCGTCGCGCGCTTCGAAGTCTCAGGCTCCGGGCTTGCCGGCGAGCGTCGCGAAGTGCCCACCATCGCCAACCTTACCGAAGCCCAGCAGTTCCTCATTCGCTGGCTGTCCGAGAGCGGTCTTCAGGCCACGGCCTTTTCGGGCATCGGCCACCGCATCGTGCACGGCGGCACCCGCTATGTCGCACCCGTCGTGGTGAGCGATGCAATCCTCCGCGATCTCGACCAGCTGCGTTCACTGGCACCGTTGCACCTGCCCTTCGGCCTCGGGGCGCTCACCAGGATGCGTGAACTGGCCCCCGCCGTGCCGCAGGTCGCCTGCTTCGACACTGCCTTCCACGCCCACCAGCCCGACGCCGCCACCCGCCTGCCGCTGCCGCGCGCCTATCACGACCGTGGCTATCGCCGCTACGGCTTCCACGGCCTCAACTACGAGCATGTGGTAGCCGATTTACCGCGCCTCACCGGCAAGCCCCCGCCGCGCCGCCTGCTGGTCGCCCATCTCGGCAACGGCGCTTCCATGTGTGCCATCGCGGACGGCAAGGGCATCGCCACCACCATGGGTTATTCCACCGCCGATGGCCTGGTCATGGGCACCCGCACCGGCGCCATCGACCCCGGCGTCCTCATCGCCCTGATGCGCGACGATGGGCTCGACCTCGACGGACTGGAGGATCTTCTCTACCGCAAGTCCGGCCTCCTGGGCCTCTCCGGCATTTCCTCCGACATGCGGGCGCTGCTGGCCAGCGACCGGCCCGAGGCGGCCGCGGCGGTCGATTATTACTGCTATTGGGCTGCCCGCCATGCCGGCTCACTGGTGACCGTGTTGGGCGGCCTCGATGCCGTGGTGTTCACCGGCGGCATCGGCGAGAACGCAGCCGAAGTCCGCGCCCGCATCCTTACCCGCCTCGCATGGCTCGGCCTCGAGCTCGATCGCGAACGCAACGCGGCCAACGCCTTCATCCTCTCCCCCGACGGCGCCCGCTTGCCGGTCTTCATCATCCCCGCCAACGAGGAACTCACCATCGCCCGCCACGTGACAAAGCTGATCGACTGACGGCCCAACCCCCTCACACCATCGCCAGCAACAGCGTCGCCGTTGCCACGATGTCATCCACGCTTGCCCCGCGCGACAGATCGCTGAGCGGCCGTTGAAAGCCTTGCAGGATCGGCCCGATGGCCTGTGCCCCGCCCAGGTACTGGGTGAGCTTGTAGGCGATGTTGCCAGCATCGAGGTCGGGAAACACCAGCACGTTGGCGCAGCCTGCTACCGCGCTGTCGTGCTTCACCTTGCGTGCCGCCACCTCCGGCACCAGCGCCGCATCGGCCTGCAACTCGCCGTCAATGGCCACATCCGGCGCCAGCGCCCGCGCCAGCCGCACCGCCTCCGCCACCTTGGCGACGTCGCGATGCGCCGCACTCGCCTTGGTGGAGAAAGAGAGCAGCGCCACCCGTGGCACCTCCCCCAGCACCTGCGCCGCCGAGCCGGCCGACGTCACCGCGATGGCCGCCAGTTCCTCAGCCGTGGGCTGGGCGTTGACGGCGCAGTCGGCGAAGATCAGTTGCCGCCCGGGCCATGCCATGAGGAAATAACTCGACGGCACCGCGATGCCGGGAGCCAGGCCCACCGTCATCAGCCCCGCCTCGATCACCCGTCCGGTGGGGAGCGTGACGCCGGCTGCCATGGCGTCGACATCACCTGCCGCCAGCATGGCGCCGGCCATGAACAGCGGCCGCGCCAGGAGCCGCCGCGCCGCCCCCTCGCTCATGCCCGGCCGGCGCGCCTTGACCGCGGCGAGATGGCGCCCTTCATGCGCCGGCAGTCTTCCCGCGAAGGTGAAAGGCACGGCAAGGCCTTCGTCCTTCAGCACCTTGACCGCCGCGGCGATGCGCGGATCGTCACCCTCCGGCAGGACGATTTTGAGGCCCTTGCCCTTGATTTTGCCCTTCGCCTCGTCGATCACCGTCATTGCGACAACTCCATTGCCTTCAGGGGAATCCTCTAATGGCTGACGACAAAAAGATCGAGATCCACCGTGGCCTGCGGGGCGTCTATTTCGAGCGCTCCGGCACCACCTTCATCGACGGCAAGGCGGGCGAACTCAGGTATCGCGGCTATTCCATCCACGATCTGGCGCAGCAATCCACCTTCGAGGAAACCGCCTTCCTGCTGTTTCACGGCGAATTGCCGGCGGCTGCCGAATTGGCCCGTTTCGATGCCACGCTGAAGGCCGCCCGCCACCTGCCGCCGGAAATCCTCAGCCTCATCGACGCCCTCAAGGGCGCCCACCCCATGGATGTCCTGCGCACCGCTGTCTCGGCGCTGGCCGGCTTCGATGCCGAGCGCGATGACAAATCGCCCGCCGCAGCGCGCGCCAAGGGTATCCGCCTCACCGCCCAGGTGCCGATGATCGTTGCCGCCCATGAGCACCTGCGCCATGGCCGCCAGACGCCGCAAGCCGAACCGATGCTTTCCCATGCGGCCAATGTCTTGTGGATGTTGACCGGCCGCAAGCCCTCGCCCGATGCCGCCCGGCTGATGGACCAGGACTTGATCCTGCATGCCGAGCACGGCTCCAATGCCTCATCGTTTGCAGCCCGCGTGGTGATCGGCACCGATGCCGACCTCTATGCCGCCATGACGGCGGCGGTGGCGGCGCTGTCGGGTCCCGCCCATGGCGGCGCGGCGGAAGATATAATGCGCATGGCACTGGAGATCGGTGAGCCAGAAAGAGCCGCCGGCTACGTCAAGGCGCGGCGCAAGGCGGGCGAGGCGGTCACCGGCTTCGGCCACCGTGTCTACCGCGCCGAAGACCCGCGGGCGCGCCACATGCGCGACGGGGTCAAGCGCCTGTCGAAGGAAATGGGCGAGCCGAAGTGGTACGACATCCTCTCAGCCGTCGTGGAAGCGATGCGGCCCTATGCCCGCTTCGGCGTGAACGTGAACGTCGATTTCTATTCCGGCGTCATCTATTACCTGAACGGCATTGCGCCGGATCTCTTCGTACCGCTGTTCGCCATCGGCCGGGTGCCCGGCTGGACGGTGCAATGCATCGAGCAGATCGAGAACAACATCCTCATCCGCCCCCTCACCCTCTATGACGGCCCTCCAGCGCGGGATTATGTCCCCATCGACGCACGCGCCGGTTCCTGAGCGGCGCCACCTGCCGTGCCGTCAAATTGTCAAGGCATGGCCCGGAAATCGCCCGGTTTTCTCCCCGTTCCCGCACGATTCCCCGGCTCTTATCTAGAGCGCGGCGGTAGCGGAGGGAAAATTCATGACCAACCAGGCCGACACAACCGCCCGTCCCGGCAGGCCCTTTGTCGACGATCACGCCACACGTGTCGATGATCCCTTGCGGGCCCGCGCCGAACTACTGGCGCTACTGCGCGATCCAGTTCACGCCCCTGAACACCAACCCTACCCGGCCCCGCGCTTTTTTCCCGCCTCAGCCTATGCCGACAGCCCGCATCGGCCGCCACCGTCCTATGGCGCGGACCATCGCCAGACCCGCGATTGGCTGCGCCCGGCCACACGCCTGCCTGCCGAGCCGCGCCAGACCCATGTGCCCGCCGAACGGATGCGCCGGTCCGCACCACCGCGGCGTCGCAGCCACCGCAAGGCCCAAAGGGGGATGAACCGCTTCTGGCTCGCTGCGACGGTCTTCATCACTGTCAGTACCATCGCCGGGGTCGGCATGTTCTACGTCGGCCTTGCCGGCTATGACCTGCCCGGCAGCCGCCAGTTGGCGAGTATTTCGAGCAGCCTTCAGGCTCTTTTGCCGGACCCGGCGTCTTCGCCCGTGACCGCGGGCAAGCGCTCGCTGGCAACCGCCAGCGCGGAGGCGCCCGTCCTCGCCCCGGTCGACGGGCAAAAGCCGGTGGACACCGCCCACCTCGCCGTGGCCGATGCCTCGGGCGTGATCATGGACCAGATCCCGTTGCGGCTTGCCGTTGCCGGTGAAGCGCCCGGTCGCGATATCGTCATCACCCTCGCCGGCCTGCCCGATACCGCCAGCCTCAGCGCCGGCACTCGCCAGGCAAACGGAGAGTGGCTCATCGACGCCAACGAGACCTCCGGCCTCAAGCTGATGATGACCACCCCCACGCCTGCCCCGCTCACCCTCGCCGTCACCGCCCGCGACCGCTCAAGCGGCCAACTGGTGGCGCCATTGCGGCAAATGACCCTCACCGTCACCCCCAGCGCCCCCCGGCTGGCAGCGACGGTCAGGACCGATCAGCCCGACGTCAAGGGCGCCACCGTGCTGGCGCAGGGCCTGGAAGCCATGCTGGCCGGCGATGTCACCTCGGCCCGCACCCTGTTCCGCAAGGCGCTCGAACTTGGCGAAAAGCGCGCCATTGCGCATCTCGGGCGCACCTTCGATCCCGTCGTCCTTGCCCGCTTCAAGCTCGATACCACTGGCGCCAACCGCGAGCGCGCCATGGCCTGGTATCGCCGCGCCATGGAGGCCGGCGACGACACCGTGAAGGCCGACATGGTGGCGCTGCAGAACTGGACGTTGGCTCATCAATAATTCCATATTGCTAGTTTTATAGTTGCATCCATCGATGCGGCATGCTATCGAGCGCTCATGGACACCGCCATCATCGCCCGCACCCTGGCCGAGCTCGGCAACGCAACACGGCTCGACATCTTCCGCCTGCTGGTGCGCGCCGGCAGCGACGGCCTGGTCATCAGCGACATTCAGCGCCGCCTTGAAATCCCCGCCTCGACGCTGGGGTTCCATCTGCGTGGCCTGGTGGCTGCGGGCCTGGTGAGCCAGGAAAAACAGGGCCGCAGCGTCATCTGCCGCGCCGAACTCGACGTGCTGACCGGCGTGATGCGGCAACTGGAAGCCGAATGTTGCAGCGAAGCCAAGGAGGCCTGCGCACCGGCCCGGGACGTGGCCTGAGGGTCTTTCTTTTTTTTGCCGAAAAGAACCTATATTGCTAGAATTATGGAGATGAAAATGAGCGACGCCCCTGCCCTCCCCAACCCGCCCGCGGCCTGCTGCGCCGCGCCTGCCGCCTGCTGCGCGCCGCCTCCGGGTCTGTGGGCACGCCTTGCCGCCGGCGGCTGGGTAAAGCGCATCGACGCTCCCGTCTCCGCCTTCCTCGCCATCCTTGCAGGGCTCGCCATCGCCGCCCCACCGCAGGCATTGACCAGCATCCGCTTCACGCTGGACAATCTCATCGCCATCGCGCCTTTCCTTATTCTGTCGGTGGCAACCGCTGCCAGCCTCAGGGCGGCCGGGCTCGACCAGTCGATCGCCCGCGTCTTCGCCGGCCGCGAGGGCCGCATGATCCTCGCCGCCTCGCTGTTCGGCGCACTATCGCCGTTTTGCTCGTGCGGGGTGATCCCGGTGGTCGTGGGGTTGTTGGCGGCGGGCGTTCCCATCGCGCCGGTCCTCGCCTTCTGCATCGCCTCCCCGATCATGGACCCGGAGATGTTCATCCTCACCGCCGCCGGCATCTCGCTGCCCTTTGCCATCGTCAAGACAATCGCCGCCATCGCCATGGGCCTGCTGGCCGGCGGCACCGCCCTGGTGCTCACCCGCTGCGGTTTGCTCGATGACGCCCTGAAGGGTATCGCCCGGCCGTCATGCTGCGGCGGCTCATCGAACGCCGTCGCGGCGCCGCAATGGCGCTTCTGGCGCGAGCCCGTCCGGCGCGGCGTCTTCTGGCGCGAAGCGCGCGCCAACGGCCTGTTTCTCGGTCGTTGGCTGGCGCTTGCCTTCCTTCTGGAAAGCCTGATGGTCGCCTGGCTGCCGGGCGAAACCGTTGCCGCCTGGCTGGGCAGCGGCAACGCTTTCGCCATCCCGCTGGCGGTCGTCCTCGGCGTGCCCGCCTATCTCAACGGCTATGCGGCGATCCCCCTGGTCAAGGGACTGATGGACCTCGGCATGTCGCCGGCGGTTGGCCTTGCCTTCATGCTGGCCGGCAGCGTCACCTCGATCCCCGCCGCCATCGCCGTGTGGGCCTTCGCCAAACCGCGCCTGTTTGGGCTCTACCTGAGCGTCGCCGCCCTCGGCGCCGGCGTGTCAGCCGCCGTCTACCTCGTGGCGCTCAGCGCTGCTTGATGAAGCTGCCGTCGCGCAGTTCGTTGACCGCCTGCTGCAACTCGGCATTGGTGTTCATGACGATGGGGCCATACCAGGCAACCGGTTCTTTCAGCGGCTTGCCCGAGACGAGCAGAAAACGGATGCCCTCCTCGCCTGCTTCCACTGTCACCTCATCGCCGCTGTCGAACAGCACCAGCGAGCGGTTGCCGGTGGTTTCACGCACCACCGTCTCGGCCTCCGTCGTGCCGCGCTCGGTGAGGACGCCGAACGGTTGCGAGGCATCGCGAAAGCTGCCCGAACCTTCGAACACATAGGCAAAGGCATGCCGGTCGGTTTCGACGGGCAAAGTCTTGCGCTTCAGGGGCGGCACCCAGATATCGAGATAGCGCGGTTCGGCGGCGACGCCGTCGACCGGACCTTTCTTGCCCCAGAAATCGCCGCACACCACCCTGACCCGCGTGCCGTCGTCATCAACGATCTCGGGGATCTCGATCGAAGGCACGTCCTGATAGCGCGGCGCCGTCATCTTCAGCGACGACGGCAGGTTGGCCCACAACTGGAAGCCGTGCATGCGGCCCTTGGCATCGCCCTTGGGCATTTCCTGATGCATGATCCCGCTGCCGGCCGTCATCCACTGCACATCGCCCGCGCCCAGCGAACCGCTGTTCCCCAGGCTGTCGCCATGGTCGACATTGCCGGCCAGCACGTAGGTGATGGTCTCGATGCCGCGATGCGGGTGCCAGGGAAAGCCGGCCAGATAATCGTCGGGCCGCTCGTTGCGGAAATCGTCGAACAGGAGGAATGGATCAGTCTCGGCGGTGTTACCGAAACCGAAGGCGCGGCGCAGGTGAACGCCGGCACCCTCCATGGTGGGTTTCGACTGGGAAATGCGCTTGACAGGGCGGATGGACATGGCGTGCTCCTTATGATCGGCCTCCTATGTGGTAGTGTGACGGCAGGCGGTCAAGCATTCAGGCGCTTGTCGCGACGAACCGGCAATGCCATAGAGAGCACCTGTCCCGTTCCCTGCAAGTTGGACCATCCTGCCATGCCCCAACTACGCCTCGCCGATGGCGGCCATCTCGATTATCGCTTCGACGGCTCAGGCCCGCCGCTCATGCTGGTGACCGGCCTCGGCGGGCTTGCCTCGTTCTGGGACCCGCACTTGCCGGAGCTGGCGCAAAAATTCACTCTCATCCGCCACGACCATCGCGGCACCGGCGCGTCCTCGCTGGACCCCATCGATTTCTCGGTCGAGCAGATGGCCGGCGATCTGATCGCCCTCATCGATCATCTCGGCATCGAGCGCGCCCATCTGGTGGGTCATTCGACCGGCGGGGCCATCGGACAGGTGATCGCCATCGACCATCGCGCGCGGCTCGAGCGGCTGCTGATCTCGGCAAGCTGGCCGGGCAAGGATCCCTATTTCGATCTCTTCTTCCATGTGCGCGGCCGCATCCTCAAGGACCTCGGCGCGGAGGAATACGTGCGCCAGTACCCGCTTGTCGGCAACCCGCCGCAATGGCTGCGCGACCACCCCGAAGAAACCGCCGCCCCTACCCCTGAAGCGGTGAAGGCAATGGTCGCCTCGGTCGAATGCACCCTGAAGCGCATCGAGGCCATCCGCGCCTTCGACCGCCGCGCTGATCTCTCGAAGATTGCGACACCGACGCTGGTAGCGGGGGCCGCCGACGACATGGTGACGCCAGTGCATCTCAGCCGCGAGCTGATCGCCGCCATTCCCGGCGCCGTTGGCCAGATCGCCGACTGGGGCGGACACTTCTATCCGGTCATCCGCCGCGACTATTTCCTTAAGCAGGTTCTAGATTTCCTCTCCTGACAAAGAAACGGATAATCCCATGCGCGCCGCCGATTTCATCGTCCGTTCCCTCGAGGCCCACGGTATCGAACGGCTTTATTGCGTGCCCGGCGAGAGCTACCTCGCCCTGCTCGATGCCCTGCACGATTCAAACCGCATCAATACCGTTGTTTGCCGGCATGAATCAGGCGCCGGCTTCATGGCGGTGGCCGAGGCCAAGGCAACGGGCAGGCCCGCCTGCTTTGCCGTCAGCCGCGGCCCCGGCGCCACCAACGGCTCCATCGCCATCCATGTGGCCGAGCAGGACGCGCTGCCAGTGGTGGCGCTGGTGGGCCAGGTGTCGCGCGCCGAGCGCGGCCGCTTTGCCTTCCAGGAGGTCGATTACCAGCAGTTCTTCGGCGGTATGGCGAAGGCCGTCTGGGAGGTGAGCGACGCCTCGCGGCTCGCCGAGTTAATGCCGCGTGCCTTCCACACGGCTTCAGAAGGCGTGCCCGGCCCGGTGATCATCGTGCTGCCCGAGGACATGCTCTACGACGACGTTGCCGCCACGGTGTCTGGCCCCTGGCCGCTGGCCCGCCCCGGCGCGTCAGCGAGTAATGCGGACCAGGTCGCGGCCATGCTCGCCACGGCCGAGCGCCCGCTGCTGATGGCCGGCCAGGTCATGCGCTCGCCCGAAGGCAAGGCTGGGCTTGCCGCCTTCGCCCACGCCCACCAGGTGCCGGTCGCCACCACCTGGAAGAACCAGGACGTATTCGACAACAACGATCCGCTGTATGCCGGCCATATCGGCTTCGGCAGCCCGCCACCACATCGCGACCTGTTGTCGAAGGCCGATCTGGTGATCGCCTGCGGCACCCGCCTCGGCGATGTGGCGAGCCTCAATTACACCTTCCCGTCGGCGCCTGAACCGGCCCAGCCGCTCATCCACATCTATCCTGACGCCAAGCCCATCGGCCGGGTCTTCCGCACCGACTTGGGGCTCGTCGCCGATCCGGCCGTCCTGCTCGGCCAACTCGCCACCCGTCCCGCCGCCCACGCCGCAGCGCGCGGCAAATGGGCGGGCGACATCAAGACCTTCATCGACGGCTTCATGGCCTTCAACCCGTCATCGCCATCCGACGGGGTTGATTTCGGCCGGGTGGTCGCGGCGATCGCCCGCCACGCCCCGGCCGATGCCACCATCATCACCGATGCCGGCAACTTTTCCAGCTGGGTGCACCGCCACTGGCGCATGACGCCCGACAACCTGATGCTCGGCGCCATCGCCGGGGCCATGGGCTTTGCGGTGCCGGCTGCCTGTGCCTGCGCCATGATGAACCCCGAGCGCATGGCCATCGCCGTGGTCGGCGACGGCGGCATGCTGATGACCGGGCAGGAACTGGCCACCGCCATGGCGCAAGGCGCCAAGCCCAAGATCTTCCTCTCCGACAACGGCATCTACGGCACCATCCGCACCCATCAGGAAAAACATTTCCCAAAGCGGGTGAGCGGCACTGACCTGCACAATCCCGACTTTTCCGCCTGGGCCCATTCGTTCGGTGCCCACGTGGTCACCATCGACAAGGGCTACGACATCGACACCGCCGTGGCATCGGCCCTCGACCACGACGGTGCCACCGTCGTCCACGTCCATTCCAGCCGCGAAGCCATTTCCGCCTTCACCACCATCTCGAAGCTGCGCGGCGAGTAAGGGGCCGCTCCGGCTTTCAACGGGTGTCATCCCCGTGCTTGACACGGGGACCCAGGGACATCGGGCGAGGCATGCGCTTGCAGCCCCTGGATCCTCGGGTCGAGCCCGAGGATGACATCGGTTGAAGGCAGCAAGGGGGCGCTCGCTCGCCCCTCACGGCAGGCGCACCCCTTGCGAAGCGCCGTGGTTGGTCTCGTCGTCGTAGACCTTGTCTTCATTGGCCCATCTGTCGGTGATGGTGTGCGGGTCGCCGGCGCAGTGGCTGGCCTCGATCTCGCGGGCGGCTTCGATGCCATGCTGCCCATGGCCCTGTTCATGTTCCCACAGATGTTCGATCATCCGGTCCCATTCGGCCTGCAAGCGGGTATCGCCGTCGGCGCGGTCGGCCCAATGGGGCATGATGTAGTCGATTTTCACCGACACCTGGCAATCGCCGCTCCACTGCACATTCCACGTGGTATAGGCCCAGTAGCTATGCGGCCCGCTCTCCGCCATGGCAGCCTTCAATTCCCGCGCCGTGCTGCCGTCGATGTCATAAAACTGCGTGTCGGCGGTTTGCGAAAAGGCAAGCGCCGGAGAGACCGGCATTACCGCCAGCGCCAGCGCGCCAAGCACCATCACCAACCGTTGAACCCTGCGTCTCGCCGAATTCGTCCGCATGCTTCAGTAGGGCAGTCCGACATAGTTTTCCGCCAGCGACGTCGAGGCGGCCACCGAACCGACCAAATACGAAAGCTCCGCCTCCTGAATTTTCTGGCCGAAGGCACCGTCATCGGGGAAGCGGTGCATCAGGCCGGTCAGCCACCAGGAAAACCGCACCGCCTTCCACACCCGCATCAGCGCCCGGCGCGAATAGTCCTCAAGTACTGCTTGCGAGCCGTCCCGGCAGAAACCCGTCAACGCCTCGTACAGATAATAGACGTCGCTGGCCGCCAGGTTGAGCCCCTTGGCCCCGGTCGGCGGCACGATGTGGGCGGCGTCGCCCGCCAGCACCAGCCTGCCGAAGCGCAATGGTTCGGCCACGAAGCTTCTGAGGGGCGCAATGGATTTCTCGATCGACCGCCCGATGATCATGGTTGCCGCCGCCTCGGCATCGAGGCGCGAGCGCAACTCGTCCCAGAAGCGTTGATCCGACCAGTCCTCCACCCGTTCCTGAAGCGCCACCTGCACATAATAGCGGCTGCGCGTCATGGAACGCATGGAGCACAGGGCAAAGCCTTTTGGGTGGTTGGCATAGATCAGTTCGTCGTTGACCGGCGGCACGTCGGCCAGCACCCCCAGCCAGCCAAACGGATAGACCCGTTCATAGGTGGTGAGGGCAGCCGCGGGCAGCGAAGCGCGGCTCACCCCGTGGAACCCGTCGCATCCGGCGATGATATCGCAGTCGAGCCGTTGCTCCACGCCATCCTTGCGGTAGGTCACAAAGGGATGATCGCCGTCGAAATCATGCGGCATCACGTCGGCGGCCTCATAGACGCTTTCGCCGCCTTCACGCGCCCGCGCATCCATCAGGTCGCGGGTCACCTCGGTCTGGCCATAGACGGTGACGTGCTGGCCATTGGTCAGGCCGGCGAGGTCGATGCGATGGCGCTTGCCGTCAAAGGCCAGATTGATGCCGCCGTGAACCAGACCTTCGGCATTGAGTCGTTCGGCACATTGCGCCCGCTCGAGCATCGCCACCATGCCCTGCTCCAGCACCCCCGCCCGGATACGGCCCAGAACATAGTCCTGGCTGCGCCGTTCGAGGATCACCGCCTCGATGCCGGAATGGTGCAGCAATTGCCCGAGGAGCAAGCCCGCCGGTCCCGATCCGATGATCACCACCTGAACCCGCTTCGCCACGATGCTCCAGACCTTTCCTTCACAGCCTTGATGCGGCGATTGTGGCGCCCCGGGCGCTCCGGGTCCAGCGGCGATCCCGGCCTATGAACCCACCGGCGTATGATTGAAGCCCGGCATGGCGAGCACCGCCTCGCGCCCACCGTAGGTTTCAAGCAGCCGCGCCTGGTCGGCGAAGGCTTCGGCATTGACCGCGTCAGGATCGAGGATCTCCGTGAGGCGGCCATAGAGGGTGGCCCGCACGCCTTCCGATTGCGGCGCCTCGCCGAGATCGTTCAGTTCGTCGGGATCGGCCTCCATGTCGAAG
>CAZMSA010000006.1:0-53611 GCA_964568825.1 uncultured Rhizobiaceae bacterium | reverse complement strand
GCAACGCCATGCTGATCGTCATCGCCGGTTTTCCCGGTGCCTTCCTCGGAGCGTTCTTTTCCGGCGCGCTGCTGATTGAGACCATCTTCTCGCTCGATGGCCTGGGGCTCTTAAGTTACACATCCGCCCTCAACCGCGACTACCCGGTGGTGTTTGCCACCCTCTACATCTTCTCCCTCATGGGGCTTTTGACCAACCTGCTCACCGATCTCATCTACACCTGGATCGATCCGCGCATCGATTTCGAGGCGAGGAAACTCTAGAGATGGCGGATCCGGAAGCCCCCGTTTCCGCCACAAGGCGGCGCTGGCAACTCTCAGGCATCAACCGCCGGCGTGTCGACCTGTTCAAGGCCAACCGACGGGGCTTGTGGTCGCTGTGGATCTTCCTCGTGCTGTTCGGACTGTCGCTGTTTTCCGAATTCATCGCCAACGACCGGCCGATCATCGCCTCCTACAAGGGCGAGCTACTGTTTCCCATCTTCAAGGACTATCCGGAATCGAAATTCGGCGGCTTCCTGGCGGTCACCAATTTCCGCGATCCCGTCAATCAGGACGAGATCAATGCCCATGGCTGGATGTTCTGGCCACCCATCCGCTACAGCTACAATACCGTCAACCTGGAGCAGCCGCGCCCGGCCCCCTCGCCGCCCGCCTGGATGCTCACCCGCGCCGAGGCGTGCAACAAGTACCCGCTGAAGACGAAAGACCCCAATTGCATCTGGGGCAACATGAACTGGCTGGGGACCGACGACCAGGCCCGCGACGTGGTGGCCCGGCTCATCTACGGCTTTCGCATCTCGGTGATCTTCGGGCTCGTCCTCACCATCTTTTCCTCGATCGTCGGCGTCATGGCGGGCGCCGTACAGGGCTTCTTCGGCGGCTGGACCGACCTCATCATGCAACGCGTGATCGAGGTGTGGAATTCCATCCCCACGCTTTACCTGCTGATCATCCTTGCGGCCTTCCTGGTGCCGAGCTTCTGGCTGTTGCTCGGCATCATGCTGTTGTTCTCGTGGACGGCACTGGTGGGTGTGGTGCGGGCGGAATTCCTGCGCGGGCGTAATTTCGAGTATGTGCGCGCCGCCCGGGCACTGGGGCTGTCGGACATGCGCATCATGTTCCGGCACCTTTTGCCCAACGCCATGGTGGCGACCATCACCTTCATGCCGTTCATCGTCTCGGGCTCGGTGACGACGCTGACGTCGCTGGACTTCCTTGGCTTCGGCCTGCCGCCGGGCTCGCCGTCGCTGGGCGAGCTTCTGGCGCAGGGCAAGGCGAACCTGCAGGCGCCGTGGCTGGGGCTCACCGCGTTTGCCGTGGTCTCGATCATGCTTTCGTTGTTGGTGTTCATCGGCGAGGCGGCCCGCGATGCCTTCGATCCGCGAAAGACGTTCAGATGAGTGTCAAGGGCGAGCCGCTCCTGCAGATCGATGACCTGTCGGTGAATTTTCGCCAGGGTGGCACCGTCACCGAGGCGGTGAAGCATGTGTCGTTCTCAATCGGACGCGGCGAGACGGTGGCGCTGGTGGGCGAATCCGGATCGGGCAAGTCGGTGACGGCGCTTTCGATCCTCAAGCTGTTGCCCTACCCGGCCGCCGAGCACCCCTCGGGGCGCATCCTGTTTCGCGGCGACAACCTCATCGACAGCGACGAGCGCGACCTCCTGAAGGTACGCGGCAACGACATCACCATGATCTTCCAGGAGCCCATGACGTCGCTCAACCCCTTGCACATGGTGGAGCGGCAGATCGGCGAGATCCTCATGGTACACCAGGCCATGAGCGAAGCCCGGGCACGCGCCCGCACCATCGAACTCCTCACCCGAGTGGGCATCCGCGATGCCGAAAGCCGTCTTACCAGCTATCCCCACCAGCTTTCCGGCGGCCAGCGCCAGCGGGTGATGATCGCCATGGCGCTCGCCAACAACCCGGACCTGCTGATTGCCGATGAACCGACCACGGCGCTCGATGTGACGGTGCAGGCGCAGATCCTCGAATTGCTGCGCGGCCTCAAGGCCGAGAGCGGCATGGCCATGCTGCTCATCACCCACGACCTCGGCATCGTGCGCAAGATGGCCGACAGGGTGTGCGTCATGCAGGCGGGCGAGATCGTCGAAACGGGAGAAACCGAAGCCCTGTTCACCAATCCGCAGCACCCCTATACCCGCCACCTGATCGAAGCCGAGCCGGGGGGCGATCCGCCGCTTGCCGATGACCGCGCCCCGGTCATCCTCGAGACCAGGGGGTTGAAGGTGTGGTTCCCCATCAAGAAGGGGTTCTTCCGCCGCGTGGTGGGCCACATCAAGGCCGTGGACGGGGTGAGCATCAAGGTGCGCGAGGCCCAGACGCTGGGGGTGGTGGGCGAATCGGGCTCAGGCAAGACGACGCTCGGACTTGCCCTGTTGCGCCTGATCGAGTCGGACGGCCCCATCGCCTATCTCGGCAAGCCCATTGAGGACTTCGATGCCCGCCGCATGCGGCCCCTGCGGCGCGAGATGCAGGTGGTGTTCCAGGACCCCTACGGCTCGCTCAGCCCGCGCCTGTCGATCCGGCAGATCGTCGAGGAAGGGCTTCTGGTGCAACGCCGCGACCTCAGCGAGGCCGAACGGGCAGCGCGGATCGCTTCGGCGCTGAAGGAAGTGCAGGTTGATCCCGCCCTGATGGAGCGTTATCCGCATGAATTCTCCGGCGGACAGCGCCAGCGCATCGCCATCGCGCGCGCCATGGTGCTGGAGCCAAAATTCGTCATGCTGGACGAACCGACCAGTGCGCTGGACATGTCGGTGCAGGCCCAGATCGTCGAACTGCTGCGCGAATTGCAGGTGCGTCACAACCTCGCCTTCCTGTTCATCAGCCACGACCTGAAGGTGGTCCGCGCCCTTGCTCACCAGGTGGTGGTGCTGCGCAACGGGGTGATCGTCGAGGAAGGCACGTCGGAAAGCCTTTTCAGGGCACCGCGCACCGACTACACCCGGGCGCTGATCAAGGCCGCCTTCGATATCGAGGCGGTGGATACGGAAACGGTAAACCAATGAGCATTGCACTGATCATGGATAGCTGGCGCCCGGAAAGCTGGGAAACGGCCATCCACGCGGTCGATCCGCAGCGTAGCGTCAATATCTGGCCGGACCGCATGGGCGATGCCGCCAATGTGCGCTATGCGCTGGTGTGGCGCCCGCCGCATGGCTCACTCAAAAGCCTGCCGGCACTGGAAGTGATCTTCAACCTGGGGGCCGGCGTCGATCACCTGCTCGCCGACCCGACCCTGCCGGACATACCCGTCGTGCGCGTCGTGCTCGACGACATGACCATGCGGATGAGCGAATACGTGGTGTGGCAGGTGCTGCATCATCACCGCCAGGGTCCGTTGATTGCCGCCAACCAGCAAAAGGCCATCTGGCATCCGGTGGAGCAATGGGCGGCCTCGGCTGTCAGGGTCGGTATCATGGGCCTCGGCGTGCTGGGCGAGGACGCCGCCATGAAGCTTTCGATGCTGGGCTTTCAGGTCGCCGGCTGGTCGCGCTCGCCCAAGTCCATCGCCGGCATCCGCTGCTATGCGGGCGAAGAGGGCCTCGATCCCTTCCTCGCACGCAGCGATATCCTGGTGGTGCTGCTGCCGCTGACGCCGGCGACGCGCGGCATCATCGATGCACGGCTGCTGGGAAAGCTGGCCAAGGACGGCCCACTCGGCGGCCCGGTGCTGATCAACGCCGGGCGCGGCGGTTTGCAGGTGGAGGCCGATATCCTCAAGTGCCTTGAGGCGGGCGATCTCTTTGCCGCCAGCCTCGATGTGTTCGAGACCGAACCGCTGCCCGCCGCCAGCCCCTTGTGGCATCACCCTAAAGTAACGGTGACGCCACACATCGCCGCCGACAGCGATCCGCGTTCCATCGTCACCTACATCATGGGCCAGATCCGCCGCCATGAAGCCGGCGAGCCCCTCGCCCATGTGGTCGACCGCAAGCGCGGTTACTGAGGCTAGATCAGCATGCAATTGGGTGGAATCACCCAATTGCATAAAAGCTGATCGATTCCAAAAGGCTGAGCATGATGTTATCCGAAAAGTGGTTTCCACTTTTCGGCATCATGCTCGAGCGAAATGGATGCGAAAAAACCTACGAACGTTGGCCGAATACGGGTCTGTTGATCGAAGGGCTTGCGGGTGCGGCGACGGGCCTCTGGTTGGCGCGCTGCGCGGCAAGCTCGGCAATCCTGGCGTCTATGCCAGCAAACCTGGCATCATCTTCGTGATAATCAAGCTCGCTCGATGATGCAGAATGGGCGTGACCGGAACCATATTTGTTGGATGCGCCAAATCCGAGCCGCGCATTGGCTGCCTTGACCTGAAAGGGGATGGTGAACAGGTCCCATAGTAATCCCACGCCCAGAAGACCAACTGAAAGTGCGTACAACACGCCCATTGCGGGCCGGTTCAGGTAGAATTTGTGCACCCCGAGCCTGCCGAAGAAGAACCACCATAGGTAGGCGACACCGGAACTCTTCATGGGCGCGGAGACATTCAAGGATGCTGATGTCATGGGCCGCTCCAGAAAATGGAATTGCGGACACGATACACAACAGCCCCTAACCTCGCGTGAAGGTCTCCGTTCAAAAGGTTCGCAATTCAATTGAATGCAAGGCGGTTTGCGCGGTGAACCCGATGCAAGTGCTCTATGGCCGTCTGATCGAACTCACCGGGCTGCCGGCAGCGGCGATGCGCTCCACGGCCACGGCGAGTGGTTCGATCGCCACCCACAGGTGATGGGCATTGGCGTGCAGGAGGCGTTTTTCATCCACCATGATGCCGACATGGCCCTTCCAGAACACCAGATCGCCGCGCCGCAAGGCCTTCAGGTCGCCTGCCGGCAAGGCGGTGCCGAGGGATGCTTCCATCATGTCGCTGTCGCGCGGACAGGCGCGGCCAGCGGCCTGCATGGCCGTCTGCACCAGCCCTGAACAATCAAGCCCGGCAAACGTCCGACCGCCCCACAGATACGGGACATTGCAGAACTGTTCGGCAACCGCGACGAAGTCGGGTTCATGCTCGTCGAGCCCTGCCAGATGGCGGCTGAAGGCAAAGCCGCCACCGGCCAGCGCCGACCAGGCGCCCTCGATGCCGCTCACCGAGACAAGAGAGTTGAGCCACAGCCGCCCCTTCGGCGCGCTCTTGAGGTTGGGGGCGGAAAAAATGAGGCTGGAGGGCACCGATACCCGGTGGGTGGGGGCCGTCTCGATGGGCGCGAGGTGTTCCGTCCGCACGTAGCCGACATAGTCATCACGCGCCAGTTGCCCCCAGGCCCAGCGGCCGGCAATGTCGAGGATCAGAAAATCCTCGCCCCGCAGCGCCTCGCTGACCATGGGTCCCTCGCCACGTGGGCGGCCATACATGCCGAGCGTCGCCGCATCGACGCGGCGCAGGTCTCCCTTCACATAACGTTCGGCAATCACCTTGCCGGACAACGATGCCCGGGCAAGGTCGGGACGGTAGGCGTTGAGACGGGGATCGAGATTCATGGCCGCGAGGTTTCGTCACCTGAAAGTTGCGCCACTGTATCACCGAGCGCCTCCACATACAGCGCCCCGCGCAGAGTGCGCTGGATGAGGACATTGCGGCGGTCTTCCTCGTCGCGGCGGCGGGTGAGGAGGTCGAGCTTGCCCATGTGGTCGAGCGCCCGGGTGATCACCGGCTTGGAGACGTTGAGACGGCGGGCGAGGTCGCGCACCGTATGGGGCGGAGCCTCCAGGTAGACGGTGAACAGGATCGCCATCTGGCGCAGCGAAAGATCCGGTTCGTCGTCGCGCACCAGGGCCAACGCGGCGCGATGCCACAATCCCAATGCCTGTCCGGTGGTCAATTTCGAGGCCATTGCCAATCCCGCACCCCCATGGGTGCCTGCCAATTGCAAAGCGGCATGGGCCTCGCACCGCTCCCGATCGTTTCGGGTCCGTATCAGTTAAGCGCGGACGGGCATAATTGGCAAGACGGCTGCGGCCGACATGGTTAGCGGCGGCGGTTCAGCGATAGCGTTCGGCGATCATGTGATAGAGGGCACGGATGCCTTGCGCCTCGCCGCCCGCCGGCCGGCCCGGGCGTGCCGACGGCGTCCAGGCGAAGATGTCGAGATGCACCCAGGTGCGGGCCTTTTCCACGAACCGGGCAAGAAACAGGGCGGCGGTGATCGATCCGGCAAAACCCGACGAACCGGCATTGTTGATATCGGCAATGGAGCTTTCGAACAGGGCGTTGTAGCGCTTCCACAACGGCAGGCGCCACAAAGGATCGTTGTGGGTGGTCGCGGCGTGCGCCAACGCCGAGGCGGTTGCCTCGTCATCGGTATAAAAGGGTGGCAGGTCGGGGCCCAGCGCCACCCGCGCCGCGCCCGTCAGGGTCGCCATGTCGATCATCAGGTCGGGGCTTTCCTGATCGCCCAGCGCCAGCGCATCGGCGAGGACGAGGCGGCCCTCGGCGTCGGTGTTGCCGATCTCGACGGTCAGCCCTTTACGGCTCTTGAGCACGTCGCCGGGGCGGAAGGCCTCGCCGGAGATGGAATTCTCCACCGCCGGGATCAGCACCCTGAGGCGCACCGGCAGCCTGGCTCCCATGATCATCGCGGCAAGACCCAGGACATTTGCCGAGCCGCCCATGTCCTTCTTCATCAACGCCATGCCCGATGAGGGCTTGATGTCGAGGCCGCCAGTGTCGAAGCACACGCCCTTGCCGACCAGCGTGACCTTCGGCGCCCTGGGATTGCCCCAGGTGAAATCGATGAGTCGCGGCGCCCGGGTGGAGGCCTTACCGACGGCGTGGATCATCGGAAAACCTGCCGCCAGCGCCTTGCCGGTCACCGCCTTGAAGCGGGCGCCGTGCTTATCCGCGAGGTCGCGGGCGGCCGCCTCCAGTTCCGCCGGTCCCATGTCCGAGGACGGCGTGTTGACTAGGTCGCGCACCAGGCAACAGGCCTCGGCCTGACGGATGACATCGGCCCGGTCGATGCCTTCGGGCGCGACAAGGCGGGCACCACGGCCAACCGCCCTGGCGCCGTAACGGGTGAAGGCATAGGTCTCCAGCAGCCAACCCAGCGCCACCAGCACAGCCGGTGCCGGCGGTTGCTCGAAGTGATAGTCGCCGGCCGGCAGCGCCGAGGCAAGGCGCGCGGCATGGAATGCGTCTTCGCCCGCCTGGCCGTTGCCGAGCCCCAACAGCACCCGCTCGATTTCCCCATCGGGCCCCGGCAGCGTCAGCCATTGGCCGGCCTCGCCGCCAAAGCCGTTGACCTCCACCCAGGCGCGCTGCGCCTTGCCGAGGTCCGATTTCAGGCCCGCCAGGCGATCGCGCGTCACGCCGATGATCGGGCGTGCCGATTTCGCCCGGCTGGTGGGCAACAGGACGGGCTTTTGCGGCATGGGACGACAATCTCCGGCATGATCGAGGGTTAGCGGCAGCAATAACGGGTTTGCGCGCCGGGCGAAAGAGCGGGGAACGGCGGTGGTGCGCGGTCCCCTGTCAAGTGGGAACCGCGTGATGTCAAGCTCCGGCGGCGACCAAGGCCTTAGCCTGTCGTTCGCAGTGCGCTCGCGCCAAGGAACCGTCGGGGGTTGGTTCCGGGGGCGGGTTATGCTGTGATATTGGCGTGTCGGCGCTAGTGCGACGCACAGCCCCCTGCTCCGCCGGTCAGGTCCTTTCGTGGATCGCCCGGCGGAGCGGTCGGGCACAACAGGGAGAACTGCAAATGTTCGGATCATCAATTACCCGCCGGGATTTCCTGCAGACTTCAGGCGCCGTGGCGGCGGTGGCGGCGACCGGGGCGCTGTCGCGTCAGGCCCAGGCAGCCCGTGAGAAGGAACTGAACATCCTGTGCTGGGAAGGCTACAACTCCGCCCAGGTGCTTGACCCGTTCCGCAAGATGAAGGGGGCCACCGTCAAGGCGGAATCGCTCACCAACGATCCCACCATGATCAACCGCCTGAGGGCCGGCGAGATCAACGTCTGGGACCTCATCAACGTGAACAATCCCTGGGCCCGCAAGGTGATGTATCCGGAAAAACTCATCAAGCCGCTCGACAGGGCGATGATGGAGCCGTATTTCGACAAGATGCTGCCGATGTTCAAACCACCCTACAAATGGGCGATGAGCGAGGACGGCAAGGAACTGCTCGGCATGTGCCAGCGCTTCGGCCCCTATTCCTTCGTGGTCAACACCGACAAGGTGTCGCGCAAGACGGCTGAGGACCAGGGCTGGGATCTGTGGAACGACCCGGCGAACAACGGCAAGTATGGCATTCTCGAATCCGACGACTGGAACGTCTTCGACATCTGCCTGATCTCGGGCTTCGATCCGTTCATCAAGCACGGCGACGATCAGGTCGCCAAGTTCGGCGAGACGGCACGGCGAGTGTTCAAGGGCGCCAAGCTGGTGGGCGACATCGCCGCCATGAACCAGGCGTTCATTTCCGGCGAGATCGACTTCCACATGACCGGCGGCACCTATTCGGCCTCGCCAGCGCGTGCCGATGGCGCCAGAAACATCCGCGGCATCACCCCCAACAAGGGCCCAATGGCGGGCGGCAAGGGCGGCGTGTCGTGGATCGAGGTCACCTCCACTGTCAATAATCCCCAGGAATCGCCACTGGCGGTGGAATTCCTCAAATACGTGCAGAACCCCAAGGTCGCCCATACGGTGGCCTTTGCGGAAGGCACCTTCAACCCCGTCGCCCAGATGGCGAACCCGGAATGCTTCAACTTGTTCACCAAGGACGAGTTGGACGCCATCCAGTGGGACAGCCTCAACGAGGAGATGGCGCGCAGCGTCGAATACGATATCGTGCCCGACTACGACAAGCTGCTCGACATCATGACGGCGGCCAAGAAAGAGGCATCGGCCGGCTGATCTGGCCTGACGTTCGCAAGCCTGGCGCTCTTTCCCCTACGGGAAGGAGCGCCTTGTTACAGGGGAGTCGGGTTCCTTTGTCATTAAAGCGCACCGGGGCAACATGACGACGCCAACACCGATCCTCATCCTCAAGGGGCTGACCAAGACTTTCGGCAACTTTACCGCCATCGATCATATCGACCTCGACATCACCGAGGGCGAGTTCTTCACCATCGTCGGGCCCTCGGGCTCCGGCAAGACCACGCTGGTGCGCATGCTCGCCGGCATGGAGGAGCCGAGCAGCGGCGACATCATCCTGCGCGGTGCCCGCATCAATGATGTGCCCGCCAACAAGCGCCCGACCTGCATGGTGTTCCAGTCGCTGGCGCTGTTCCCGCATCGAACCGTGGGCGAGAACATCGAGTTCTCCCTGAAGATCCGTGGCATGGCGAAGGGTGAGCGCAAGCAACGCGCCTTGCAGCTCCTCAAGCAGTTGCGCCTGCCGGCGGACTATTACGGCAAGAGCGTGCTCAAATGCTCCGGCGGCGAACGCCAGCGGGTGGCGCTGGCCCGGGCGCTCGCCTTCGATCCGGAAATCCTGTTCTTCGACGAGCCGCTGTCGGCCATCGACTACAAGCTGCGCAAGACGCTGGAAAAGGAACTCAAGGACATCCACCGCGAGACCGGCAAGACCTTCATCTACATCACCCACTCGCTGGAAGAAGCCATGGTGATGTCGGATCGCATCGGCGTCATGCGGGCCGGCAAGCTGGTGCAGGTGGGGACCCCTGATGATATCTATTCCAAACCTCGCGACAAGTTCGTGTCGGAGTTCATGGGCGACGTCAACATCCTGAAAGTGACCCTCGAGGGCAAGAACCAGCTTGCCTGTCCCGACTTCGAAAAGCGTCTGAAGGCCCCGACGGTTCCCCGCGGCTTCACCTCCGGGCATCTGGTGATCCGACCCGAGTTCATGCGCTTCGTGGCCAAGAAGACCGACGCCGACAACGTGTTTGCAGGCAGGGTCTACAACGAATACGCGCTGGGCTCGCGCATCCAGTATCAGGTGAGGGCCGGCGGCCAGGTCTTCGTGGTGGAGAAACTGCGCGAGCAGGCCAGCGCCCACATCAATCTCGACAGCGAGATCCTCATCGGCTGGGACGCGCGCGACAGCGTGCTGGTGGGAGAATGAAGGCCCACCCGTTCAGGCTTTCCCCGGGGCCGGCGAACGCCCTGCCGCTGATGATCTTCCTGCTGGTGGGCTTTGCCGCCCCGCTGATGGCGGTGATCGCCTATTCGTTCATGCCGGCCCGCACCTTCGGGCTGCTCGATCATCCAAGCTTCGGCAATTATATCGAGATCTTCGGCTCCAACAGCTACATCTCTTTTACCTGGTCGATGCTGTATGCCGCGCTGACGGTAATCCTGCTGGCGCCCATCTGCTATCCCATCGCCTATGGCATGGCAAAAGTCTTCGGCAAGTGGTCGCCGATCATCACCTTGCTGTTCACCATTCCGCTGTTCGTGTCGGAAAACGTCAGGCTGTATGGCTGGGTGCTGTTCCTGATCAAGAACGGCGTGCTTTTGGGGACCCTCAAGGAGTTTACCGGCCTCAACCTCGACGGGCCGCTCTATACGCGCTGGGTGGTGCTGATGGGCATGGTCTATGTTTATCTGCCATTCATGCTGTTTCCCATGTCGCTGGGCGTCTCGATGGTGCCGGACGAGATCCGCGATGCCGCCCGCGACCTCGGCGCCTCGCGCTGGCAGGTGTTCCGGGAGGTGGAACTGCCGCTGTCCATGCCGGGCGTCATGATCGGCTTCCTGTTGACCTTCGTCCTGGCGGTGGGCGGCATCGCCGAGGCCAAGATTCTCGGCGGCCAGGTCATTATACCTATCACCCAGGACATCGAGATCGCCTTCACCTATGCCCAGAACTGGCCGCTGGGGGCGGCGCTCGCCTGCCTCTTGATGCTGGTGGTCGGCACCCTGGTGCTGCTGGTCCTGTGGCGCTTCGACCTCGACAAGATTCTGGGGAGGCGCGCCAGATCATGAATCAGCGCGCCCGCCATGCACTGATCTGGGTGTGGACGATCGCCGTCCTCATCTTCATCTATCTGCCGGCCCTGTGCATTCTCCTCGCCTCGCTCACCAAGAGCCGCTATTTCCTCTTCCCCATCCGCCGCTGGGGTCTCGTGTGGTGGCACAAGACCTTCAACTCGATCGAGGTGCATCAGCTTTTCCAGACCTCCATCTCGATCGCGTTGATGGTCACGGTCATCGCCGTGGTGATCGGCTTCTTCGGCGCGCTGGCCTTTGCCCGTTATGACTGGAGGGCGCGCCCCCTCTACCAGCGGCTGGTGCTGCTGCCGATCTTCTTTCCCCAGACGGTGTTGGGGCTGGCGCTGCTGTTGTGGTTCAACGCCATGGGGCTGCCGCTGTCATGGCACACCGCGGTCTTTGCCCATCTGGTGTGGATCATCCCGGTGGTGACGCTGGTGATCTCCATCCAGGTCTACAGCTTCGATCCGGCGCTGGAGGAAGCCGCTTTCGATCTCGGCGCGAGCCGCGTCCAGGTGTTCCGCGAAGTGACCCTGCCGGTACTGCTGCCGGGCATCGTATCGGGCTCGTTGTTCGCATTCCTGCTGTCTTGGGGCAATTTCCCGCTGTCGCTCTATACCGACGGTGCCGACACCACCATCCCCGAATACCTCTATGCCAAGATGGTGGCCGGCTACACGCCGGGCGTGCCGGTGCTGGGCACGGTATCGACGGTGACCGCAGGGGTGCTGTTGTTCGGCGGCTACTGGCTCTACACCACGCACCGCAGGGCAACCACGCAAGCCAATAACGAATAGGGAGATAAGCCATGCTCACATCCATCAAGGGCCGCTCGGTGGTGGTCACCGGTGCCAGCAAGGGCATCGGCAAGGGCATCGCAAGCGTGTTCGCCGCCCAGGGCGCACGCGTCATGGTGGTGGCGCGCGGCGCAGAACAAGCCGCCGCCACGGCAAAAGAACTGGGCAACGGCGCGGCAAGCTTTGCCGCCGATGTCACCGACTTTTCCAGCCTCCAGTCGATGGCCACGGCAACAGCCGATGCCTTCGGCGGCATCGACATCTTGTGCGCCAATGCCGGCATCTTTCCGCAGGTGAAGATCGAGGAGATGGACCCGGACGAATGGGATCAGGTGCTGGGCACCAACCTCAAGGGCAATTTCCTGTCGGTAAAGGCTTGCCTGCCGTACCTGAAAAAGTCCGACCAGGGCCGCGTAATCCTCACCTCCTCAATCACCGGCCCGATTACCGGCTTTCCCGGCTGGGCCCATTACGGGGCGTCGAAATCGGGCCAGCTCGGCTTCATGCGCACGGCCTGCATCGAGCTTGCCAAATACGGCATTACCATCAACGCCGTCATGCCCGGCAATGTGGTCACTGAAGGGCTGGAGGATCTGGGCGAGGACTACCTGAAGACCATGGCCGCCTCGGTGCCGTTGAAAAAGCTCGGTCGGGTGGAGGACATCGGTAACGCCGCGCTGTTCCTCGCCTCCAAGGAAGCCAACTACATCACCGGCCAGACCATCGTGGTCGACGGCGGGCAGACGGTGCCGGAATCGCTGGAAGCGCTGGAGCAGGCGTAAGCCGGAGTGTTTTCAGCAAACGTGTCATGCACTTTTGCGGTTCGAAAACGCGACGAGAAAAAAGACGTCACACAGACAGGTGTTCCAGGCAGATCTTGCGGCTTTCCGCGCCTGACAGCGGCTCATTGAACAACAGGCAGCGGTGCGGGCCGCCTGGCTCGTCTTGCGCAGCCTTCTCGCCGAAATAGCGGCACGACCGGCATACGCCGAATTCCCTGAAGCCGCCGCGCACCAGTTCTGCATGCAACAGGTCGCGCAAACCCTTCGAAAAGCGCTTGCGGGTCTTGGGGCCCAACTTTTCGATTTCGGCCCCGAGGCGCTGCCAGGGGTCGCGCGCCAGCATGGCTTCGCCCGGCTCGGTGAGGGAAAGCGCCAGCGAGCGCTTTTCCCCCGGACGCGGCGACTTGACGACCAAACCCTTTTTCTCCAGCGCGATCACCGTCTGCGACACGGTGCCCTTGGTGGCGCCGAGATACTGTGTCAGGGCGCCGGGGGAATTGGAAAAGCGGTTGGCGCGGCCGATGTAGCGCAGGGCTTCCCATTGCGCGGGATTGAGGTCGCCCTCATGCTCGGCCGCCCGCATGAGGCGGGAAAGTCGCTCCAGCATGACGGCGGCACCCGTCTCGTCGGCGGATTTGCGAATGGCCATCAGTGCGCCTCCTCCCAGTTGAGGGCGGCGCGGGCATCGACCTTGATGGGCACGGAAAAGCGCACCGCCGGCTCGGCGGCCTTCTGCATGACCCCGACCGCCGTCTGCATGGTGGCCTCGACTTCTGCCTCGACCGCTTCGAAAATGAGTTCGTCGTGGACCTGCAACAGCATCTTCGCCGACAATTTCGCTTCATCCAAGGCCGCCGGCATACGGATCATGGCGCGGCGGATGATGTCGGCGGCCGCCCCCTGGATGGGGGCATTGATGGCGGCGCGCTCCTGGAAGGCGCGCTCGGACGGATTGGAGGCGGTGATGCGGGGGAAATGGCAGCGTCTGCCGAACACTGTCTCCACATAGCCGTTGTCGCGGCAGAAGCGCTTGGTTTCCTCTATGTAGTCGCGGATGCCGGGAAAGCGCTGGAAATAGGTCTTGATGTATTGCCCGGCCTCCTCGCGCGGGATGGAAAGCTGGTTGGCGAGCCCGAAGGCGGAAATGCCATAGATGATGCCGAAGTTGATGGCCTTGGCGCGCCGCCTGATGCTCGGGTCCATGCCCTTCACCGGCACCCCAAACATTTCCGATGCCGTCATGGCGTGGATGTCGAGGCCTTCGGCAAAGGCCTTCTTCAGTTGCGGGATGTCGGCCACATGGGCGAGCACGCGCAATTCGATCTGGCTGTAGTCGGCCGAGATCAGCCTTGACCCCGGCGCGGCGATGAAGGCGGAGCGGATCTTTCGACCCTCCTCGGTGCGCACCGGGATATTCTGCAGATTGGGGTCGGTGGAGGCAAGGCGTCCGGTCGAGGTGGCGGCGAGCGCATAAGACGTGTGGACGCGACTGGTCTCGGGGTCGATATGGGTGGGCAGCGCGTCGGTATAGGTGGACTTAAGCTTGGTCACCTGGCGCCAGTCGAGCACCTTGCGCGCCAGTTCGACGCCTTCGGCGGCCAGGTCTTCCATCACCTGGCTGTCGGTGCTCCAGGCCCCGGTCGGCGTCTTGCGCCCGCCTGCAAGGCCCATCTGTCCGAACAGGACATCGCCAAGCTGCTTGGGCGAGCCGATGTTGAAGGGGCCGCCCGCCAGCTTGTGGACTTGCTTTTCGATGGCCTCGGCGGCCTGGGCGAACTCGCCCGACAGGCGCGCCAGCACCGCCCGGTCAACCAGCACGCCTTCTCTTTCCATCGCCACCAGCACCGGCACCAGCGGACGCTCCAGCGTCTCATAGACGGTCGCCCGGTGTTCGGCCGCGAGCCGGGGTTTCAGGAGATGCCACAGCCGCAAGGTGACATCGGCGTCTTCGGCGGCATAGCGGGTGGCGGCATCGACGGCCACCAGATCGAAAGTCACCGCCTGCTTTCCCTTGCCCGCCACCTCCTTGAAGGAGATCGGCTTGTGGCCGAGGTGGATATCCGACAATTCATCCATGCCGTGCCCGTTCCTGCCGCTGTCGAGGGCATAAGAAAGCAGCATGGTGTCGTCGATAGGGGCTATGGCGATGCCATGACGGGCCATCAGTAGCATGTCGTATTTGAGGTTCTGCCCGATCTTCAGGACGCTTTCGTCCTCCAGCAGGGGTTTGAGCTTCTTCACCACCGCCGCGCGGTCGAGCTGCACGATTTTCGTGTCGGAAAAATCCAGCCCGTCGCCAACCCGGTGGGCAAGCGGCACATAACACGCCTTGCCCGGCACGATCGCCAGCGAAACCCCAACCAGTTCGGCCCGCATGGCATCCAGCGACGTCGTCTCGGTGTCGAAACACACCCTGCCTGCAGCCTGCGCCTCGGCGATCCATTGATCGAGGCGAGCTTCGTCGGTGACAGTCTCGTAGGCCGCGACATCGATGGGCGCGGTGACGCCCGGCTCGGGGGCCGGAGCCTCGCCGGGCGGGGCAGCTTCGTGGGATTTGGTCGGGTCGGTGCGACCCGGCCGCGTGGTCGGCGCCGGTGTCGCCTCGCTGCCACCTTCCGGCGGCCAGCCCTTGAAAGTCACCTCGACGGACTCGATTTCGCTGGCGTCGGCCTCCAGTTCGGAAGCGATGCGGCGGGTGAGCGAGGTAAACTCCAGCGCCTTCAGGAAGCCGATGAGCTGCACCGGATCGGGGTTCGTCACGGCGAAATCGTCGATCGGGTTTTCCACCTCCACATCGTCTTTCAAGGTGACGAGACGATGCGACAGGCGTGCCTGGTCGGCAAAGGCAATGAGGTTTTCGCGCCGCTTGGGCTGCTTGATCTCTTCGGCGTGCCTGAGGAGATTTTCCACATCGCCATATTCGGCAATGAGCAAGGCGCCGGTCTTCACGCCGATGCCGGGGACGCCCGGTATGTTGTCGACACTGTCGCCGGCCAGCGCCTGCACCTCGATGACCTTGTCCGGCGCCACGCCGAATTTTTCAATGACCTCGGGCTCGCCGATGTCCTTGTCCTTCATGGTGTCGCGCAAGGTGACGCCGTCACGCACCAGTTGCATCAGATCCTTGTCGGAGGAAACGATATGGACGGATGCGCCCTTTTCCACCGCCTGGCGGGCATAGGTGGCGATGAGGTCGTCGGCCTCGTAGTTCGCCTGCTCGATGCACGGCACGTTGAAGGCGCGGGTCGCCTGGCGGATGATGCCGAACTGCGGCACCAGATCGGCTGGCGCGTCAGGCCGGTTGGCCTTGTATTCGGGATAGATATCGTTGCGGAACGAGCGCCCGGACTTGTCGAAGATGACCGCCAGATGGGTGGGCCGCTCGCCGGCATTGGTCTCGCGCAGCAGCTTGTTGAGCATCGAGCAAAAGCCCAGCACGGCATTGACCGGCAGCCCATCCGACTTGCGGTTCATCTGCGGCAGCGCGTGATAGGCGCGGAAGATGTAGCCCGAGCCGTCGATCAGATAGAGACGGTCGCCCTTGGCGATGGGGTGTGCGGATTTGGCGGACATGGGGGCTAATAGATCAGGATTGCCAGCGCTTGGCCAGTGCGCTTGCACATGAAGCGGCAAGCGGCTTTGATCGCCGGTGAAAGGATGCAAAATCCATGAACATCGCCCAACTGGAAGACTGGGGAAAGCGCGTCGGTGAGTGGTCACGGCGCTATCTCGAAACCCTGCGGCAACGCCCGGTGCGGGCGCAGACCGCGCCTGGCGATATCGCGGCTCAGATACCCGATTGCCCGCCCGAGGCAGGTGAAGCGATGGAGGCGATCTTTGCCGACTTCGAGCGGGTCATCATGCCGGGTATGACGCATTGGCAGCATCCGCGCTTCTTCGCCTATTTCCCGGCCAATTCCAGCCCGCCCTCGGTAGTGGCCGAATGGCTGACCGCAACGCTGGCCGCCCAGTGCATGCTGTGGCAGACCTCGCCGGCGGCGACCGAACTTGAAACCCGCATGGTGGACTGGCTCAGGCAGATGATCGGCCTGCCCGAAGGCTTTTCCGGCGTCATCCAGGATTCGGCCTCCGCCGCCACGCTGGCCGCCCTCCTGGTGGCGCGCGAAAAGGCGCTGGGCTTCACCGGCAACGCCAAGGGCCTCGCCGGCGGCCCGGCGGTCAGGGTCTATGCCTCCGACCAGACCCATTCGTCCATCGACAAGGCCTGCTGGATCGCCGGCATCGGCCAGGACAATCTCATCCATATCGCGTCCGGCGGTGCCTTGCGGAGCATGGATGCGCAAGCGCTGGACGCCGCCATCGTCGCCGACCGCGCGGCCGGCCTCGTTCCCGCCGCCATCGTCGCCTCCATCGGGGGCACCTCGACCGGCGGCAGCGATGATGTGGCCGCGGTTGCCACCGTCGCGCGCCGCCACGGGCTCTACCTGCATGTCGATGCTGCCTGGGCGGGCAGCGCCATGGTGTGCCCGGAATTCCGCCACCTGATGACGGGCGCCGAACAAGCCGACAGCTTCGTCTTCAATCCGCACAAGTGGCTCCTCACCAATTTCGACTGCTCAGCCCATTTCGTGCGCGATCCCGAAAGCCTGGTCCGGACACTCGGCATCCGCCCCTCATTTCTCCAGACCCACGGCCGCGACGGCATCGTCAACTATTCCGAATGGTCGATCCCGCTGGGCCGCCGCTTCCGGGCGCTGAAACTGTGGTTCGTCATCCGCAGCCATGGTGTCGAGGGTTTGCGAGCGATGATCCGCCGGCATGTGGCGTGGGCCGAGGCCATGGCGGCAAGGCTTGCAGCCGAGCCCGATTTCGAGATCGTCACCGCGCCCGTCCTGTCGCTGTTTACCTTCCGCCATCACCCGGCCGGCGCCGATGACCTCGACGCCCTCAACCTGCGACTGTTGCAGGCAATCAACGACGATGGGCGCATCTACCTGACGCAGACGGTGGTGGAGGGCCGGACGGTCATTCGCTTCCAGGTCGGCCAGGGCGAGACCACCGAGGCGGATGTGGGTGAAGCGTTTAAGGTGATCACCGAAATCGCCCGGGGGTTGTGAGCACCGCCGCCTATCCGCAATTGGCGCCAAGTCCAATGGGGTTGCGGCCGCAGAGGCAATTCACGAGTGATCATGGTGCGGAACGGAGCGATGTAGATCGATGCCAAAGGGTTGCGCCAGTCGTTCAGTTGGCGCACGATCACGTTGGGTAAAGAACTAGAGCCGGTGAACAGGCAATGAGGCGATGGGGCTGTGGTCGTGGCTAATCAGGCGGTATCGCCGCACTTCACCATCGTCGCACGTGGCGACGGCGCGCGAGCCGCGACTAATAGACTTGCATCGCCGCGCTTCACCATCCTCACCTCTGGCGGCGGCGTGCAGGCCAGAGGACCAGACCAAGAACGCTCACGCAGCACTACTTCCAGAGAAAGATAGCTGGGAAGTACCGAGTGGCGAAGGCACCTTCGATGATGCGATCCCGGTAGAGGTGGAAGCATTCATCACCTACCGAGATGGGATGGGCCAGGAGAGCCGACGCGCCATCCGCACCAAGCGCATCGTTCCTTGGGGCGTGGATGTAGACATGGCGATTGAAGCGCACTGCTACGCACGCGGTGCCCACCGCACGTTCCTCGCCTCACGGATTATCGAGTTCGTCAATGCCGGGACTGGTGAAGTGGTGGATAACATTCCCGCTTACCTGATGGAGGCATACAGGCAGTCGCCGCGCGGCACAATCGAGGCGGCTCTCGACGCGCTCCACCCGCAGGTGACTGTGCTGGTCGCTATCGCTCGGGCGAGCGGTGCGATGTCGCCTAGAGAGCGAAGCTGTATTCGGTCCTTCATCGAGACAACCGAGAACACCGGCCTGCTCGATGACGACGTGCTAAAGGAGGCGCTTCGATACGAGGAACCCAACACACGTGCCTTCCGCGCTGCACTAAATAGAGCGGCGACGCTGCCGGACCAACAGCGAGCCGCGCTACTGGATGCAGTGGATCAGTTGGCCGCAGCACGGAAGAGCAAGCCCGACGAGATAACCGCAGCAACAGTTGCAATGGCAAGGAGACAATTGGAGAAGTCTCGTTCCGCCGGCCAGTAGGGCTCCGCTAGTGTCGTATTTTCCGAAATGCTGATCGAAAAATCTGTAATCTTCGCCCTATACTGCCATCATCATCGCCGCCGTTGAAGGACGGGCGGCAGCCCATGCGATGGAGGTTCGGCGATGAAATTCCAACTGGCGATCAACATGGAGCGCATGGAACCCGGCGCCGACATGGCCGAAGTGGCCCGGCATACGCTGGAGATGGTGCAGATGGCCGATGACGGCGGCTTTTCCATCGCCTGGGCGGCCGAACACCATGCGCTGGAAATGACCATCGCCCCCAATCCATTCCAGATCCTAACCTGGTGGGCGACCCACACCAGCCGCATCCGCCTCGGCACCGCGGTCGTGGTGGCGCCCTACTGGCACCCCATCCGGGTGGCGGGAGAGGCCGCCCTCGTCGACCTGATCAGCGGCGGGCGGCTGGAATTCGGCATCGGCTCGGGCGCCTACCAGCGCGAATTCGACCGCATGCAACCCGGCCTCAAGCAGTCTGACGGCTGGCGCTACATGCAGGAAATGCTGCCCGTCGTGAAGGCCCTGTGGGCGGGCGATACCGAGCACAACGGCGAATTCTGGTCGTTCCCCACCTCGACCTCGGTGCCCAAGCCGCTGCAGCACCCGCATCCGCCTGTGTGGGTCGCGGCACGGGCACCCATCACCTTCGATTACGCGGTGAAGAACGGCTGCAACATCATCACCTGGCCGCTCACCCGGCCGATGGCCGAGGCAGAACTCTACAAGGCGCGCCTCGATGAAGCGATGGCCGCCAATCCCGGCGCGCCCCGCCCGGTCTTTGCCATGATGCGCCATACCGCCGTCTACGACCGCAAGGCCGACTGGGAGGTGCCGGTCAGGGCCGCCCAGCGCCAGCTCGGCCAGTTCGAGAACCTGTTCAAGAACCTCGGCGATGTCGCCAACGGCTTTCCCAAGCCGGTCGATCTTGCCGCCATCGCCAACCGCGACGAATACAACCCGCACATGCTGCACGACAATCTGATGTTCGGCACCCCCGGCGAGGTCATCGAAAAGCTCAAAGGCTACGAGGCGCTGGGGGTGGACGAATTCACCTATTATGCCAGCCTCGGCCTCGGCATGAAGGAACAGAAGCGCTCGCTTGAATTGTTCGTCAACGACGTCATGCCGGCTTTTACCGGGACCGCGGTTCGCCGGCGCGGCGCGGCTTGAGGCCGGGTGTCCGCCCGGTGAAGGAGACCGGCCAGACGGGGGCCACTTCCCCCGCCGGCCAGGCCTGGCGATAGTCGCTCGGGCGCTTGCCGAAGCAGGCGAGGAAGGCGGATGAAAAATAGGTCATGGAGTTGAAGCCGGAGGCGGCGGAAACGTCGCGGATGCTCATGGTGGTGCTGGTCAGCAGGGCGCGGGCGTGCTGCAGGCGCAGCCGCTGGCTGAAGCGCACGGCCGATGTCCCCATGTGGCGGTGAAACAGCCTTTCCAGCCGGCGCTGGGTGAGACCGAGGCGCGCCGCAATCACCGGCATCGTCAACGGCTCGGCAATGTTGGATTCCATCAAGGCGATCGCCGCCTTCACTTCGCGCGGCACCTCGCCGGTTGCGGCGCCAAGGGTCTGGCGCTGCGGGGCATCGCCGGGGCGGGCGGGATGATGCAGGACCTGATCGGCCACCTCGGCGGCCAGCCGAATGCCGTGGTGGCGAGCGATGAGATCGAGAAGCAGATCGAGCGTGGCGGTACCCCCGGCACAGGTCACGAGCTTGCCGTCCACCGCAAACAGCCGCTCGCTGGCTTCGACCTGCGGATAACGCTCGGCGAAGGCCGGCATCCATGACCAGTGGGTGGTGGCGATACGCCCCGCCATGAGCCCGGCGCGCGCGAGGATATGAACGGCCATCTCAAGGCCCACCAACATGACGCCCTGGCGCTCCAGCCGGCGCAGCCAGGCAAACACCTCCGGGTCGTTGAAATGATCGCCACCCCAGCTTGCGACGATGACCAGCAGGTCGGGAGCTCGATCGAGGCTCGCATAGGCAATGGTCTCAACCGTGATGCCGCTGCTGGCGCTTACCGGCCCACCCGCAACCGAGACGTGCCGCCAGGTATAGAGCGCTTCGGGCGCCAGGTAGTTGGCAACGCGCAACGGTTCCAGTGCCGCGGCCAGCGTCAGCATGTTGAAGCGCGGCAGGACGAAAAAGGCGATGTCACGGGCGGGCGCGGCGGAGGAAGCCATGGACCCCTTTTACGACAACCCGGCGCTGTCGAAAAATGAAGACCTTTGACGAAAATCCAACGGCGCCCTATTCGGCGGCGGCAAATTCGTCGGGCTCGAAGACGTAGCGGGACGAACAGAATTCGCATGTCGCGATGATCTTGCCGTTTTCCAGCATGTCGGCGCGCTCTTCGGCACTGAAGCGGGCGATGATCTCCGCGATACGCTGGCGCGAGCAGGTGCAATGAGCTTTGAGCGCGACGGTCGCAAACACCCTGACGCCGTCCTCGTGAAAGAGGCGATAGAGGAGGCGTTCGGGTGCCAGCAGGGGATCGAGCAATTCGTGATCCTCCACCGTGTCGAGCAGCAGGCTGGCCTTCACCCAGCGGTCGTCTTGCGGGGATAACTCATCCTCGCCGCCCTCGCCGCTGGTCAGCGGCAGGGGACTCTGGCCGCCATCCGAAGGCAGGTGCTGGATCATGATGGCCCCGGCCCGCCACGATGCGCCTTCACGCCACAGGAGCTGGCCGGCTGCCAGTCTTAGCCGCGTGGGGATCTGCTCGGACTGGGAGAAATAGGTATGGGCCGCCGCCGCCAATCCCTCGCCCTCCAGTGCCACGATACCCTGATAGCGTTCGGTGTCGGGGCCCTGGTCGATGGTCATGGCGAGATGACCGTGTCCGATGAGTTGAGCCGCGTTCGCATCGGCTTCGATACGTTCGGGGTGATGGCGGGCATAGCCGCGCATCAGGCCGGGTGCCGTGTAGTCGGCCACCAGCATGTCGACAGGTCCGTCAGTGCGGGTCTGGAAGATGAACTTGCCGTCCACCTTGAGGGCGCTGCCCAACAGGCCGGTGAGCGCCAGTGTCTCGGCCAGGAGGGCCGATACGGGCGGCGGATAATCATGGCGGCTCACCACCTCATCGGCCAGCCCGCCCAGCCGGATGAGGCGGCCGCGCACGCCTAAAGGCGCAATGAGAAACGGCAAGACAATGTCGTCGGCCGGCAGTTCGCCGCTCATCACTTGGCGTCCGTCAAGCACCAGGCGAGGATGGCCTTTTGCACATGCAGGCGGTTTTCCGCCTCATCGAATACCACCGATTGCGGCCCGTCGATCACCTCCGACGTCACCTCCTCGCCGCGATGGGCGGGCAGACAATGCATGAACACCGCCTCAGGGTCGGCAGCAGACATCAGCCGAGCATCGACCTGGTAGGGTTTCAGCAGGTTATGGCGGTTGCCGGCATCGACGGTATTCATCGACACCCACGTATCGGTGACGACGCAATCGGCCCCGCTGACCGCTTCGTGGGGATCTTCGGTCACCGAAATCGAAGCCCCGTTGGCGGCCGCCCAGTCGAGCACCTCCGGCTCGGGCTGCAGGATCTTTGGACTGGCGATGCGCATCGCAAAACCGTAGCGCGCCGCCGCGTGCACCCATGAATTGGTGACATTGCAGCTATCGCCGGTCCACGCCACGGTGAGCCGATCAAGGGGGCCTTTGTGTTCCTTCAAGGTGAGCAGGTCGGCCATCACCTGACAGGGATGCGATTTATCGGTCAGCCCGTTGATCACCGGCACGCTGGCATGATCGGCCAGCTCCTTGAGGGTCGCCTCACTGGAGGTGCGGATCATGATGGCATCGACAAAGCGCGACAAGACGCATGCGGTATCCGCCACCGTTTCGCCGCGCCCAAGCTGCATGTCGTCGGCCGACAGCATCAAGGTCTCGCCCCCCATCTGGCGCATGGCGACATCGAACGATACGCGGGTGCGGGTGGACGGCTTTTCGAAGATCATCGCCAGAATGCGCCCATCGAGCGGCCGGCCGGGCTCGACCTCGCCCTGCGGATGGCCCAAACGGGCCTGCTTCATGCGGGCGCTGGAGCCCAGCATGCCATCGAGCGCGGGACGATCAAAATCGGAAATATCCAGGAAATGCCTGGGGGCAGCGGACATGACAGCCTCCTCAGACGTCTTGCGGCGAAAGCTTGCGGGCCGCCGCCTCGATGCGGGTCACGGCCTCGTCGATGTCGGCATCGGAGACGATGAGCGGCGGCAAGAGGCGCACCACGTTCTCGCCCGCGGCAATGACCAGCAGATGTTCGCCGGCACACGCCTTCACCAGTTCGCTGTTGGGGACGACACATTTGAGGCCGAGCATCAAACCCTCGCCACGCACCTCGGCGATGACCTTCGGGTAGTGGTCGGCGATGCGGGCAAGTTTCTGGCGCAGACCGAGACCCGCCTTTGCGACCCGGTCGAGAAAGCCGTCTTCCAGCACCACATCGAGCACCGCGTTGCCGACCGCCATGGCCAGCGGGTTGCCGCCGAAGGTGGAACCGTGAGTGCCTGCGGTCATGCCCTGCGCGGCCTTTTCGGTGGCGAGGCAGGCGCCCATAGGGAAACCGCCTCCGATGCCCTTGGCGATCGCCATGATGTCGGGAGCGATGCCGGCCCATTCGTGGGCGAACAGCTTGCCGGTGCGCCCGATGCCGCACTGCACCTCGTCGAACACCAGAAGCAGGCCATTGTCGTCGCATAGCCGCCTGAGGCTCTTGAGGAAGCCGCGCGGCGCCGGGCGGATGCCGCCCTCGCCCTGCACCGGCTCCACCAGGATGCCGGCGGTCTCGGCACCGATCATCGCCTTCACCGCCTCGACATCGCCGAAGCCGACCTGATCGAAACCCTCGACCTTGGGGCCGAAGCCGTCGAGGTATTTCTGCTGGCCGCCGGCGGCAATGGTGGCCAGGGTGCGGCCGTGGAAGGCGCCCTCGAAGGTGACGAGACGGTAACGCTCGGGGTGGCCGTCGCTGGCATGGAACTTGCGCGCCATCTTGATCGCGCATTCCAGCGCTTCGGCGCCGGAATTGGTGAAGAAGACGGTATCGGCAAAGGTCGCCTCGGTGAGGCGTTTTGCCAGCCGCTCGCCCGCCGGGATGCGGTAGAGGTTGGAGGTGTGCCAGAGGCGCTGCGCCTGGTCGGTCAGAGCTTCGACGAGATGCGGATGGGCGTGGCCGAGGCTGGTTACCGCCACACCGGCGCCGAAGTCGAGATATTCCTCGCCCGCCGTCGTGTAGAGGCGCGCGCCCTCGCCCCGCTCGAAGGCGAAGTCGCTGCGCTGATAGGTCGGCAAAAGCGGCGTGATCATCGACAACCAACCCCCCGAAAAACCAAAAATGCCGCCAACCGGCGGCGGCAACTGTGGCGGGTTCTTTCATCGCCTTATAAGGCGATTGGGCCGACCGGTCAATGTGGGGCGTGACATCCAGTGCGCGCGTGTCATGGCCAATGTCTCGTGGTGTTGGCCAGGGCAAGGCGCTAAAAGGTACCGAACTTACCGCAAGCCCCATCGCAACAGAGCCAGTCGCCCGCGTGATCAACATCTTGAACAAGACGGCCCGTAGACTGTTTTCTCCGAATCGCGATCGCGATTTCATCTGGCTAACCGAGCACGCCATCGCCTATGCCAGGGTGCCGAAGGCGGCCAACTCGGCGATCAAGCTGTCGTTGCACGATCTGCTGTTCGGCGAACAACTCCGGGTACCCAACGTCAATCGTGACGAATTCTGGCGCAATCTGCCCGACGACCGGGCACAAGTGCTCAGCGCCGCCGACCTGTTGCGCGACCACCCGAACGCCTTCGTGTTCACCTTCACCCGCAACCCTTTCTCGCGGGTGGCGTCGTGCTATTTCGACAAGCTCGTGCTCAACGACGGAAAGCGCATCGCCAATGGCTTGCGCGGGTTCAGCGCCGACATGAGTTTTGCGCAATACGTCGACAGGGTCGCCAGCCTCGACGATGAGCAAATCACCAAGCACTTGTGCAGCATGTCCTCGATCCTCATTCACGCCGGTAGGCTGGTGCCGCAATTCGTGGGACGCACTGAAAATGTGCTGGACGACTGGAAGCACCTGGGCCAGGCCATTCACGAGCGCGGCGGCCCGCGTCTTTGCCGCCTGCGCATTCTGAACAAGACCCACCACAAGCGACCGCCGACGCCGGAGATGTTTGCCGATCCCGGGCTGGTGAGGCTGGTGCGCGAGCGCTATCGGTCAGACTTCGAGATGTTCTACGCCGACATGGACTTGCCTGTCGTCGACGTGGCGCTGGCGACCCCCAGGATTCGGACGGACCAGCAAATGAAGCCGCAGGTGCCTGGCGCTTGACAGCCGTGCATCGGGGCCGCAAGCCATGCCCATGCCGCGCTATCGCCTCATCATCGAATATGACGGGAGCCCCTACGTCGGCTGGCAGCGCCAGTCGAACGGGCCCTCCGTGCAGGCTGCCATCGAGGCCGCGCTTTTTGCCGTCACCGGCAACGAGGTTACCGTCTTCGGGGCCGGGCGCACCGATGCCGGGGTACATGCCGAAGGCCAGGTGGCGCATTTCGACCTCGAGCGCCAGTGGGAGGGCGAGCGCCTGCGCAAGGCCATCCAGGCCCACCTGCGCGACCATCCCGTCGCCATCATCGAGGCGGCCGTCGCACCGGATGATTTCCATTGTCGGTTCTCGGCCATCGCCCGGCATTATCTCTACCGCATCCTCAACCGGCGGCCGCCGCCGGCGCTGGAACTGGACCGCGTGTGGTGGGTCAGGGCACCGCTCGATGCCGAAGCCATGCACCGCGCAGCGCAGGTGCTGGTCGGCCATCACGACTTCACCACCTTCCGTTCCACCCATTGCCAGTCAAGGACAGCCGTGAAAACGCTCGACCGGCTCGATGTGTCGCGGGCCGGTCCCTACGTGGAGATCCGCGCCTCGTCGCGCTCGTTCCTCCACAACCAGGTGCGCTCCATGGCGGGCACGCTGAAACTGGTCGGCCAGGGCCGCTGGACGGCAAGAGACGTGGAGCGCGCTCTGAAGGCGAAGGATCGCACCGCCTGCGGCCCGGTCGCTCCGGCCTCGGGGCTCTATCTTGTCGGGGTCGACTATCCGCTTGATGCGTGATGCTGCTCAATCTCTTGCAATCGATCAGCCTGAAATGAGCCGGCTGATGAGCAGGCTCAGGCCCACGTCGCCCGCCACCAGCGCCAGGGCCACCAGGCCCGGCACCTCCAGAGCCATGCATGCCACCTGCCAGCGATACCACAGGGCGGCGATGAGCAGGACGGCTCCCGCCGCCGCTGCCTGGGCGCTGTCTATCAGGCCCAGATCAAGCGCCACCACCGGTACCATCATCACCACGAAGACGAGGATCGAGGACCAGTTGTAGACGGTGATGTAGCGCACGAAATACCGACTGAAGCGGGTCCGATAAGTCAGCAACGCCACCGTGATGGGCCAGGCGATCCATTCGGCCACCAGGGTGATGAGGCTAAAGGCCGAGCTGAAGTCGGCCGGCGCGGCGCCGGGGCCGGGGCCGGGGTAGAGGGCATCGACCCGGTCGGCATAGACGTAAAGCGGGGCAATGACGATGACGGCGGCGAACGAGCGCCAGAAGCCGTCGATCGTCAGGTTGAAGCGCGTAAAGCCGTCACCCCGGCGCATCGCCAGCAGGAGGGAGCCGTTGAGCGCGCTGACGGCTTCGGTGAGAAATATCATGCCGCCAGGCCGTCGAAGTAGCCTTCGATGAGGGCAGTGTAGATGCGCGTCAGCGCCTCGAGGTCGGCGATGGAGATGTTCTCGTCAGCCTTGTGGATGGTGCGGTTGACGGGGCCGAATTCCACCACCGGGCAGTAGTCCTTGATGAAACGGGCATCGGAGGTGCCGCCGGAGGTTGAAAGCTGCGGCGTGATGCCGGTTTCGGCGGCGACCGCCCCGCACACCACATCGACCAGCGGGCCAGGCTCGGTCAGGAAGCAGTCGGCGCCTTCGATGGTCTCGACGGCGAAGCTGCCGCCCAGTTCGGCACTCACCCGCGCGCAGTGGGCGCTGACCCAGCTTTTAAGGCTGTCAGGGGTGTGTTCGGAGTTGTAGCGGATGTTGAAACGTGCGACGGCGCGGGCCGGGATGACGTTGTTGGCGGGATTGCCGACATCGAAGCCGGTGACGGCAAGGCTTGAAGGGTCGAAACGGGCATTACCCGCATCGAGCTTTTCCGAGGCCACCCGGTCGATGAGCCGGGCAAGGCGCGGAATCGGGTTGTCGGCTTTTTCGGGGTAGGCGGAATGGCCCTGGACGCCGTCGGCGGTGATGCGGAAATGAATGGACCCGCGGCGGCCGATCTTGACGCTATCGCCGAGGCGATCCGGACACGTGGGCTCGCCGACGACGGCATGGTCGGGCACCTCGCCACGCGCCTTCAGCCATGCCAGGACCTTCACGGTGCCGTTGATGGCGGGGCCTTCCTCGTCGCCGGTGACGAGCAACGAAATCGAGCCGGGCAGCGCTGCGCCACGCCGTGATGCAAAGCCGATAGCGGCGGCGGCAAAGGCGGCGATGGAGCCCTTCATGTCGCAGGCGCCGCGCCCGTAGATGACACCGGCTTCAATGACGCCGGCAAAGGGGGGATGCCGCCATAGCCGGTCCTCGCCCGGCGGCACCACATCGGTATGACCGGCAAAGCACAGGTGCGGATGGCCGGTGCCGAGACGGGCGAACAGATTATCGACGTCCGGTGTGCCTTCTTCGCTGAAGGTCAGGCGATGGCAGGCAAAGCCCGCCTTGCCCAGCCACTCTTGCAGCAGGTTCAGCGCCCCGCCCTCGGCGGGTGTGACCGAGGGGCAGGCAATGAGCGCCTGGAGCAGCGCGACGGGATCGGGAGCCTCATTCATGACGCGGTGAGGATTACCCGAATTCACGCGCTACTGGAAGCCGCCGATTGCCGCCTATCGGGCCAACGGATCGGGGCCGTGCGGGTTGGGTCCGTCGGTGCCGCGCAGGATGCCCAGCTCGATAATCGCCCAGATGCCGATAACGAAGCTGGCGATGTTGATGATCCACCCAAGCGCGGTCGGGGCCGGCATCGAGACGCCGCCGTAATCGTGCATGGTCATGGTGAGGCCGGCGAGTTCACCCAGCAGCGACAGGACGCTGGGTGCCCAGAAAACCGCCGCCATCCAGGTTGGCCGGTCGCGGTCGTTGAGGCGCTTGATCATGATTGCGGTGGCGGGATAGGCGATGAGCACCGTCACCACCAAGGTGGCAAGGGCGCCCCCGGTCGTTGCCCGCGCCATCATCCAGCTCACCCCGAGCGCCATCAAGGCAAGCAGCACGAGGACAATGGCAACGACGGCCAGAATGAGGCTGGCCAGCCACCATTTGGCACGATTGAGACGCCCCTCGAAACTGAAAAACAATTGCGAAATGTTCATGACCGGTATCCCCCGATAACGGGATTCCATCGCCGCGATGGAATCATCCGGCAAAGGATGTGGCGCGATGTCGCGGCAAGTCAATGGCCGATCAGGCCCTGAGCAGGTCGTTGATCGAGGTCTTGGATCTCGTGCGCTCGTCCACCCGCTTGACGATGACGGCACAGTAGAGGCCGGGGCCGGGTTCGCCATTGGCCATGGGCTTGCCTGGTAACGTGCCGGAAACCACCACCGAATAGGCTGGCACTTCGCCCATGAAGACCTTGCCCGTGTCGCGGTCGACGATCTTGGTGGACTGGCCGAGATAAACGCCCATGCCGAGGACCGAGCCTTCGCGCACGATGACGCCCTCCACCACCTCGGAGCGAGCGCCTATGAAGCAGTTGTCCTCGATGATGGTGGGCCCGGCCTGCATGGGCTCCAGCACCCCGCCGATGCCGACGCCGCCCGACAGGTGCACGTGTTTGCCGATCTGGGCGCACGAGCCCACCGTCGCCCAGGTATCGACCATGGTGCCCTCGCCCACATGGGCGCCGAGGTTGACGAAGCTCGGCATCAAGATGACGCCGGGGGCGATATAGGCCGAGCGGCGGACCGTGCAGTTGGGCACGGCGCGAAAGCCGGCCGCGCGCCACTGGTTTTCGCCCCACCCGTCGAACTTGGAGGGAACCTTGTCCCACCACGTGGCGTTGCCCGGGCCACCGGATATGGGCGTCATGTCGTTAAGGCGAAAGGACAAAAGCACCGCCTTTTTGAGCCACTGGTTGACCGTCCATTGACCGTCAGAGGCGCGCTCGGCGACCCGCGCCTTGCCGCCATCGAGCAGGTCGAGCGCTGAATCCACCGCCTCGCGCACCGCACCTTGCGTGGCGAGGGTAACGGCGTCGCGGTCGTCCCAGGCCTTTTCGATGGTCGCCTGGAGGTCGGCATGGGTCATGGTCAGGTTCCCTTTCTGGCGGTTGACCGGTTGTCTGCCAGCGGGGCGAGGAATGCCGCCAGATCGCCGGTCACATGGTGGACGTAAGGCGCGCCCTCGGCATCGCCATTGAGCTTGTTGATGAGGCTGCCGTCGACATTGGCGGCGTCGCGCACCAGCACCGTCGTCATGCCAAGGGCGGCCGGCACCTCGAGATTGCGGGCGATGTCCTCGAACATGGCGGCGCGGGCCGGATCGATGGCGTGGCGGGCGATGAACTTCTCATAGGGACCGCGCGCCGGCTTGGGTATGTAGTCGGAATGCACGATGTCGAAGACGCCGTGGAAATGACCGCCGACCCCAAGGCGGGCCATGACCTTTTCGGCATGCGCCACGGTGCCGTTGGTGAACACCAGCTTGCGGCCCGGCAGTCCTTCCAGCGCCGCGGCCAGAGCCTGGTTGGGCGGCACCGGCGAATGGTCGATGTCGTGTACGTAGTCGAGGAATTGATCGGGGTCGATTGCGTGCTCGATCATCAATCCGCGCAGCGTGGTGCCGTGGCGAAAGAAGAAATCCTTCTGGATGCGCCTTGCCTCCACCCGGTCGACCTTCAGCAAATCGGCGATGAAGGCGCCCATGCGTTGATCGATCTGGTCGAACAGCCGGCAGGAAGCCGGATAGAGGGTGTTGTCGAGATCGAAGATCCAGGTCTCGACTTGATCGAAGCCTCTGGAGGCCGCGCTCGCCATCATTCGGAAATCCGCGTGCCGACGCCGTGCGGAGTGAACAGCTCCAGCAGCACGCAATGCGGCACCCGCCCGTCGAGGACGATGACACCCTCGACCCCGCCCTTCACGACCGACACGCAGCTTTCGACCTTGGGGATCATGCCGCCGGAGATGGTGCCGTCTGCGACCAACGCCGGCACCTCGGCCACCTTCAGTTCGCTGATGAGTTGCTTCTTGGCGTCAAGCACACCGGTCACGTCGGTGAGCAGCAACAAGCGCTTGGCCTGCATGGCAACCGCGATGGCGCCGGCGAAGGTATCGGCATTGATGTTGTAGGTGTCGCCTTCGGGCGAGACGCCGATGGGAGCGATGACCGGAATGGCATCGGAATGCAGGATGGTCGAAAGCAGCGCCGGGTTGATGACCCGTGGTTCGCCCACGTAGCCGAGGTCGACGACGCGCTCGATGTTCGAATCCGGATCGCGCCGGGTGCGGGTCAGCTTTTCGGCAATGCACAGGTTGCCGTCCTTGCCGGAGATGCCCACGGCCCGTCCGCCGGCGCCCTGGATGTGGGAGACCACGCCCTTGTTGATGGATCCGGCCAGCACCATTTCCACCACCTCCATGGTGGCGGCATCGGTGACCCTGAGGCCGTCCTCGAAGCGCGAGACGATGCCCAGCTTGTCCAGCATGCGGCCGATCTGCGGGCCGCCGCCGTGCACCACGATGGGGTTGATGCCGCACAGCTTGAGCTGCACGACGTCGGCAGCGAAGTGGCGCGCCAGGTCGGCATCGCCCATGGCGTGGCCGCCATACTTGACGACCACGGTCTCACCCGCATAGCGCTGCATGAACGGCAGCGCCTCGGAAAGGATGCGGGCGATTTCCTGATGGGCGATATTGTTGGTCATTTCTGGCGGAATTTTCCTGACGGGGCGGTCTTGAGGGCGCCTTATAGCGGAAACCGCCGGGCCTGCCAAAGCGCTTTCACTCGGTGGACGCTCACGCCGCCAGCATGGCGGCGATCTCGGCGCGCAACGCCTCGATGCCGGTGCCCTTGACCGCCGAAGTGAGGTGGACGCGCGGATGGGCGGCGGGGCGGCGGGCTATGGCGGTTTGCGTCTTCGCCAGCACCGCCTGGCGCTCAAGGGCTTTTAACTTGTCGGCCTTGGTCAGCACGATCTGGTAGTTCACCGCCGCCTCGTCAAGCTGGTCGAGAGTCTCGATGTCGTTGGGCTTGATGCCGTGGCGGGCATCGATGAGTACGAAGACGCGGCGCAGGTTGGGGCGACCCCTCAGATAGGCCATGATGATCGCCTGCCAGGCGCGGACCAGCTTTTTCTCGGCGCGGGCATAGCCGTAGCCGGGCATGTCGACGAGGGCGAGGCGGCCGCCTGAGGCCACGAAGTAGTTCAGTTCGCGGGTGCGCCCGGGGGTATTGGAGGTGCGGGCCAGTTCCTTGCGCCGCGCCAGGGCGTTGAACAGGGACGACTTGCCAACGTTCGAGCGCCCGGCGAAGGCCACTTCCACATCGAAAGCGGCGGGCAGTTGCTCGATCGCCGCCACCCCCATGAGAAACTCCGCGGGGCCCGCAAACAGCACCCGGCCCGCCTCGATGAGGCCGGCATCGAGGTCATCGTCGGGGCTTTCGCTCATGGGGCTAGCTTTGCTTGCGCTTGAGGAAGTCGAAGGAGCCGCGGATATTACCGATGAGGTCCACGTTGACGCCTTGGCGGCGCATGATGGTGTACTGCTGGATGATGCCAAGGGTATTGTTCCATGCCCAGTAGATCACCAGTCCGGCCGGGAACGGCGCCAGGATGAAGGTGAAGACGATCGGCATCAGGTTGAAGATCTGCGCCTGCACCGGGTCCGGCGGCGTCGGATTGAGCTTCATCTGCACCCACATGGTGATGCCCATGATGAGCGGCAGCACGCCGATCGCCAGGAAATGCGGCGGCGTCCACGGGATCAGGCCGAACAGGTTGAAAACAGTCGTCGGATCGGGGGCCGACAGGTCCTTGATCCAGCCAAAGAACGGCGCGTGGCGCATTTCAATGGTCACGAACAGCACCTTGTAGAGGGCAAAGAACACCGGAATCTGCAAGACGACGGGCACGCAACCCGCCAGTGGCGAGACCTTTTCGGTCTTGTAGAGCTCCATCATCTCCTTTTGCTGGCGGGCGCGGTCGTCGGGGAAGCGGGTCTTCAACTCCTGCAGTTTCGGCTGCAGCTTCTTCATCTGGCTCATCGACACGTAGGACTTGTAGGCCAGCGGAAAGAACAGCGCCTTGACCAGCACGGTGACCACGAGGATGGAAAGGCCGAAATTGCCGACCGCGGAATTGATGTGGTCGATCAGCCAGAACATCGGCTTGGTGAGAAAGTAGAACCAGCCCCAGTCGATGAGCAGGTCGAAGCGGTCGATGTGCAGCGCACTGTCGTAGTGGTTGATGACCTTGACCACCTTAGCGCCGGCGAACACGCGGGTCTGGTAGGAGGCCGAAGCGCCCTGCTTGACCACCAGCGGCTGCTTGGCCAGGTAATCGGCCTGATAGAAATTGCGATTGCCTTCGGGGATGTGGCGGAAGGCGCCGGTGATGGCGCTCTTCTGATCGGGGATGGCGGTCACCGCCCAATACTTGTCGGTGATGCCGAGCCAGCCGCCGGTGGAGGATTTCTCGACCGGGGCGGTCTGGTCCTTGGCGGCCTTGTACTTGATTTCCTCAAGGCTGCCGTCGAGCACCCCGATCAGGCCCTCGTGGATGACGTAGACGCCGGTCAGCTTGGGGACGCTCTGGCGCTGTACCCGGCCGTAGGGGAACAGCGAGACCGCTTCGGAGCCGGAGTTCACCACCTCCTGCTTGATGGTGAACATGTATTCGGAATCAACCGAGATGGTGCGCTTGAAGGTGAGGCCCTCGCCATTGTCCCAGGTCAGCGTCACCGGGGCGTTGGGCTTCAGCACCGCGCCGGCCGGCGCCGTCCACAGGGTCTCCGTTCCCGGCAGTTTGATCTTCGAGCCGGCGGCATTGGCAAAACCCTGCTGGGCGAAGTAGCCGTCGCTGGAGCCCGACGGCGACAGGAGCACGATGGCGGGGCTCTTGGGATCCACCGTCTCACGGTATTTGACGAGCTTGAGATCGTCGAGCTGGGCACCCTTCAGATTGATGGAGCCGCTGAGGCTGGGGGTATCGATAGGAACGCGCGGGGTGTTGGCAATGATCGTCTCGCGCGGTTCGATCCGGTTGGCTGGCGCCTGGCTGGCGGGGGCCTGCTGCGGGGACTTGGCGGCGGGCTGGGTGCCCGGCTGCTGCTGGGCGCCCGGCTGCGGGGTGGTCTGCTGCTGGGTGGTGGTCTGCTGCTGGGCGGCCTGCTGGGCAAGGCGCTGCTTTTGCAGCATCGGCTGAGCGTAGAAGTACTGCCAGCCGAGAATGATGGCGACGGACAGTGCGATGGCTAAGATGAAGTTCTTGTTGTCGCCCATTATGGCTTGGCCTCGTCGGCCGCCGGGCGGCCCTTGTCGTTTGAACGGTCAGATTGAGCGGCACTGCTGCCGCGGTGGTTCATATGGGCCTCATGCTGCAGCTTGTCGACAGCCTTGCCCAGATCGGCGAGAAGCCGGTCGAAACTGACATCGGCACTGGCCTGACGGCCGATCAGCACGTAGTCATGGCCCGGAAGCGCGCGGGCCGCAAGCACAGCGCGGGCAGCGGCCCGCAGGCGACGGCGGATACGGTTGCGCTTGACGGCATTGCCGAGCTTCCTGGTGGTGGTGAGGCCAAGGCGCGGGACAGCCTCATCGCCACGGTCGCGGATCTGCACCACGACACTTTGACGCGCCTGCGAACGGGCCCGTGCAGCAGCGAGGAAGTCCTTGCGTTTCCTGATGTGTTCCATGCCGGCTCCAAGCATCCCTGCGAAGGTCTGCCGCAGCGCCTGGTCCGGGCCTGCCGATCCGTTCAGGCCGACAACCGGGCCCGGCCCTGCGCACGACGGCGGGCAATGACGCGACGGCCGCCCTTGGTCGCCATGCGCGACCGGAAACCGTGGCGGCGCTTGCGAATGAGCTTGGATGGTTGGTAGGTCCGTTTCACGGCAACAGTCTCCGAATGATATGAGGGCTCCCGTGCCCGGCGGGACCACCGCCATGCCGTTCCCGTTCACGGGAAACCGGCGCGCACGCGATCGCTCCCAGCCCGACAGGTTCAAGGATCGCACGGGCTTATACGTACATCGCCCGCCCAAGTCAACGCGTGGCCGATGGCGGCTGGCGGCAGCCATCACAAGTGATGACGTGGCCATCACAAGCCCTTGAAGCCCATTTCCTTTTCCACCGCCATGGTATTTTGATAACCTGAGGTCAAAGGTGGACCATGTGACGCCTGAACGCATCTGGATCAGGAGCGCTTCTGACAAGGGGGGTGCGGTGGGTTCGGTAACTGTCAATGACACCTCGTCGGGACCTTCAATGAATGATGCACAACCGCAACGCGACGGACCCAGACGCGGCCCGCTGAGGCGTTGGCTGCCGCTGCTGGTGCTCGTGGCAGCCGTCGTCGCGGTGTGGGCGAGCGGCCTCACCCAATACCTGTCGCTGGCCAGCATCGCGGAACATCGCGACCTGCTGAAAGCCCATGTGGCGGCCAATGTGACGGCGGCGCTGGCGCTCTACATGGCAGTCTATGTGGCCGCCATTGCCCTGTCGCTGCCCGGCGGGACGTTGCTGACCGTGCTCGGCGGCTTCCTGTTCGGCTGGCTCGCCGGCGGCCTCGCGACCGTGGTGGCGGCCACCTCGGGGGCTACCGTCGTGTTCCTCATCGCCCGCAGTTCCTTCGGCGCGGTCCTGGCGGAAAAAGCCGGTGAGCGCGTCAACGCCTTCGCCAAGGGATTTCGCGAGGATGCCTTCAATTATCTGCTGTTCCTGCGCCTTGTGCCGCTGTTTCCGTTCTGGCTGGTCAACATCGCGCCGGCCCTGTTCAACGTGCGTCCCTCGACCTTCATGCTGTCCACCATCATCGGCATCATTCCGGCGACCTTCGCCTTTTCGGTGCTGGGCTCAGGCTTCGACAGCATCATCGCGGCGCAGCGTGCGGCCTACGAGGCCTGCCTCAAGGCAAAAGACGCAGGCCACTGCCACTTCAATCTCGATGCCGGCGCGCTGATCACGCCGCAGATCATCGCCGCCCTCGTCGCACTCGGCGTCGTGGCGATCATTCCGGTGGCCTGGAAGCGTTTCAGGATGCGCAAGGGGGAGAAACCGGCCGCCTCAATCGGCCAAAAGGACAACGGTCATGCCGACACCCATTGAGTGCGACATCTGCGTGATCGGCGCCGGATCGGCCGGCCTGTCAGTCGCCGCCGCCGCCGCGCAGTTCGGCGAAAAGGTGGTGCTGATCGAGAAGGGCATCATGGGCGGTGACTGCCTCAACCATGGCTGCGTGCCTTCCAAGGCCCTCATCGCGGCGGCCCGCCATGCCCATGACATGGGTTCAGGCGTCACCTTCGGCATCGCCGCTGCCACCCCGCAGGTCGATTATGCCGCAGTCATGGCGCACGTGCATTCAGTCATCGCCGCCATCGCCCCGATCGATTCGCAGGAACGCTTCGAGGGCCTCGGGGTCACCGTCATCCGGGCGGCCGCACGCTTCACCTCGGCCAGCGAAGTGGAGGCCGGTGGCCAGACCATCCGGGCCCGGCGTTTCGTCATCGCCACCGGGTCAACGCCCGCCGCCCCGCCCATCGGGGGGCTGGCCGAGGCCGGCTATCTCACCAACGAGACGCTGTTCGACAACCGCCAGCTCCCCGGCCACCTGGTGATCATCGGTGGTGGACCCATCGGGCTGGAGATGGCCCAGGCGCACCGCCGGCTGGGCTCGAAGGTGACGGTGCTGGAAGCCCTCACGCCGCTCGCCAAGGACGATCCCGAACTTGCCGCGGTCGTGCTCGAGCGGCTTGCAGGGGAAGGCGTTGAGATCATCGCCGGCGCCCGTGTCGACAGGGTGGCAAGGGCAGGCGAAGGCGTTACTGTCGACATTACGCACGACGGCGCCCAGCGCAGCATCGAGGGCACACACCTGCTGGTCGCCGTCGGTCGCCACCCCACTGTCGATGGCCTCGGCCTCGAAGCGGCGGGCATCGCCCATGACCGCCAGGGCATCACCGTCGACAAGGCCATGCGCACCTCGAACCGCAAGGTCTACGCTATCGGCGATGTAGCGGGCGGCCTGCAGTTCACCCATGTGGCCGGCTATCATGCCGGTCTGGTTATCCGCAACGCCTTGTTCCGACTGCCGGTCACCAACCGTCCGGAGATCATGCCTTGGGTTACCTTCACCGATCCCGAGCTTGCCCATGCGGGACTTTCCGAAGCCGATGCGCGCCGCCGCCACGGCAACGTCAGGGTGCTGAAGGCCTCGTTTGCGGAAAGCGACCGCGCCCAGGCCGAGCGCGCAACCGACGGGCTCATCAAGGTGATCACCGACCGGCGCGGGCGCATCCTCGGGGCCGGCATCGTAGGTGCCAGCGCCGGCGAACTCATCCAGCCGTGGTCGCTTGCCGTTTCTCAAGAGCTGAATATCCGCGCCATGGCCGACAGCGTCGTTGCATACCCGACGTTGGCCGAGATCAGCCGCAAGGTCGCGGTGAGCTATTACGCGGATTACCCGGCAAAGCCGTGGGTCCGCCGCCTGATCGGCTGGCTGCAATGGCTGGGCTGATCTCGAATTGGCATAATCGCGCCAAGAATGTCGGATAAGGACGGGCATGGACCAAAAGCCCACACACAACGACAAACCGGCCGGCGGTGGTGCCCGCAGGGTGGCGTTGTGGCGCGGCCTATCGGGCAAGGTCCTGGCGCTGACAGTGCTGTTCGTGATGGTTGGCGAAGTGCTGATCTTCCTGCCGTCGATCGCCAATTTCCGTGTCACCTGGCTGAAGGAGCGCATCGCCATGGCCGAGATCGCCGCGCTGGTGGTCGATGCCGCGCCCAACCAGAAGGTCTCCGATGAATTGCGCCACGAATTGCTGATGGGCGCCGGGGTGCGGGTGGTGGCGCTGAAACGCAGCGAGTCGCGCCAGCTGGTGCTCAAGTCGGACATGCCCGGCGAGATCGCCGCTTCCTTCGACCTCAGGACCGGCAACTGGGTGGACCTCATCGCCGAAGCGCTCGATACCCTTGCCTTCGGTGGCCACCGGATGATCAGCGTGGTCGACCAGGCACCCAACATGTCAGGCAACTCCATCGAGATCGGCATGGACGAAGCGCCGCTCAGGGCGGCGATGCTGCGCTATTCCGTCAACATCCTCACCCTGTCGGTGATCCTGTCACTGATCGTCGCCACAATGGCCTACGTAGCGCTGCACCGGGTGCTGGTGCGCCCCATCCGCAGCCTCATCGCCAGCATGCAGCGCTTCAGCGCCGACCCCGAGGACGCCGAACGCATCGTGGTGCCCGAGGATCGCCGCGACGAGGTCGGCATGGCCGAGCGCGAACTGGCCGCCATGCAGTCCGAACTGCACAGCCTGTTGCAGCAGAAGAACCGCCTGGCGGCACTGGGCCTGGCCGTGTCCAAGGTCTCGCATGACCTGCGCAACATGCTGGCCTCGGCGCACCTGATGTCGGACCGGCTGTCCATGGTCGATGATCCCACCGTCAGGCGCTTTGCCCCCAAGCTCATCTCCTCGCTGGACCGGGCCATCGACTTCTGCGCCCAGACGCTCAAGTTCGGCCGCGTGCAGGAAGCGCCGCCGCGGCGCGAGCGCTTCGAGCTCAGGGCGCTTGCCGAAGAAGTGGTCGAGACCGCCGTCATCCAGGCGTCCAGCCGGGTAGTCATCTACAACGACATCTCACCCGACGTGGAGGTCGATGCCGACCGCGAACACCTGTTCCGGATCCTCATGAACCTGGTGCGCAACGCCGTCGATGCCATCGAGGAACACGCCGGCGACCAGAACGACGGCGGCGAGGACGGCATCATCCGCCTCAAGGCGTGGCGCGAAGGCGGGGTGGTGAGTATCGATGTGGTCGACAACGGGCCTGGCGTGCCCGAGCGGGTGCGCGAGCATCTGTTCGAGGCGTTTCGCGGCTCCACCCGTTCTGGCGGCACGGGGCTAGGCTTGAGCATCGTGCGCGAACTGGTGCGTGCCCATGGCGGCGACATCGAACTCATTTCCGAGGTGGGAAAGGGGGCTGCCTTCCGTCTTGCCATCCCCGACCTGGTCAGCGAACTGCGCCCCGGCCGCCGCGGCCAGAAATCGGCCTGAACTGACGCATCCCGCTTCCACCCGTCACCCCGACGAAGGTCGGGTCCGGGGACGCAAACGGCGAGGCTTTCACGTGCGCACCGGTCTGTGGCCGGCGCCGCAATGACGGCGCGGTGTGGAGAAGGCGTGCAAGGCCTTGCCTCTATGCCTTCATCCTTCGGCCGGACGATCGCAAAGGGCGCGACCTATGCCCTTGCTCGCGCCGGCAACAAGAAAAGGACGCTTGTTCATGATGCTGGCCGCCTTCGCTTGCAATTCCTGTCCGAGCACCGGCGTTCGCACGCGATCGTTGTGGCAACATCGAAGCGCGGTTTGTCAGAATTCGTCAGAACGAGCGACTTGTTCCCGGGCCAGCTGGCATTTTCGATCAAATTCAGTTGGCGGGGTATTCGTGCGCCAATCGCCCGTGTCTGCAATCCTCGTGTCGTCGCAGCGTTCGCACATCAATCCAAGAGGTAATCCGCCGATCCGCTTACTCCGAAGATCCTTCTTCTCGCAGTGGCTTTCGATCAGGACATGATGGGCTGGGCTGACTGCCAGTCGTACGGCTCAGCATCAGTTGAACGACGCCCCAAAACAGCATCATGGCAAGCACGAAGATGAGAATTGCCGTTGTCCCGCCGAACCCTATTGCCAGCCCGCCAACACTGCCTCCGAAGAAGATGCCGAGGAACTGCGCGCTGGAATATAGGCCCGAGGCTGTGCCCTTGGCTGACGCTGGCGCGGCCTTGGTGAGGGCTGATGGCAGCAATGCCTCAAGGACCGTGAAGGCCGTGAAGAAGACGACGAGCGCTGCCACGACAGCGATGGAACTGCCGGCAAAGACCAGCATGACCAGTTCGCTCAGGCCAATGAGCCCGATCGACAAAAGGCGCACCGCATCCATGCGCCCGTGCTTTTCTGCCACGATGACAAATGGGACCATCAGGATGGCCGCTACCACGAGCACCGGCAAATAGAGCATCCAGACGTTCCCGCCACCGAGCCCCAGCGTGTGCAAGACGATCGCGGGGACGGCGAGAAACAACGCGGTCAACGTAGCGTGCAAGGTGAAGATCGCATAATCCAGTTCCAGGAGCCGCGGGTCGCGCAACAGTTGCCGCAGCCTGGTTGGGGCGATGCCGACGCCGGTTTCATGCCTTTCTCGTGTGGGGATGGAGACAGAGGCGATAGCGATGCCCACAAGCGCCAGCAATGCCGTGAGCCAGAAGATGCCGGCGAGACCGGCAAAGACCGCAATGGCAGGGCCGAGCACAACCGCGGCCATGAACGAAAAGCCGATCGAGACGCCGACGATGGCCATGGCCCGGGTGCGTGTTTCGTGCCGCGTCACGTCCGCGACCGAGGCCAATAGCACCGAACCGATGGCGCCGGCCCCCTGCAGCGCGCGGCCCAGGAGAACACCCCAAATCGAACCGGACAAGGCGGCAATGAGGCTCCCGATGCAGAAGACTGCGAGACCCAAGACCACCATGGTCCGTCGACCGAACCGATCCGAGAGCAGTCCGAACGGTATCTGCAACAGACCCTGCGTCAATCCATAGGCGCCTAGGGCGAAGCCGATCGTCCGTGGTGTGGCACCGGCGAGGCTCCGGGCAAAATGCGCGAACACCGGGTAGATCATGAACAACCCCAGCAATCGCGTCGTATAGATCGTCGCGATCGCGGCAGTGGAACGGAACTCGTCCCTGGTGAGGGTGGTTTCGTTTTTGTGACGGCTCATGGCACCTCGCTCAACGGGCGTTCTGATAGCCCTCGCCTGACGGTCGGTATTGGCAGCAGTGACTTCCAGCCTCGGTGCCAAGCGGCACCGTGTGCGGGAATACGTGCCAACTCGCCTGGCCTAAAAAGGCGCAACGTGCGCCTTTGACTTCTCTCAGCCGCCACCATGGCAGCCGCCCCCCTTCATCGCCCCTGCGGCCTGCCGTGATGCAATGACACGCCACAAGGCCATGGACGGCTGCATGAATAACCCCCTGGTGAGCACCTGGAAGTGCCAAATTGTCCCACCTCGGTTGAACGCTGTAAGCAAACCAGCAACCAAGCCGTGCGAGAACTCGCCGCCGAACCGCACCGAGACGCCGCCTTTTGCCGTGCAAGTGGCCAGCCGTGAGCCGCGGCCCAGACTTTCTGTTCCTGGCCCAAAGCTGCCTAATGGACCCCGTGGTCAAGCCCCGGGGTGACGGGTTCGCGGATGCGACGGGGTCTCCCGCGGGCGCCGGCCTCCGGCCAGCGCCGCAAAGACGGCGCCCATTATGGCTTGGTCACCGCCACCACGCCCTCACGGCGCGGGTCGGCGCCGCCGTCCATGACGCCATCGACGATGCGGATGCCGTGCAGGCCGGAGTTGAGCGGCTTCACCTCGATGTCGTGACCCATGAGCATCAGCGCCGGGGCATCGGCGACGATGGGGGTTTCAGCCTCCAGTTCGGTGGCGCCGTTGCGGTTGACGGCATGCGGCAGGGCGACGGCCTGCTGCATCGTCATGTGCCAGTCGATGAGGGCGATAAGGCTCTGGGTGACGAATCCGATGATGCGGCTGCCGCCGGGCGAGCCGATGAGGGCAAACAGCTTGCCGTCAGGGCCGAAGACGATGGTCGGCGACATCGACGAGCGCGGCCGCTTTCCCGCCTCCACCCGGTTGGCGATCGGCAGCCCGTCCTTTTTGGGCAGGAAGGAAAAGTCGGTGAGCTGGTTGTTGAGGATGAAGCCGGCCGCCATGATGTGGGCACCAAAGGCCTGCTCGACGCTGGTGGTCATGGATACCGCATTGCCATCGGCATCGACAATGGAAAGATGGCTGGTGCCATGCTCGATACCCGGTTCGGCAGGGGCAAACCGGGCGCTGGCGTGCGGCGGATTGCCGGCCACGGCCTTGCCCATATCGTAGCCCGGATCGATGAGCAGGGCGCGCGAGCGCAGGTAGTGGCGATCGAGCAGTCCGGCCACGGGCACGGGCACGAAATCGCTGTCGGCCATGTAGCGGTTGCGGTCGGCAAAGGCGAGGCGGCTGGCCTCGCTCAAGAGATGCACCGCCATGACGCCGTTGGGCTTGAGGTGGCCCATGCGGTAGGGCTCGAGCATCCCGAGGATCATCTCCTCGGTCAGGCCGCCCGATGACGGCGGCGGCATGCCGCACACCTTGTAGGCGCGATAGGGCGCGCACACCGCCTCGCGCGGCACGGCTGAATAGGCGGCGAGATCGGCGAGGGTCATGCCGCCGGGATTGGTCGCCGGGTTGGACACGGCATCGACGATGGCCCGGGCGATGCTGCCGCTATAGAACGCCTTGGCGCCGCCGGATGCGATGAGCCTCAGGGTGGCGGCGTAGACGGGATTTTTCAGGATGTCGCCGACCGGCCGCGGGGCATAACCGCCTGCGGCGGAAGCATCGGGCACGAAATAGAGCTGGCGCGCTGCGGGGTCGTCCTTGAGGCGGGGCTGCGAGGCGATCAGCTGATTGAGGCGCGGGCTGACCGCAAAGCCCTTCTCGGCCAGCTTGATGGCGGGTTGCAGGAGCCTCGCCCACGGCAGGCGGCGGCTCACCTCATGCGCCGCCCACAGGGCTGCCACGGCGCCCGGAACGCCCACCGGGCGGCCGCCGATCGAGGCCTTCCACCAGGTGAGCGGCTGACCCGCAGAATCGAGGAAGAGATCGGGGCCGTCCTTGGCCGGGGCCTTCTCGCGCCCGTCCCAGGCGGTGAGCTTCTTTTTCGCCTTGTCCCAATAAAGCAGGAAGAGGCCGCCGCCGATGCCGGAGGATTGCGGCTCGACCAGCCCCAGCACCATTTGCGCGGCAACAGCGGCATCCACCGCGTTGCCGCCAGCGTTGAGGATCTCGATGGCCGCCGCCGTGGCGTGCGGGTTGGCGGTCGACACCATGCCCTGGCGCGGGGCGTTGCAGGCGGCCGGCAGCAACGCCACGAGGACGACGACGACCAGCACGGCAAGTCGGTTGAAGGATCGGAACATGGGCGCGAGCCTAGCCGCGCGGCAGCATTTGCGCAATTGACCGGCGGCATGGCGTCAAACTAGGGTCAGGCCATGCCGACACGCACCCAAGCTGTCCCCGGAAAACGCAATCTCATTACCGACGTCGCCGGCCTCAAGGTCGGCCAGGCTGAGGATCACGGCGCCCGCAGCGGCGTCACCGTCATTGTTCCCGATAAGCCCGCGGTGGCGGCCGCCGATGTGCGCGGCGGGGCACCCGGCACCCGCGACATCGAAGCGCTCAAGCCCGAATGCCTCGTTGAAGCCGTGCATGGCGTGGTGCTGGCGGGTGGATCGGTGTTCGGCCTCGATGCCGCCGGCGGGGTAGTTTCGTGGCTGGCGGCAAGGGGGATCGGCTTTAGCTTCGGCGAGCAGCCGTTGCCCTGCCCGGTGGTGCCTGCCGCCATCCTGTTCGATCTGAAGAACGGCGGCGACAAGACCTGGGGCATGACCCCGCCCTACCGGGCGCTGGGCATCGCGGCGGCCGAAAGCGCGCGCGAGGATTTTGCGCTGGGCAACGCCGGGGCGGGACTGGGTGCCGGCTCGGGAATATTCAAGGGCGGCCTGGGGAGCGCCTCGGCCGTGCTTGATGATCTGACCGTCGGGGCGCTGGTGGCGGTGAACAGTTTCGGTTCGCCCGCCGATCCTCGCAGCGGCAATTTATGGGCGCGCGGCCTCGCCATCGGCGACGAGATGGGGCCGTTGCAACCGCCCGGTGCATTAACATCCCCGCCGCCGGTGCTGGCCTGGAGCAAGGCCGATCGAGGCGCCGCCGGTCCCGGCGCCAATACCACCATCGCCGTGGTGGCAACCGACGCCGATCTCTCCAAATCCGAGGCGAAACGCTTCGCCATGATGGCCGCCGACGGCATGGCGCGGGCGCTGAAGCCGGTCCATACCCCGTTTGACGGCGACATCGTCATCGCGCTCGCCACCGGCCTGAAGGCGCTGGCCGAGCCGCGCAGCCTCAACCTCGCGGTGGCCGGGGAACTGGCCGCCGATTGCCTCGCCCGCGCCATCGGTCGCGCCGTATGGGAAGCCCGCAGCCTCGGCACCACGGCGGCTTTCCGCGACCGCAGATAGCGACTGCACCCTTGCCCCGGTGTCATCCTCGCGCTTGACGCGAGGACCCAGGGGCATAGATTGAGGGCACCGGCCGGCGGCCCCTGGATCGTCAGGTCACGCCCGACGATGACACTGCAAAGTTACCAGCGTTCTTAGCCCGGCTGACGCCGCACCCCCTGGCGTCAACGCGTGCGGTTGGGCGCGACCGGCTTGGCGGTGAGCGGGTCCTCGGGCCAGGCGTGCTTGGGGTAGCGGCCGCGCGTTTCGGCCCGCACCTGGGCGTAGCCGCCGCGCCAGAAGCCCGCCAGGTCGCGGGTGATGGCGAGCGGGCGGCCGGCCGGCGACAGCAGCGCCACCTTCACCGCCACCCGGCCCCCGGCAATGCGCGGGGTCTCATCGAGCGAGAACAGTTCCTGCAGGCGCGCCGCCAGCACCGGCACTTCGCCCGAGCCGTAATCGAGCCGCATCGCCGCACCTGAAGGAATGACGTAGCGCTCCGGCGCCAGGTCATCGAGGCGCTGGCGCTGCGTCCAGGTCAGTTCCGCCTTCAAGAGGCTGGCAAGGTCGAGGCGGCCGAGATCGGCAAGCCGTGTCAGGCCGCCGACATGCGGCCTGAGCCATTCATCGAGCCGCGCCATCAAGGCGTCGCCACGGCAATCGGGCCAGTCTTCCTCGGGGCCTTCCCGCGCCACGAAGGCTAGCCTCTGCTGCAGGGTCCGTGCCGCCGGGGTCCACGGCAGGGCGTCGGCCCCGGCGGCGGCGAGCGCCTTGAGCAGAACGGCGGCGACGGCTTGCGGGTCGGGTTCGGGCAACGACCCCTCGGCGATGAGCAACGCCCCGAGGCGGCGGGTGCGCCGCGCCTTCACCACGCTGGCGCGATCGTCCCATGTGATCTCCTCGGTCGCCAGGATGGCATCGCCGAAACGGGTTTCGATCACTGCCTCGTCGAGGCGGGCGGCGAGATAGACGCGGGCATCGCCCGGCTTGCCGTCGGTCAAGGCGATGGCCAAAAACTTTTCCGCCGCCAGCGGGTCGGCCGCATCGACGACGGCGCCGCCGCCCGAGGCCATGAGGAAGCGGCCGCCGGCACCGCGCCGCAGGGCGATGCGGTCGGGATAGGCCAGCCCCACCAGCAACCCTGCGTCACCGCCTTGATCGCTGGCCTTGATGCCGGCGATCCCGGCGATCTGGCGGGCCGCCGCCCTCACCCGCGTCAAGGCGCCACGATCGAGGTTCGGCGCTTCAGCCTTGCCGCCCAGCGCCAGGCCGAGGCGTTCGGCGAGGTCGATGCCGGTGCGCCCGCGCAGCATGTCGCGTTCGGCGAGGACCGCCGCCAGCACGCAAGCCCGCCAACCCATGCCGAGACGGTCTCCTTCCACCACCATGTGGGCAAGTCGCGGATGCAGCGGCAGGCCGGCCATGCGGCGCCCCAGCGGGGTGAGGCTGCCGGCCGCATCGATGGCGCCGAGGGTGAGCAGCAGGTCACGGGCCTGGGCGAGGGCGCCGCCCGGCGGGGGATCGAGCCACTTCAGTTGCGTGGGCTCGCTGACCCCCCAGCCGGCCAGATCGAGCAGCAGGGGGCTAAGGTCGGTTTCAAGGATTTCCGGCGTATCGCGTTCGGGTAGCGTGCGGGTCTTCCTTTCGTCCCACAGCCGGTAGGCGACGCCGGGGCCGAGGCGCCCTGCCCGGCCGGCGCGCTGGGTGGCGGCGGTCAGCGACACCGGCACGGTCTCCAGCCGCGCCATGCCGCTGCGGGGATCGAAGCGCGGCACCCGCTTCAGCCCCGAATCGATCACCGCGCCGATACCCTCGATGGTGAGACTGGTCTCGGCGATGGTGGTGGCCAGCACCACCTTGCGCCGGCCTTGAGGCGACGAACGGATGGCGCGGTCCTGTTCCTCACCGCTCAAGGCGCCATAAAGCGGCACGATATCGGTTGACGGTCCTAGTTGAGCCGCCGCCAGCCGCTCGGCGGCGCGGCGGATCTCGGCTTCTCCCGGCAGGAACACCAGCAAGCCTTGCGCCGTCTCCGCCAGCGCCGTCTTCACGCCGGCAACCACCTCGTCTTCCAGGCGGCCCCGCCCCGACGGAGGCAGATGGCGGACGCTCACCGGGTAGGTGCGGCCCTTGACCGAAATGACCGGGGCATCGCCGAGCAACGCCGCCAGCGGGGCGGTATCGAGCGTCGCCGACATGACCAGAAGCCGCAGATCGGGCCGCAGCGCGCCTTGCACGTCGAGCGCCAGGGCAAGGCTCATGTCGGCATCGAGGCTGCGCTCGTGGAATTCATCGAAGATGAGAAGGCCGGTGCCGGCGAGTTCGGGATCGCTGCGGATGCGTCGCGCCAGGACCCCTTCGGTCACCACTTCCAGGCGTGTTGCCGTTCCAATACGGCGCTCGAAGCGCACCGCGTAGCCGACGGTTGCCCCCACCTCCTCGCCAAGGCTTGCCGCCAGCCGCCGGGCAGCGGCGCGCGCCGCCAGCCGGCGCGGCTCCAGCATGACGATCTTCTGGCCCTCGAGCCATGGTGCCTGCAGAAGATACAACGGCAGGCGGGTGGTCTTGCCGGCGCCCGGTTCGGCCACCAGCACCGCGTTCGATCCCTCACCGAGCGCGGCCACGACGTCGCCGGCCACCGCGTCGACGGTAAACGGCGGCCCCCAGTCGTTGGCGTCCGGGCTCATCGCATGGCGCGCAGGTGCTGCAGGAACTCCCGGTCGGGATAGGAATCAGCCGGCAGGCCGAGCTTGATCTGGATCGTCTTCACCGCCGCGCGGGTCTGCGCGCCGATGGTGCCGTCGACGCCGCCGACGTCGAAACCGTCACGGGTCAACAGGGTTTGCAGTTCCTTGGTTTCGGCAACGTTCAGATTGTCGACCGGGGCGCGTCCGGGCAACACTTTTGGAGCACCGGCAAAGCGGGTGGCGAGATAGGCCGCGGTGGTGACATAGACCAGCGACTGGTTCCATTGCAGGAACGGCTGGAAGTTGGCGTAGGCCAGAAAGGCCGGTCCGTTGCGGCCCATGGGCAGGAGCAGCGAGGCGGGCAAGCTGTCGGCCTTGATCGCCCGGCCGCCACGCTCTTTCACCCCTTGAGCCGCCCAGTAGCTGCGCGGGTGGGTGATGTCGATGCCGGCTTCCTTCCAGTCCATGCGGGCCGGCACCGTCACTTCCTCAAGCCACGGCTCGCCGCGGCGCCAGCCGAATTCGCTCAGCATGTTGGCCGATGACGCGATGACGTCGGGGACGCTGTGGCGCAGGTCGCGCCTGCCGTCCCCGTCGAAATCGACCGCGCGGGCGTAATAGTCCGACGGTAGGAACTGGGTCTGGCCCACCTCGCCCGCCCAGGCGCCGACCATTTCGCTGACCGGCAGGTCGCCGCGCTCAACCACCCGCAAGGCATCCATGAGCTGCGGGCGGAACACCTCGGGCCGGCGGCAGTCATAGGCAAGCGTCGCCAGCGAGCGCAGGGTGGAGAAGTGGCCCATGTTGGCGCCGAAGTCGGTCTCCAGCGCCCAGAAGGCGGTGATGACCTCGCCCGGCACGCCCCACTTCTGCTTCACCCGCTGGAAAACGTTGGCGTACTGCTTCAGCTTGCGCGCGCCGATCTTGAGGCGGTAGCCCGACACCATGCGGCCGGAGAACTCGAGAAACGTCTGGGAGAAGACACCCTGGCGGCGATCGAACTGGATCACCCTGGGATCGTAGGTCAGCCCGTCCAGCCCCTCGGCGACGACGCGGCGCGAGATGCCTTGCGCAATGGCGTCCTTCTCGAACCCCGACAGCCAGGTAGCGAAACTGCCGTTGTTGCTGCATTCCGCCCGGGCCGGCGTCGCGGCAACGAGGCTGGCGGCGACGGCCAGCATTGCGGCACGGTGGTGGAAAGACCGCATGGGTTGGTTACTCCTTGGTGGCATTTCGCAAATCAGGGCGCCAGTGTGCCAGAGCGACCATGTTCGTCAAGGCTGTCGCAGCGATGATGACCGCGCGGCGCAGTTCTGGCACAGTACAGCCAAGAGACCGCCGAGGAGCTTTGCCATGACCCATGCCTACATGCCCGGCTTCGGCAACGATTTTGAGACCGAAGCCCTGCCCGGCGCCCTGCCGCAGGGACAGAACTCGCCGCAGGCTTGCGCCTACGGACTTTATGCCGAGCAGCTTTCGGGCTCGCCGTTCACCGCGCCGCGCGGTACCAACGAGCGCTCCTGGCTCTACCGCATGCGCCCGTCGGTGCGCCACACCGCGCGGTTTCACCGCATCGAGCTGCCTTTCTGGAAGACCGCCCCGACGCTCGATGACCATGACCTGGCGCTCGGCCAGTTGCGCTGGGGCCCGCCACCCATGCCGAATGCGCCCACCGATTTTCTCTCCGGCATCCGCACCATGACCACGGCCGGCGACGTCAATACCCAGACCGGCATGGCGGCGGGCGTCTACATGGTCAACGCCTCCATGGTGGATGAGTATTTCTACAATGCCGACGGCGAGCTTCTGGTGGTGCCGCAGGAGGGGGCCTTGAGCTTCTTCACCGAGCTGGGCCGCATGGACGTCGGACCCGGCGATGTGTGCGTCATCCCGCGCGGCATGAAATTCAAGGTGGAGTTGCTGGACGGCCCGGCGCGCGGCTATCTTTGCGAGAACTACGGCGCCAAGTTCACCCTGCCCGACCGCGGCCCCATCGGCGCCAATTGCCTGGCCAACCCGCGCGACTTCAAGACCCCGGTTGCGGGCTATGAGGACAAGGAAACCCCGTGCACCCTGACGGTCAAGTGGTGCGGCCGGTTCCACAAGACTGAAATCGGCCATTCACCCCTCGACGTGGTCGCCTGGCATGGCAACTACGCCCCCTACAAATACGACCTCAGGACCTTCTCGCCGGTCGGCGCGCTGTTGTTCGACCATCCCGACCCGTCGATCTTCACCGTCTTGACGGCGCCTTCGGGCGAGGCGGGTACCGCCAACATCGACTTCGTCATCTTCCCCGAGCGCTGGATGGTGGCGGAGCATTCCTTCCGCCCGCCGTGGTACCATATGAACATCATGTCGGAGTTCATGGGCCTCATCTACGGGCGCTACGATGCCAAGGAAGAAGGCTTTGTGCCCGGCGGCATGTCCTTGCATAACTGCATGCTGCCGCACGGCCCGGATGGCGATGCCTTTTCGAAGGCGTCTGCCGCCGACCTCAAGCCGGTCAAGCTCACCAACACGCTGGCCTTCATGTTCGAGACCCGCTATCCCCAGCACCTGACGCGCTATGCCGCCGAACTGGAAACCCTCCAGAAGGACTACGTGGAGTGCTGGACGGGGCTGGAAAAGCGCTTCGACGGTACACCGCAAGGCCGCAAGGACAAAACCCCGAGATGAAGCTCGCTACCCTCGACAACGGCAGCCGCGACGGCCGCCTGGTCTGCGTCTCCGACGATCTTGAGCGCTACGCCCCAGCCGGCGATATCGTCTCGACACTGCAAGCCGCGCTCGATGACTGGGCAAGTATCGAACCGGCATTGCAGGCGCTCGGCGATGAGCTTTCGCTCGGCCGCTTCGACGGCGAAGCCTTCGATGAGAGCCGCTGTCGCTCGCCCCTGCCGCGCGCCTACCAGTGGGCGGACGGCTCGGCCTATGTCAATCACGTGGAACTGGTGAGGAGGGCGCGCGGCGCCGATCTGCCGGAGAGTTTCTGGAGCGATCCGCTGATGTACCAGGGCGGGTCCGACAGTTTCCTCGATCCGCGCGGGCTCATCCGCATGGCCGACGAAGCCTGGGGCATCGACTTCGAGGCCGAGGTCGCCGTCATCACCGGCGATGTGCCCATGGGGGCGAGCCTCGATCAGGCGCGCGCCGCCATCCGTCTCGTCATGCTGGTCAACGATGTCTCGCTGCGCGGCCTCATCCCGGCGGAGCTGGCCAAGGGTTTTGGCTTCTTTCAGGGCAAGCCGTCATCCGCCTTTTCGCCGGTCGCCGTGACGCCCGATGAACTCGGAGATCAATGGGACGGGGAAAAGCTCAGCCTGCCGCTCAACGTTGACCTGAACGGTGAACCCTTCGGGCGCGCCGAGGCGGGTTTCGACATGACCTTCGACTTTCCCACCCTCATCGCCCACGCGGCGAAGACAAGACCGCTCACCGCCGGCTCGATCATCGGTTCGGGGACCGTCTCCAACAAGGACGCCGACGGCTCGCCCGGTCGGCCGGTGGCCGAGGGCGGCAGGGGTTATTCCTGCATCGCCGAAATCCGCATGATCGAGACCATCCGCGACGGTCAGCCGAAGACCCCCTTCATGCGCTTCGGCGACACCGTGCGCATCGAGATGCTGGACAAGGAAGGCTGCTCCATCTTCGGGGCGATCGAACAGACGATTGAAAAGTACGAGGGAGTTTGACCCATGGCCAAGGCCTTCGCCTCCGCCGGCGACATGACAGAAAAGACCATTTCCTTCACCGAAGTCGGCAAGGACCTGTGGGCGTTCACGGCCGAGGGCGATCCCAACACCGGGGTGATCATCGGCGATGCCTCGGTGATGATCGTCGATGCCCAGGCGACGCCGCGCCTCGCCGCCAAGGTGATCGAGCACGTCCGCCGTGTCACCGACAAGCCGATCAAGCATGTGGTGCTGTCGCACTATCACGCCGTCCGGGTGCTCGGCGCCTCGGCCTATGGAGCCAGCGAGATCATCATGTCCGAGGCCGCGCGCGCCATGGTGGCAGAACGCGGCCAGGAGGACTGGGATTCGGAGTTTGCGCGCTTTCCCCGCCTGTTCGAAGGCCATGAATCGATCCCCGGCCTCACCTGGCCGACCCAGACCTTCAACGGCCGCATGAGCCTTTACCTCGGCAAGCGCCGGGTCGATCTGATGTGGTTGGGCCGCGCCCATACCGCCGGCGATATCATCGCGCATGTGCCCGATGCCAATGTCATGTTCACCGGCGACATCGTCGAATACAAATCGGCGTGTTATTGCGGCGACGGGCATTTCCATGACTGGCCGGCAACGCTGGAGACGATCCGCCGCTTCAATCCGGAGGCCATCGCGCCGGGGCGCGGCGATGCGCTGGTGGGTTCTGAGAAAGTCAACGAGGCGCTCGACCTCACCGCCGATTTCGTGAATTCCACGTACGAATCCGTGGCGAAAGTGGCCAAGGGCGGAGGGTCGCTGAAAGAGGCCTGGGAAGCCTGCCGGGCTGCATGCGACCCCAGGTTTTCCGCCTACGCCATCTACGAGCACTGCCTGCCCTTCAACGTGGCGCGGGCCTATGACGAGGCCCGCGATATCGACACCCCGCGCATCTGGACGGCCGAGCGCGACCGCCAAATGTGGAGCGACCTGCAAGGCTGAAAGACGCCCATGACGCGGATTTTCGAAACGCCGCTTTATCCCTACCGCCGCTCGCGCGACCAGGACGCATCATCGCCGGTGCGCCATCAAGCGGTGGTGGTGGGCGCTGGTCCGGTCGGTCTCGCCATGGCGCTCGATCTCTGCTTTCACGGCATACCCGTGGTGGTGGTCGATGACAACGACAAGGTGAGTTTCGGTTCGCGCGCCATCTGCTTTGCCAAGCGGCCGCTGGAGATCCTCGACCGGCTTGGATGCGGCGATGCGCTGGTCGAAAAAGGTGTCGTGTGGAATCGCGGCCGGGTGTTCTTCGATGAACGCCAGGTCTACGAATTCGACCTCATGGCCGAGGCCGGCCACAAGCGCCCGGCCTTCATCAACCTGCAACAGTATCACTTCGAGAAATTCCTCATCGATCGGGTCGGGGCGCTGCAGGCCGCGGGCAAGCCCATCGAGATCAGGGGCCGCAACAAGGTGATTGGTATCGAGGCGAAACCAGATCATGCGGCGCTCACCATCGATACCCCGGAAGGCACCTACGGGCTGGAAGCCGACTGGGTGATCGCCTGCGACGGCGCCAATTCAAGCGTCCGTGCCCTGCTCGGCCTCGACTTCAAGGGTCGGGTGTTCGAGGACAACTTCCTCATCGCCGATGTGGTGATGCAGGCGGGCTTTCCGCCTGAGCGCTGGTTCTGGTTCGACCCGCCCTTCAATCGCGGCCAGTCGGCGTTGCTCCACAAGCAGCCCGACAATGTGTGGCGCATCGATTTACAACTTGGCCGCGACATCGACAAGGAGAAGGAAAAACGCCCGGAAAACGTCATTCCGCGTCTCAAGGCAATGCTGGGCGATGAGGTGAAATTCGAGCTCGAATGGGTCTCCATCTATACCTTCCAGTGCCGGCGCATGGAGAAATTCCGCCATGGCCGGGTGATTTTTGCCGGTGACGCCGCCCACCAGATGTCGCCGTTCGGGGCGCGCGGGGCCAATTCCGGCGTCCAGGATGCCGACAACCTCGCTTGGAAGCTGAAGCTGGTGATCGCCGGCCTTGCCCCCGAAAGGCTCCTCGACAGCTACGATGCCGAGCGGGTGAAGGCAGCCGATGAGAACCTTCTCAACTCCACCCGCTCCACCGACTTCATCACCCCCAAGTCGGAGGTCAGCCGGCTGTTCCGCGACGCGGTGCTCGATCTGTCGGAAAAGTTCCCCTTCGCCCGGCCGCTGGTCAATTCGGGGCGCCTCTCGACCCCGTGCATCCTCGATGGCTCGCCCCTCAATGGCCCCGATGCCGAAGGCCTGCCGGCCGCAACCCGTCCCGGTGCGTCCGCCGTCGATGCCCCGCTGGGGCCCGACTGGCTGATCGACCGCCTGGGCGGCCGCTTCCAGCTTTTGACCATCGATGCCGAAGCGCCAGATCACCTCGATGTCGACGGCATCAGCGTCGAGCGGCTGGTGCTTTCGGCCGATGACGATCAAACCGGCACCCTGGCCGATCGTTGGCTGGGCACGGCCTGGAGCGCTCTCTACCTCATACGTCCCGACCAGCATGTGGCGGCGCGCTGGGAAAAGTTCGATGAGGAAGCGGTCCGCGCCGCCGTCAACCGGGCTGCCGGGCGGGGGTAAGGATAATGACCATGACGAAGCTGAATACCGAAGCCCACATCGCCCGGCCCGATGATTTCTACGCGGCGCTGATCGCCCTGCACGAAGGCCGCTCGAAGGCGGAAAGCGATGCCATCAACGCCCGCCTCATCCTCATCCTCGCCAACCACATCGGCGATCAAGGCGTGCTGCAGGAAGCGCTCACGGCCGCCGCTGATTCAAGACATGCGACACAGAAGTGAACGCCTTCCCGGTGTCATCCCCGTGCTTGACACGGGGACCCAGTAGCACATGGTAAGACTTTCACCTCGATCCTTGTGTTCTCGGGTCAGGCCCGAGAATGACACTGCTGAAATGGCAAGAGCGGAAGTGAACAGCCCATGAGCGAAATTGTGCTTTATGATTACTGGCGGTCATCGGCCAGCTACCGGGTGCGGATCGGCCTCAATCTCCTCAGCATCGCCTATCGGGCGGTTCCGGTCAATCTCACAACCGGCGCCCACCGCAGCGCCGAGCATGTGGCACGCAACCCGCAAGGGCTGGTGCCGGTGCTCGACATCGACGGCCGCCGCCTTGCCCAGTCGCTCGCCATCCTCGAATACCTCAACGAAACCCGTCCCGAAGCCCGCCTGTTGCCGAATGAGCCCGGCGAGCGCGCCCGACTGCGCACCGTCGCCTACGCCATCGCCATGGAGATCCATCCCGTCTGCAACCTGTCGGTCGCCAATCACGCGGCCGAAATATCAGGCGGCGGCGAGGAGGCAAAAGCGGAGTGGATGCGCCACTTCATCCCCGCCGGCCTTGCAGCGGTGGAACGGCTGCTCGACAATCCCTCGACCGGCCGCTTTGCCCACGGCGAGGCGCCCGGCCTCGCCGACATCTGCCTGATCCCGCAACTCTACAACGCCCGGCGCTGGGGGATCGATCTCTCCGAAATGCCCACCCTCATCCACATCGATGCCGAAGCGCAAAAGCTCGATGCCTTCGTGCGTGCCCATCCCGACCGGGTGGGACCACCGGCATGAGCGCATTCTTCACCAGCCACGTGGACGAGACCGACCCGCTGATCACATCAGCGCTCGCCGGCGAGGCGCAGCGCCAGCAGGACCAGATCGAGCTCATCGCCTCGGAGAACATCGTCTCGCGGGCCGTCCTCGACGTGCTCGGCCACCAACTCACCAACAAGACGCTGGAAGGCTATCCAGGCAACCGCTTCCATGGCGGCGGCGAATTCGCCGACATTGCCGAACAGGCGGCCATCGACCGGGCAAAGGAGTTGTTCGGCGCGGCCTATGCCAACGTACAGCCGCATTCCGGCAGCCAGGCCAATCTCGCGGTATTCTTTGCGCTGGTGAAGCCGGGCGACAGGGTCCTGAGCCTTGATCTCGCCGCCGGCGGGCACCTGAGCCATGGCGCCAGGGCCAATCTGTCCGGGCGCTGGTTCGAGGTGCACAATTATGGCGTCGAGCGTGATACCGGCCTCATCGACTATGACGAGGTGGCGCGCCAGGCCGAAGCGGTCAAACCCCACCTCATCGTTACCGGCGGGTCGGCCTATCCGCGCGAGATCGACTTTTCGCGCTTTGCCGCCATCGCCGAAAAGGTCGGCGCGCACCTCCTGGTCGACATGGCGCATATCGCC